>NZ_PPRD01000003.1 GCF_002902575.1 Staphylococcus croceilyticus | reverse complement strand
GAATAAAGTATTGAAACATATAATTAGTATTATACAATGAGATAGACATAATTTAATATTTCATTGGAGGATATTATGAAAAAGATAGCAATCGGTATACTTAGTTCAGCTTTAATATTAGGGGCTTGTGGTCATAATAATGATAATGAAAATTCAAAGAAATCCACGAAAACAAGTAGTAATCAAAATGTAAATAATAAAAGTGATAATTCTAATAGTGAAAATTATAAAGAAACAACATTTAGTGATATTTTTAAAGATGGAAAACAACATTTATTATATACTTTTCAAGCTGGGACTCCTAGTGGTATAAATGTTGAAGAGTTTGAAAAAGATGGGGAAAAAACTATAAATGATGCATTACTAGATGAAGTACACTATGTTAAGGATAATAAAGGTTTTACATATACTTTTGAATTTTCTGGAACTCAAGACGAAGTACCTAAAGATATAATATTTAAAAAACTAGCTGGAAATTCTGACGATGAAAATATTCGTAAGTTTGAAAAATTACAAAAGATAAATTTAAATGATTATAATTCTACCTATGATGATCAAGAACCATTAACGTTAAATAATTCGCCTAAAGAAATTAAAAAAACTTTCTACATGAAAGATGGTAAACTATACTTTGAAAACTTTAATTTTGCAAAATATACAGCTAAAAGTGGAGAAATATTAGATGATCACCCTAAGGCTAGTTGGAAAACTACTTATGAACCAGCAATTCAGTCACACGGAGATTTTCCAAATGGAAAACAAGTTGCTATTAAACCATTTGAAGCAAATGGTAAAACATATGCTGGCATCGGTGTAGTTTATGAGGGTGACAAAGATTCGCGCTATGATGATCACTACAGTTTCGTATTGATTACTGAAGTTCCAAAAAATACTAAAATAGTGTTAGATAAAGATACTTCAAATGGAGAAGTAAAAAAATATGAAGATACTGAAGATGCAAAACAAGAAAAAGAAAAGAAAAATAAAGAATTTGATAATCTATAAATATGATTAGCACCCTAAAAGTCTAACTTTATAGGGTGCATATTATTTAATTGAATTCGAGAGCTCTTTTTTATTTAATGAAATTTCAAAAAATTTACAAAACTTTATAAAATATTTAAACAAATGCATGTTAATATATAGACGAACAACATTGTAACGCAAAATATATTATGATTTATTTTTAATTTTTAATTTTAATTAATAAAGGGGACGTAAAAATGAAAAAATCAAGTATCTTTGCTACAACTACTTTAACAGGAGCGTTATTATTCAGTGGTGTAGGAGCACATCAAGCACATGCAGCTGAAAATGTTTCAAAATCTCAAGCCGAAAAAAATGTACAAGATTTAGTAACTAATAATAGTAACTACCATCCTAAAGAGGGTACTAAGTATACAGTTATGGATGAAAAATATGCTGATCCTAATCATCCTAAAAACTCATATAGTGTTGCCTTTGGTGAAGAACCAAACCAATCTCCTTCATTTTTATATGTTAATAAAGAAACAGGAAACGTTTATGATGCAAATGGTAACTTAGTACAAAAGGCTTCAACTAACTCTGAAAATAATCAAGCCAAAACTAATAATACTAGAGTAAATTCATCAAATACTAATCAAGAGTCAACAGTAAATCATAATAACCAATCAAATGCTAGCACTATAAACAACAATAACGCTTCTACTCAAAATAATGAACAACAAACTACAAAAGCTTTACCAGAAACAGGTGAACAATTTAACTCTGATTTAATCACTATCATTGCTTCAGTATTATTAGCTGCAGGTTCATTATTAACATTTAAACGCTTCTCAAGTAATAAATAAACTTTAATGTAGCTTCTAAAGCTCTTGAATCTAATTTAGGTTCAAGAGTTTTTTATTTAATCTTAACTCAATAGATGCTCCTAATTTAGCCTTTTATCTAACTTCGTATTAATCATCATAATTAATTCATCTTAGGCCATAATTTTGATAATTTTAATTAAAAATATCATGACAAAAACGCTTTCAAATATGATAAATTATTATAGGTGTATGTCATACATAAATATAAGTACTATCTTATTAAAGTATTAGTATTTTGGGAGGAAATATCATAGATGTTTAAGTTTTTTCAAAATTTAGGGCGATCGTTAATGTTACCAGTCGCTGTATTACCAGCGGGCGCAATTATCGTCGGAATTGGTAACTTGCTTAAAGCATTACACGTATTGCCAACTGTAGCACTGTTCTTTTCAACAGTGGGAACAGCTATACTAGGCCAACTAGGTCTTATCTTTGCAATCGGTGTAGCGATTGGTATGGCTAAGAAAAATGACGGTGCAGTAGCATTAGCCGCGGCTTTAGGATATGCGCTGGTAGTAGAAGTATTAACGCCTAAACACATAGCACTACTATTTAATATTAAAATAAGCGCAGTAAACCAAGGGTTTGAAAAAATGGATAACTCAAACGTTTTTATAGGAATTATAATTGGTTTAATTGCTGCGTATTGTTATAACAAATTTAGTGATGTTGAATTACCATTAGCATTATCATTTTTCAGTGGTAAACGTTTAGTACCAATTATGACAGTCTTCTTCTGTACATTCTTAATCGTTATTCTAATGTTCACATGGCCTTATATTTATTCTGCAATAGTACAATTTGGTGAATGGCTCGTAGGATTTGGTCCATTCGGAGCATTTTTATATGGCTTCTTCAACCGACTACTTATACCTACAGGCCTACATCACGCATTAAACGCAGTATTTTGGTTTGATACAGCGGGTATTAATGACATCGGCAAATTCCAAACTGGCCAAGGCGCAGTTAAAGGTTTAACAGGTCGTTATCAAGCGGGATTCTTCCCAATTATGATGTTCGGCATCCCAGCTGCAGCTTTAGCGATGTATCATACAGCTCAATCTAGCCAAAAGAAACAAGTTTATGGTTGGTTCTTAGCCAGCGCTATCTCAGCATTCATAGTAGGTGTGACTGAGCCAATTGAATTTGCATTCATGTTTGTTGCCCCAGTATTATTTGTTGTCCATGCGTTCTTAACAGGACTATCATTATTTATTGCTTCATTCTTTCATTGGACAGCTGGGTTCTCATTTAGTGCCGGCCTGATTGATTACGCACTATCACTTATCAATCCAGTAGCAAATCATCCACTCATGATTTTTGTTCAAGGCATTGTATTCTTTATTCTATACTATGTGATATTCCGCGTAATCATTCAAGTCTTTAATCTTAACACTATAGGTAGAGGCACAAACTTATTAACAGATCCAACTGATGACACTACAGATGATTCTACTGATCAAGCTGTTGCTTCTGGAAAAGGCAGATACCATAAAACTGCAAGTCAAATTCTAGAAGGCTTAGGCGGTAGTGAAAACATCGATACATTAACAAATTGTGCAACACGTTTACGAATGGAATTAAAAGACAATTCTATTATTGATGAACAAAAAATTAGAAATGCAGGCGCTGTAGGGGTAACAAAAAATGGTAAACACTCTACACAAGTCATTATTGGAACGCACGTTCAACAAGTAGCCGATGAAATTGAAAGACAAATGCATTAATTTTTCAAGAAATAATTAAAAAGACAATATATGTCTTAGTGGTCTGATAAGATAAAAGTCTATTGATAAATATATGTTGTTCAGATAACCAGTGTGATATGTAATCCATTTATATATCATGCTGGTTTATTTTTTTAGCATATTGACTTTAATAATAGGTTAGTTATGATTAAAAGTATCAGAATATTTAAAATAAAAGGGGAACGGTGAAATGAAATCAATATTATTTGATGTGGATGGGGTATTTTTAAGTGAGGAACGCTGTTTTGATGTTTCGGCGCTAACTGTAGAAGAAATGCTTAAGAGTAAGACATTTCTTGGTTTAGACAAATCTATTAATTTTGAAAATATAAACGATGAACTGATTGAAGAAGTGAGAAATAGAGTATTTCAACATGACCACATATTAAAACAATTAAAATCATTAGGCCTCAATTCCAATTGGGATATGTTATTTGTCGTGTTTAGTATCCATTTTATACATATTTTAAAAGCGTTAGATATACAAGCTGTAAATCAATTTTTACAATTAAAATCTATTTCTCAAGATGACTTACAACAGTTACAAACTTTGATTAACAACGATGTAGAGATTAATTATAAGGCGCCATTATCATTTATTAAAAATATTGAAAGTGGTAAAGCTAATATATATGCATCTTTAGAACAGTTTGCTAAATTGCAACTAAATACAGATGATGCCAGTGTATTTAAACTAAAAGGTCCTTTATGGCAATTAACTAGAGAAGTTTATCAAAATTGGTATTTAGGTGGTAAATTATTTGAGGAAGTTGAAAATAAAACACCTATCAACACTCAAAAAGAAGGGTTCATATATGATGAAATTATTCTAAGACCAGTGGAGGAAGTCAAAACTTTATTAAACGATTTACAAGAAGCGGGCTATCAATTAGCTATTGCAACAGGGCGACCTAAAACAGAAACTATAGTGCCGTTTGAATCGCTTGGCCTACTAGAATATTTCGATAACAACAACATTGTAACCGCAAGCGATGTTCTTGAAGCAGAAAGTGAATTTCCACAGTATATTCCTTTAGGAAAACCAAATCCGTTTTGTTATATTGCAACCCTCAATGGCAATCAAAAATCGGAGTATCAAACGTACATCACTGAGCAAGAAAATATTGTTAATAAAGAAGAGGTATATATCGTTGGAGATTCGTTAGCAGATTTATTATGTGCGAAAAAAATAGGTGCTACATTTATAGGGACATTAACAGGTTTGAAAGGGCAAGAAGCTCGTGAAGAATTAGAACAATATCATGCCGACCATATCGTTGATCACGTAGGAAAAATTCATGACATTTTACTATAAAAAGAGGCTCGTAGATGAAATCATTGTTCATCTACGAGCTTTTATAATGTATTTATTTTACTGATAAAGTCGTGCCGTAAATTTTTTCAAAACCACCAGCTTGATATAATTCATTAATAACTTCTTGTGTTACAGGTTGGTCAACTGAAAGTACCATCATCGCTTGTCCACCTTCGCTATGACGTCCTAATGACATAGAAGCGATGTTAATATCATGTTTACCTAACAATTGTCCTGTTAATCCGACCATACCAGGTTTGTCTGCATGATAAGAAATGAATTGATAAGCGTTAGGTTTAAAGTCAACTGAATAATCGTTAATACGTACAATACGTGGGCCAAATCCTGAAACCACTGTCGCACCAATTTTGACTTCTTCTTGTTCACCAATTAAGTGGATTTGAATGTAATTACTGAACGTTCCTTGAGAGGCACGATTTTCAATGTGATGCGTCACACCTTGTTCTTTTAGTAATGCCATTGCATTGATTAGATTTACACGTTCTCCTAAATCTTGTTGTAAAATGCGTGTAACTATAGAATGGATAATTAGATCTGTATCTTTTTCACTTACTTCTCCGTTGAAAGTAATTTTAATTTCTCTAGGAACTTCTTCTAATAATTGAATAGCTAATTCGCCAGATAATTCTCCGACTTCAATCCATTGTTGTGTTACTTCATCGATATTATTTAAATTTAATTTTGGTGCATTGACTGCATTTGTGACGTTTCCATTTTCTAAAATATCAATCATCTCATTGGCTACTGAGATAGCTACTTTTTCTTGAGCTTCAACAGTTGAAGCACCTAAATGTGGTGTGATAATGATTTTGTCATGATCCAATAGAGGTGAAGAAGTAGGAGGTTCATGTTCGAACACATCTAAAGCTGCATGTGCAATTTGATTATTATCTAATGCGTTAAGTAAATCTTGTTCATTAATAATGCCACCTCTAGCTACATTGATAATTTGTAGTGAAGGTTTTGCTTTAGCAAAGAAATTTGCATTTATAATGCCACGTGTTTTAGGTGTTAAAGGCGTGTGTACAGTTACAAAGTCTGCATTGGTAGCAATTTCATCTACTGTAGCGAGTTGGATATCTAGTTGTTGTGCTTTTTCTTCAGTTAAGTAGGGGTCAAATGCTAGAATTTTCATACCAAAGCTTTGAAGTCTTTTAGCTACACCTAAACCTATACGGCCTGCTCCGATGACACCTAATGTTTTTTGATACAGTTCTACACCTTTAAAAGCTTTTCGATTCCATTCTTTACTTTTCAAAGAAGCATGAGCTTGAGGGATATTACGCGCCATCGCTAAAATCATAGCTACTGAATGTTCGGTAGCAGAAATTGTATTTCCATCTGGTGCGTTTACGACTAATATACCTTTCAATGTAGCCGCTTCAATATCTATATTATCTACCCCAACGCCTGCACGGGCGATTACTTTTAACTGTTGTGCCTTATTAATGACGTCAAGAGTAACTTGTGTTTGGCTTCGCACGATTAAACCTTCATATTGTGGGATAATGTCAACTAACTGTTCAGGTGTTAAATCTGTTTTAATATCTACTTCAAAATCAGGGTGAGAGAGTAAACTATGTAAACCTTCTTCAGAAATAGGGTCTGAAACTAAAATTTTATGCGTCATGTTGGATGACCTCCGTATATTTAGTAGTTGCTTTACCAATATAATTTACTTTACGATAATCTGTTAGAATAAGTTCTAATGCAGTGACCACAGATAAAATATCAAATGGAGAAACTTTACCCATATGACCAATGCGCAATATTTTACCTTTTAATTTTCCTTGTCCACCAGCGATAGTGATATTAAATTGAGATTTTAATGTAGATTTAATGTGTTTCACTTCCGCTTCGTCTTTAGGTACGAAAGCAGTTACAGTAGGAGAAGCGTAAGCGTCATCAACTAATAAGTCTAAATCAAGTTTTTTTAATGCGGCTCTTAATGCGGCTCTTAATGCATTTTTAATCGTGTTATGTCGTGCAATCGTATTATTAAATCCTTCTTTATTTACTAAAGTTGCATAAGCGTTAATAGCTCTAAATAGACCTACATTTGGAGTGAATGGTGTTGAATGTTGTTGAAGTGAATCAAAATATTTATTTAAATATAAATAGAAACGTGGGGTAGTTACATTACTAAATCGTTGTTGTGCACGATGATTATAAGCGACGAATGCAAGACCAGGAGGTAACATTAAAGCTTTTTGACTGCCTGATACGAGTACGTCAATGTAATCTCTCTCAAGATTTACATCAACTGCACCAATACAGCTTACGCCATCTACTACATAATAAATGTCGTTATCAAACGCTTTGATAGCTTTGCCTAACTCTCCGACTGGATGTAGTACAGCAGTTGAAGTTTCACAATATTGAGTAAAGACAGCAGTAATTTTGTGGTCAATTGAAGAAAGGAATTGTACGAACTCGTTAACATTGACTGCTTTACCCCATTCGACATCATAAATATGTACATTTTTATAGTATGTTTCTGCAATTTGTTTAAAGCGATTACCAAATGCACCAGAAACGATGACTATAAAGTGATCGTCCGGATTGACGATATTTAACATACTGGCTTCGAGCACACTTGTTCCGCTTGAAGTTAATATCATAACTTCATTTTGTGTTCCAAAGATAGGTTTCAAATTATTGAAAGCTTCTTTCGCAATGGCTTCAAAATCTGGAGAACGGTGACCTACCATTGGTAAATTCATAGCATGATTAATTTCTGGAGGGACTGGGGTTGGTCCGGGTGTAAGTAATAAAGGTTCATAGTAATACATTGTTAAATTTCCTCCCACATAGATAAGATTTAATTATTTTAACAAATATTCTGACAATTTAAAAGAGGATTACTCAATCCCACTAAGATTTATAGTGAGATTGAATTAGATTATTCTATAGTAGGTTGAATGTCGATAGTTACATTATTGCGTATAGAATTTGAAATCATACAGTTGTTATCAGCAATCGTTAATAATCTAGGTAAACGTTTTTCTAATGTTGCTTTTTCATCACTTGAAACGGTAATGGAAGGGTAGTGCGTAATCTTATCCATTTTGAATTTCCCATTTTCAAAAAGCGCCGTACCAATGGTCTTAATTGTTAATTCTATATTTGTAAATTTAGCTCTTTCAAGCGTTGCGGCTAGGGAGATAATATAGCAAGAAGAAGCGGCAGCTACCAATAATTCATCCGGGTTTGTGCCAGTGCCATTACCGCCCAAAGGAGCTGGAATTGAAATATGTTCAGAAATCACATCGCCGTTAACTGAACCTACTTCTTCACGACCACCTAGCCACTTAGTTTGAACTTCGAAATCATGTTTCACCATATCAGTTTGACCTCCGTAAATTGTGTGTTAACTTAAGTTTAGTTGAAAGTGGTGCAAGATGAAAGAAAGGTGTCTTTTTATGAAAATATCTAAACCCAATCAAGCATTTCAAATTGTAGCGCATCGTGGATTATCACATCGCTATCCTGAAAATACCGTTGAAGGATTTAAGGCAGCATTAATGCAACACATTGATATGTTAGAAATAGATGTGCATTTCACTAAAGATAAAGAATTAGTAGTGATTCATGATGATACGATTGATCGTACGTCTAATGGAAAAGGTAAAGTGATGGATTACACGCTTGAGGAGTTAAGAAACTTTGACTTTGGTGTAAAACATGGCAAAGCCTTTTCAAATACAAAAATATCTACGTTTGATGAAGTGTTGGAAGTATTTAATCATTACTCTAAAAAATTATTAATAGAGTTAAAGGTGCCCAGTCAATATCCTGGTATTGAGGAAGCTGTCGTACAGCGACTAAAAGCGTATCAAGTACCATCACATAAAGTGATTCTTCAATCTTTTGATGCTAATAGTGTTAAACACCTCTCGACATTAGAGAGTGATTATCAATTAGGGGTATTAATCAGTAAAAAGAAATATTGGTATAAATTACCTGACTTTGAAGAGATTGCTCAATATGCGACGTTTGTAAATCCTAATTATAAATTAGTGAATAAAAAATTTATGGCACGTGCACATGAGAATGATTTGAAAGTCATTCCATATACAGTGAATAAGGCTAAAGATGTTAAGAAGCTTATCAATTTAGGGGTAGACGGAATTATTTCTGATATTCCAGATGAATTATTTAAATTGTAATGTGGATATAAAAAACCACCCAATCCAAAAGGAAAGGGTGGTTTTAATACTACGCAACTTATCTTGAGTAGTACTCAACGATTAATTGTTCGTTGATTTCAGCAGGTAATTCGCTACGTTCAGGGAAGCGTACGAAAGTACCTTTTAAGCTGTCTGCATCGAAGTCTAAGTATTCAGGTACGAAATTGTTAATTTCAACTGATTCTTTGATGATGTCTAAGTTTTGTGATTTTTCACGTACAGTGATAACTTGACCAGGTTTTAATGAGTATGATGGGATGTCAACGCGACGACCATCAACTTCAACGTGACCGTGACCAACTAATTGACGAGCTTGACGGCGAGTACGAGCTAAACCTAATGAGTATACAACTGCATCTAAACGGCTAGCTAATAAGATCATGAAGTTTTCACCATGAACACCGTGTTGTTTACCAGCGATGTCAAATGTGTTACGGAATTGTCTTTCAGTCATTCCATATAAGTAACGTAATTTTTGTTTTTCACGTAATTGTAAACCATACTCTGATAATTTTTTACGTTGGTTTGGACCATGTTGTCCTGGTGCGTAAGGACGTTTTTCTAATTCTTTACCAGTACCACTTAAAGAGATACCTAAACGACGAGATTTTTTCCAGTTTGAACCTCTGAATCGAGCCATAATAAGACTCCTCCTTTTTCTTTTTTGTTGTTATGAATAAACAAAAAAGAGTGTTGTATGCTCATCAAGATATGTTGTTTTATGTGTCTTCACCTTATAGCTACAGTTACGTGACACGTCCGCTTCGGGAACAACATAGCGCTCAACAATATACAACTGCTATTTTCGTTAATTCACACAAAATCCATTGTACCAGTATTTTTAAAAGTGTCAACACATTTATCGTTATTTTGATAATTGATTTTCTAAAATAGATACAATTGCTTCTAAGCCATGTTGATCTTCTTCTGAAAAACGATTTTTTATAGGCGCATCAATATCTAATACACCAATAATTTCTCCATTTTTATGGATGGGAACTACAATTTCAGAATTACTATTGGCATCGCAAGCAATATGACCAGGGAAGGCATGTACATCTGCGACTAATTGTGTTTTGTCTTCAGCGACAGCTGTGCCACACACGCCTTTACCTATTGCGATGTGAACGCAGGCTGGGTGTCCTTGGAAAGGTCCTAAGATAAGTTCATTATCTTCTATTAAATAGAAACCAACCCAGTTGACTTGATCAAATGAATCGTTAATTAAAGCAGATGTATTACTTAAAATTGCTATTAAATTCGTTTCATCTTCAATAAGACTAGCAAGTTGCTTTTTTAACAGGCTATAATTTGTTTCTTTGATATCTGTCATAAGAATACCTCATTCGATTATTTTACAATTAAGTATAAAGTGAAAAAAATAATCTATCAATTCATTTAATTTTTATTTTAATGAGAGGGAAAGTTACGTTATAATGATGTTAATATAGGAGGAGAATGAGATGGCTGTATTCATTATATTAGCAATATTAATCATCATATTGATTGCTGTTGGTGTTATGTTCTATATGCGTTCCAACAAGAGAAAAATTGTTGAAGAAGCTGAAGATCGTAAAGTAAAAATCCAACAACTACCTTTTGAAAAGAACTTAGAGAAACTTTCTGAATTAAACTTAAAAGGTGAAACTAGAACAAAATATGATGCTTTAAAACAAGACACCTTAGATCATACAAACAATTATCTAGCACCAGTTGAAGAGAAGATTCATGATGCTGAACTTCAACTTGATAAATTCCAATTTTCAGGAGCGCAAACAGATATTGATGACGCTCATGAATTAATGGACAGATACGAAGCGGGTTATCAAGCTCAAGTAGATGAAGTGAACGAAATCTTAACTTTACATAAAGAAAACGAAGAAGTTTATAACAAATGTAAAACGGATTATCGTGAAATGAAACGTGATGTACTAGCAAATAGACATCAGTTTGGGGAAGCAGCAGCACCCCTTGAAAAACAAATTGAATCATTTGAGCCTGAATTAGAGCAATACGACATGCTTAAAAGCGAAGGTAACTATGTTCAAGCGCATAACCATATCATGGGACTAAGTGACTCAATGAATGAAACTAAAGAATATATGGCTGAAATTCCTGAGTTAATTAGAGAAGCTCAAAAAGAATTACCAGGCCAATTCCAAGATTTAAAATATGGTTGTAGAGATTTAAAAGCAAATGGTTACGATTTAGATCATGTTAAAATTGACGGTACATTACAAAGCTTGAAAACAGAATTGAATTTCGTTGAACCAATGATTAGTCGCTTAGAATTAGATGAAGCGAATAATAAACTTCAACAAATCAATGATAAACTTGATGAAATGTATGATTTAATCGAACATGAAGTTAAAGCAAAAAATGAAGTAGAAGAAACAAAAGAAGACATCACTAATGAATTGTTTAAAGCGAGAGAAATGAACTATACGTTACGCACTGAAATTGATTATATTCGTGAGAATTACTTCATTAATGAAAGTGACGTTCATAGTATTCGCCAACATGAGAATGAAATTCAAAATTTAGTGACTGTATATGATGATATTCTTAAAGAAATGTCTAAATCTGCAGTAAGATACAGTGAAGTTAAAGATAACTTAGAATATCTAGATGACCATGTAAAAGTCATTAATGAAAAGCAAGAAAAATTACAAAATCATCTTATC
This sequence comes from Staphylococcus croceilyticus, assembly GCF_002902575.1. Classification (GTDB taxonomy): domain Bacteria; phylum Bacillota; class Bacilli; order Staphylococcales; family Staphylococcaceae; genus Staphylococcus; species Staphylococcus croceilyticus. Next base: position 25,220 of record NZ_PPRD01000003.1, on the reverse strand, counting down.
CAAATGAGAGAAGATGAAGCAGATGCAGAAGATCATCTTTTAAGAATTCAATCTAAAAAAGAAGAAGTATATCGCAGATTGCTTGCTTCTAATTTAACTAGTGTACCTGAACGTTTCGTGATTATGAAAAATGAAATTGATCATGAAGTTCGAGACGTAAACGAACAATTTAGTGAGCGTCCAATTAACGTTAAGCAATTAAAAGACAGAGTATCTAAGATTGTGATTCAAATGAATACATTTGAAGACGAAGCGAATGATGTTCTAGTAAATGCAGTTTATGCTGAACGTTTAATTCAATATGGTAACCGTTACCGTAAAGATCACAATAATGTAGATAAAAGCTTAAATGAAGCTGAACGTCTATTTAAAAATAATCGTTACAAACGCTCAATTGAAATTTCGGAACAAGCACTTGAAAGTGTTGAGCCAGGTATTACTAAATATATTGAAGACGAAATTACAAAAGAATAGTATCATCTTTTGATGAGGCATGTATCCTATAAAAGTTAGGATACATGCCTTTAATTTTTGAAAAAAAATAGTATAATGCTTTAGTGTCTATTTTTAAAGAAGTTATAAAAGAAGAGTTATGAATATACTTAACTCCATTTTTAAATAGTATATTTGATTTGAAAGAGAGTGTTGCAAATGATTTATTTGGATAATGCCGCAACTACTAAACCTCATAAAGAAGTATTGGATTCGTTTGTTAAAGTGAATGAATCTGTTTATTATAATCCAAATAGCCCACATAAAATGGGCTTACAAGCTGAAAAAGTGCTTAATCAAGCGAAAGAACGTATCAATCAGCTTTTATTCGGCAAACAACCATTTGATGTGATATTTACAAGTGGGGCAACAGAATCTAATAATATTGCCTTAAAAGGCGTGGCACTACGTAAAAAACAATTTGCGAATGAAATTATTACGTCTGTCTTAGAACATCCTTCTGTGTTAGAAGTAATGCGTTACCTAGAAACTCAAGGTTTCGTTTTAAAATACGTAAATATTAATGAAAATGGTCAAATTGATATGGAACATCTGGCTTCTTTAATGAATGATAAAGTAGGACTAGTTACTTGCATGTACGTGAATAATATTATGGGACAAATTCAACCTATTGACCAAATAGTAGAATTATTAAAACAGTATCCGAAAGCCCACTTACATGTAGATGCTGTTCAAGCATTAGGAAAAGTTCCAATGACGCTTACAGGTGTGAATAGTGTCAGTTTCAGTGGCCATAAATTTAATGGTCTTAAGGGACAAGGTTTATTATTGATAGATAATAAAGAAAAACTTGAGCCAATCGTTCATGGCGGAGGTCAAGAATATGGTGTGCGTAGTGGCACAGTTAATCTTGCTATGGATGTTTCATTAGTTAAAGCGATTGATTTGGCTGTAAATAATTTAGAGGAACGCCACACTAAGTTAGCATCATTTAATGAAGACTTACGATCATTTTTTAAAGATTATAAAGGTGTTTACATTAATTCTCCTGAAAATGGTGCACCACAAATTTTAAATATTGCATTTCCAGGGGTGAAAGGTGAAGTCCTTGTAAATGCTTTTTCTAAATTAGATATCATGGTCTCAACGACAAGTGCTTGTTCATCAAAACGCGGTAAATTAAACGAAGTATTATTAGCGATGAATATTCGTGAGGATAAAATAGAAGGCAGTATACGATTGTCACTGGGTGATACAACGACTCAAGAAGATATAAATCAATTTAAAGAGAAGTTTGAAACAATATATTTAGAAGTAAAGGAGCTGCTTAAATAAATGAAATTTGATCATTTATTAGTAAGGTATGGTGAATTAACGTTAAAAGGAACTAATCGTAAAAAGTTCGTTAATGCATTAAAAGATAATGTGATTCGTTCATTACAATCACTTGAAGGTACGCATGTTCAAGGTAAACGAGATAGAATGTATATCTCGCTTACGGAAGACGCAGATGTGCAAGAAGTCATTTATCGTGTGACTAAAATTTTCGGAATTAAATCTGTAAGTCCTGTTCATAAAACGACTCAAGAGTTAGATGACATTAAAAACTTATGCGTTGAACTTGCACAAAATTTCAATAGTGGAGATACGTTTAAAATTGATGTTAAACGTGTTGATAAAACGTTCCCGATGGATACGTATGAATTACAAAGAGAATTAGGTGGCACGATTTTAAAAGCAACGGAAGATATTTCTGTAGATGTTAAGAAACCTGACCATAACGTTAGAGTAGAAGTGCGTATGGATGGCGTTTATATTTATACAAAAGTATACGAAGGTGCTGGTGGCTTACCAGTTGGTAGCGGTGGCAAAACATTGTTAATGCTTTCAGGAGGCATTGATTCACCAGTAGCAGGTATGGAAATTATGAAGCGTGGCGTTAGAATTGAAGCTATTCATTTCCACAGTCCGCCATTCACAAGTGAAAAAGCCAAAGATAAAGTCATTGAATTAACACGTATTTTATCTGAACGTGTCGGTCCAATTAAGTTACACATTGTGCCGTTTACTGAGCTTCAAAAACAAATTAATAAAGTGGTACATCCAAGATATACGATGACATCAACACGACGTATGATGCTTAGAGTGGCTGATATTGTATTAGAACGTATCGGTGCGCATGCAATTGTTAATGGTGAAAATTTAGGCCAAGTTGCGAGTCAAACGTTAAAAAGTATGTACGCTATCAACAACGTGACTTCTACACCAATTTTACGTCCACTTGTTTCTCTTGATAAAGAAGACATTGTCAAGAAAGCACGTGAAATTGGAACGTTCGATGTTTCTATTCAACCATATGAAGATTGCTGTACCATTTTTACACCTAAAAACCCAGTTACAGAACCAGATTTCGATAAAGTAATTAAGTATGAAAGTGTTTATAACTTTGATGAAATGGTTCAATGTGCTGCGGATAATGTTGAAACAATTACAATTAATAAAGATTATAAGAGTGAGAAAGATAAAGATACTGATGCATTAATAGATGAATTATTTTAAAATTAGTTTAAATAGAAACTAATTTTAGGGGATGGCAACATGGATATCAGTTTAAATATCATTATTATCATTATAGCTTTTGGTTTCTTAGCGGCATTTATTGATGCTGTAGTAGGGGGTGGTGGCTTGATATCTATTCCTGCATTACTGGCTATAGGTATGCCACCTTCCATAGCATTAGGAACTAATAAGTTAGCGAGTTCATTTGGTTCGTTAACCAGTGCAATTAAATTTATTCGCTCAGGAAAAGTAGATTTATCAATTGTACTAAAACTTTTTCCATTTATATTTATATTTTCAGCAGGTGGAGCAAGTCTAGCAACATTTTTACCAGCTCAAGTTTTAAAGCCACTTGTTATCATTATATTAACACTCGTTTTAATTTATACGATATTTAAGAAAGATTGGGGAGAGGTTCGCACCTTTTCTAAATTAACCATTGGTAAAGCCATCATTTTTGTAGGGTTGCTATTATTAATAGGGTTTTACGATGGTTTTTTAGGCGGTGGAACGGGCTCCTTCATGCTTTTTGTGTTATTAATGTTTGGCTTTGATTTTTTAAGTGCTGCTGGAAATGCTAAAGTACTTAACTTTGCTTCTAACATAGGGGCACTAGTACTTTTTATCATTTTAGGCCAAGTTAATTTTGTATATGGCTTAATAATGGGTGTCAGCATGATTGTTGGATCCTATATAGGTGCTCAATTAGCTATAAGTAAAGGCGTAAGCTATGTTAAATTATTATTTATTATAGTCACTGCATTATTAATTTTGAAAAATACTTACGACTATATCGCTCAATTACTAGGAAAGTAATTCTATTACATTCATTAGGAATAGTATCAATTAATTGATTTAAGATTTACTACTATCGTATTATTATAGATAGAATTTATTAACCAACTTTGGAGGTCGTAACAACATGGCACAAATTACTTTTAAAAATAATCCTATTCATTTATTAGGAACAGAAATTTCAGAAGGACAACAAGCTCCAGACTTTAAAGTATTAGATAATAACTTAAATGAAGTAGATTTAAGTCAATTTGAAGGACAAAAGAAATTAATCAGTGTAGTACCTTCAATTGATACAGGTGTATGTGATCAACAAACACGTAAATTTAATGAAGAAGCATCTCAAGAAGATGGTGTTGTATTAACAATCTCAGCTGACTTACCATTTGCTCAAAAAAGATGGTGTGCGTCTAATGGTTTAGATAATGTCATTACATTAAGTGACCATAAAGATTTATCTTTCGGTAAAAATTATGGTGTAGTAATGGAAGAATTAAGATTATTAGCACGTTCAGTATTTGTTCTAGATAAAGATAATAAAGTTGTTTATAAAGAGTTAGTAAGTGAAGGTACAGATTATCCGAACTTCGAAGCGGCTTTAGAAGCTTACCGTAATATTTAATGATTATATAAATAAATGATTGAAAAGACATAAACACAGGTGTCCATATTTATTTCAAAATAAGAATGTAGAAACAGATGTTACATTTTCAAAGAAATAAAAAGTATGGACGCTTTTTTGTTGGAAAGGAAGTTTATATGACTGAAGAACAAACAATTATGGAAACATTATTCCGTACGCTTGATGAGAAGGCTAAAGCTTTAAACGAAGAGAATGGCCAAAGTTTTATTGAAAACTTAGGTTTAGCTATGGAAGATGTTTATCAAAATAAAAGAGAGCTACTTGAACAAGCAACCTTACAAGATAGACGTAAAGCCTTTCAATTTGCTTACTTAAGCTTGTTACAGGAAGAAACAATTCAAGCAAATCATCAAATTACACCTGATTCAATTGGATTAATATTAGGATTCTTAGTTCAAAAATTTACTAAAAATAGTGATGAATTACATGTGGTTGATATTGCAAGTGGAGCAGGGCATTTAAGTGCTTCAGTTAATGAAGTATTAAAAGAGACTACAGTTATGCATCACTTAATCGAAGTGGATCCAGTCTTATCTAGAGTGAGTGTGCATTTAGCTAACTTCTTAGAAATACCATTTGATGTATATCCTCAAGATGCGATTATGCCATTACCTTTAGAGGAAGCAGATGTTGTCATTGGGGACTTCCCAATTGGTTATTATCCGGTAGATGAACGCAGTAAAGAAATGAAATTAGGTTTTAAAGAAGGACATAGTTATTCTCATTACTTATTAATCGAGCAAGCTATTACAGCTTTAAAAGCGACTGGATATGCCTTTTTAGTCGTGCCTAGCAATATTTTTGAAGATGAAAATGTAAAACAGTTAGAAAATTTCATTGCTACAGAGACTGAAATGCAAGCATTTCTAAATTTACCTAAGACATTATTTAAAAATGAGAAAGCGCGTAAATCTATCTTAATTTTACAAAAGAAAAAAGCTAATGAGACTAAGCCAGTAGAAGTCTTACTTGCAAACATTCCTGATTTCAAAAATCCAAATCAATTCCAAGGATTCATTAGTGAATTGAATCAATGGATGGACGAAAATCATCCAAAAAAATAAACTGTCATATTCTTGAATTATAACTGTATTAATGGTTAAATAAATATGGATATTTAATTAATAAATTGGAGGACAATAATTTATGTCTAAATTAGTTTTAGCGATTAATGCTGGTAGTTCTTCTTTAAAATTCCAACTTATTAGAATGCCTGAAGAAGAATTAGTTACTAAAGGATTAATCGAACGTATTGGTATTAAAGATTCAATTTTTACTGTTGAAGTTAATGGTGAAAAAGTTAAAGAAGTTCGTGATATTAAAGATCATGAAGAAGCAATTAATATTATGTTAGATAGCTTCAAAAAACATGGTATCATCGATGATATTAATGATATCGTTGGTACTGGTCACCGCGTTGTACACGGCGGTGAGTTATTCCCTGAATCAGCTTTAGTAACTGACGAAGTGGAACAACAAATTGAATCACTAAGTGAATTAGCACGTTTACACAACCCAGCTAACTTAATGGGTATCCGTGCATTCAAAAAATTATTACCAAATATTCCTCACGTAGCAGTATTTGATACTTCATTCCACCAAACTATGCCTGAGCAATCATATTTATACAGCTTACCTTATCAATATTATAAAGATTATGGTATCCGTAAATATGGTTTCCACGGTACAAGCCATAAATATGTATCACAACGTGCAGCTGCAATCTTAGATAAACCAATCGAAGAATTACGTATCATTTCTTGTCATATCGGTAATGGTGCATCAATCGCAGCTATCGATGGTGGAGAATCAATCGATACATCTATGGGATTCACACCATTAGCTGGTGTAACAATGGGTACACGTTCTGGTAACATTGACCCTGCGTTAATTCCATTCATTATGCAAAAAACTGATCAAACTGCTGAAGAAGTACTTAATGTATTAAACAAAGAATCTGGTTTACTTGGTATCTCAGGTACTTCAAGTGACTTACGTGACCTAGAAAGCGATGCTGAAGAAGGTAAAGAACGTGCTCAATTAGCATTAGATGTATTCGCTTCAAGAATCCATAAATACATTGGTTCTTATGCTACAAGAATGCATGGCGTAGACGTTATTGTCTTCACTGCTGGTGTAGGTGAAAACTCATCAACAGTACGTGCTAAAGTATTAGAAGGTTTAGAATTCATGGGTGTTTATTGGGATTCTAAGAAAAATGAAGCTATTCACGGCGAAGAAGCTTTCATTAACTATCCACATTCACCTGTAAAAGTAATTGTAATCCCAACTAACGAAGAAGTTATGATTGCAAGAGACACTGTAAAATTCGGTGAATTATAATATATAACTAAGTGCCATGGTTATGTCTATTTAAGATGTAACCATGGCATTTTTTTGTTTTTAGAAAAAGAAAAGGGGCCTCAACAAAATGAGGCACCCTTTAAATTGATTGATTATGATTTAAGTTTTAAGAATATTGTTGTCTAAATTCTGGTGTAGCCACTTCTGGATGGAAGTCCTCTGGAATTTCTTCAGTACGTACGACTAACACATCACAAGGTGAGTGACGTACAATGGCTTCAGATACAGAACCTACAATAAATCGCTCTACTGCATTTAAGCCTGAAGTACCACACATAATTAAATCTACTTTAAGTTCGCTTGCTAATTTTTTAGGGATAATGGCTTTAGGAGAACCAAACTCTAAGCGTGTTTCTACATTAGTTACTCCAGCACGTGTTGCGACTTCTTGATAACCTTTTAATAACTCTTCAGAGAAACCGCGAGATTTCTCAGTGAATTGTGCATCATAAACTTCATAAGAAGAATATGTTCTTGAATCAATAATGTTTACAATAGTTAATTTGGCGTCGTTACGTTTAGCTACGTCTACGGCTTTATTGAAAGCCCACTCTGCTTCATGTGAACCATCAACTGCGATTAAAATGTTTTTATAAGTTAACATCTTAATAACCCCCTTAGCTTTTCTTACTTATATTTTACCACAAATTTCAGAATATTTAATATTTATATTTTAACAATAATGTGTACTTTTTCTGATTGCGCTTTCATCAGTTTAGCGTTACGATGGTGTTGGAGGTGGATGGAATGAAAATTGGTATTCCAAAAGAGATAAAAAATAACGAAAACAGAGTTGGTTTATCACCAAGTGGTGTACATGCATTAGTTGAACAAGGACATACAGTACTTGTCGAAAAAGATGCAGGATTAGGTTCATACTTTGAAGATGCAGATTACAAAAATGCAGGTGCTGAAATTGTATCTGATCAATCTGCAGTTTGGGATGTAGAAATGGTAATCAAAGTTAAAGAACCTTTAGAAGATGAATATAAATACTTCAGAGAAGGATTAATCTTATTCACATACTTACACCTAGCTAATGAAGAAAAATTAACTCAAGCGTTAGTAGATAATAAAGTAGTAGGTATTGCATACGAAACGGTTCAATTACCTGACCGTTCATTACCATTATTAACACCAATGAGTGAAGTAGCTGGACGTATGTCTGCCCAAGTAGGTTCTGAATTCTTACAAAAAATTAATGGCGGAATGGGAATTTTACTTGGCGGAGTACCTGGAGTACCAAAAGGTAAAGTAACTATTATTGGTGGCGGTCAAGCTGGTACAAATGCTGCTAAAATCGCTTTAGGTTTAGGCGCAGATGTTACTATCTTAGACGTTAATCCTAAACGTTTAGCTGAATTAGAAGATTTATTTGATGGCCGTGTAAACACTATTATGTCTAACCCATTAAATATTGAAGAACAAGTTAAACAAAGTGATTTAGTTATCGGTGCCGTTCTAATTCCTGGTGCTAAAGCGCCTAGCTTAGTTACTGAAGATATGATTAAACAAATGAAAGACGGTTCAGTAATCGTTGATATCGCTATCGACCAAGGTGGTATCTTTGAAACAACTGATAAAATTACTACTCATGATGACCCAACTTACGTTAAACACGGCGTAGTTCATTATGCTGTAGCGAATATGCCAGGTGCTGTACCTCGTACGTCTACAATTGCCTTAAACAATGCTACATTACCTTATGCTCAATTATTAGCAAATAAAGGTTATCGTGAAGCATTTAAAGCTAACCATGCATTATCTTTAGGTTTAAACACTTATAAAGGTCATGTAACTCATAAAGGTGTAGCTGAAGCATTTGATTTAGAATACACTACTATCGAAGACGCTTTAAAAGAAGACTAATCGATTTATAAAATAAACATCCAGTTGAGAGGGGATTGTCCTCCTCAACTGGATGTTTTTTATTTTTCGTAGTGAGTTAAAATTTCATAGCCATCTTCAGTTACTAAAATATCATCTTCGATACGAACTCCTGCCACGCCTGGTACATAAATACCTGGTTCAATAGTAATAACCATTCCCGCTTCTAACTTATTAGTATTTGTACTTGATACATCTTGATATTCATGTTCTTCAAGTCCTAACCCATGACCTAAACGATGAGGGAAGTACTCACCATAGCCAGCATTTGTGATGATATCACGTGCAATTTTATCAATTTCATACAATGGTACGCCGGCTTTAATTGAGCGAATTGCTTCTGTTTCAGCTTCTAAGACAATATTATAAATTTCTTGAGCTTTATCTGAAGGTGCTCCGAATTTAACAGTACGTGTCATGTCACTACAGTAATGATGATAAATAACCCCTAAATCAAATAAAACGTATTCATTATCTTTTAAAGTTCTATCGCCTGGAGTGCCATGAGGAGAAGCGGCGTGATCACCGAATAATACCATCGTATCAAAGCTCATTTCACTTACACCGAACTTTTTAATTTCATTTTCAATATGATTAACGACTTCTCGCTCTGACACACCAACTTTTAAGAAATCAACGCCAATTTCAATACATTTATCAGCTAGCTCAGCTGCTTTCTTAATATTATTAATTTCATCAGTACTTTTAATATTTCTTAAATTCTTAATAGTTTGATCGATATCGCCATATTCCTTAACATTAAAGTTATCAGTAAGTTCGCGTTGGCGCTTAACTGTTAAATGTTCACTCTCAATTAATAGTTTATTAAAAGTATGAGGTTCAATATCAAATGGATTTTCTGTATCTAAGTAGCCAATAATTTTACCATCAAAAGATGAGGCTTTGGCTTCTTCAACTTCCATTTTAGGACAGTAAAGTGTCTTCTCACCAGAAGCAGTAATTAATACTGCTAACAATCTTTCGTGAGGCTCACTTCTATAACCAGTAAAGTAAAAGACATTAAGTGGAGTCGTAATCCATGCTGCATCAGCATTTTCATTATGTAACGCTTGGGTGATTTCGTCTATTTTTGTCATAAAATAATTATCCTCCTTGAGTTCTTTGATTTTAATTTTACGTCTATTAAAGAAGAAATTCAAAATTATTGAATAATTTCTGAAGAGATTCAAATTAGGCTTTATGGAAAAGATGAACTAATGGAGGTACGTTACCTCGCGCATTTTAACTAAAAAGTGTTATAAAATTTATGTGCTAGGGTATACTACAATTAACAAGCTATTAGGAGGCTATTAATTATGAAACTTTCATTTCATGGTCAATCTACTATTTATTTCGAAGGTAACGGTAAAAAAGTAATCGTAGATCCATTTATTTCTGGTAATGATAAATGTGATTTAGATGAACAAAGATTAGATGTGGATTATATTATCTTAACGCATGGCCATGCTGATCACTTTGGCGATGTAGTCGAGCTTGCAAACCGTAATCATGCGACTGTTATCGGTTCAGCAGAATTACAAGGTTATCTTTCAACATATCATGGTGTTGAAAATGTTCACGGTATGAATATTGGAGGAAAAGCTAAATTTGATTTCGGTACTGTGAAATATGTTCAAGCATTCCATAGTTCAAGTTTCACTCACGAAGATGGTATTCCAGTATACCTAGGTATGCCAATGGGTGTGATTATTGAAGCTGAAGGTAAAACAATTTATCACACTGGCGATACAGGCTTATTCAGTGATATGAAATTAATTGCGGAACGCCATCCAGTAGATGTATGCTTCGTACCAATTGGTGATAACTTCACAATGGGTATTGATGATGCTAGTTATGCAATTAATGAATTTATTAAACCTAAAATTTCAGTGCCAATCCACTACAACACTTTCCCATTAATCGAACAAAATCCTCAAGAATTTAAAGATGCAGTAACAGAAGGGGAAGTCCAAATTTTAGAACCTGGTGAAGCTGTAGAATTTTAAATTAAATCATTACTAAAATCTTGTATTATAACTTTACGTTAAATTGAAAAAAACTCCTATTATATGAGTGGACAACAAAGGTTTCAAGTCACTCTATAATAGGAGTTTTCTAATATTAAAAGAAGTCATTTAACAATTAATACTGGAATAGTTGCACGCTTAGCTACTTTATGACTGACACTGCCAAGTACAAATTTCTTTTGACTTTCAGCTTTACGGTTACTTAATACAACGATTTCGTATTTACCACTATTAGCATGTTTGACAAGTTCATCTTTCGGATTACCTCGCACAATAATTTGATCATAGTTAATACCATAATCATCTAAAATATCACGAGTTTTTTCAAGTTCTTTACTGCGTTTCTCAGTCAGTTCATTTAGATGTGTACCCGCTTTGATAGAAGCTTGAGCATCTTGTTCACCAATTACATTAAAGATTGTAACAACAGTATCTTCACCAGCTAATTTTGATACTTCTTTTAATGCTTTTTCATTTTTTAAATGTGTGTCAACGCCTAATAATATATTTTTATACATAGGACATTCCTCCTTTAATATAATTATATATAATATAAATTAATTTTTCCAACGAATATATTTATAATGATTAAATAACCGTAATCATTAAATTATTATGCTATTATTATTTTTTGTTCGGAAAATGTAGGACTAAGAAGTTTTACTAGGAATATTTTTCAAAATCGATTTTTTCTATGGAAAAAGTTATAATATATAGGACATTGTCAATTTTAAAGAGGTATTTAAATGACTAAACATGAACAAATAATAGCGTATATTGAATCGTTAAAAATCGGTCAAAAAATTTCGGTTCGAAAAATAGCGAAAGTAATGAATGTATCGGAAGGTACTGCCTATAGAGCGATTAAAGATGCAGGCCAATTAGGATTGGTAACAACGATAGATAGGGTTGGCACTGTACGCATTGATAAGAAAAATCGTGAAGAAATTGAAAATTTGACGTTTAATGAGATTCTAAAAATTATCGATGGAGAAGTTATCGGTGGTAAAAATGGTTTGAGCAACAGTGTATCAAAATTTGCGATAGGTGCAATGGAGCTTAAAGATGTCGTTAAATATATCAGTCATCAAACATTGCTCATAGTAGGGAATCGTCCTGATGTTCAATTAGAAGCTTTGAAAAAAGGTAGTGGTGTACTTATAACAGGAGGCTTTAAAACGTCTCAAAAAATTATTGATTACGCTGATAGTCATAATTTACCAATATTATCCTCAAACTATGATACGTTTTTAGTAGCTAATATCATCAATAGAGCAATGTACAATCAAATGATAAGAAAAGAAATTTTAGTCGTAAATGATATTGTTAAACCTATTAATGATATGACGGTTGTGTTTGATGAAATGGGTATAGAGGACTATAAAGCACGTGCGAAAGTGACCGGGCATTCGCGTTTTCCAGTGGTGGATAAAAATTGGAAATTAGTAGGGATTATTACTAGTAAAGAGATTATTCACATGCAAGTTGAAGATACAATAAGTAAAGTGATGACTAGAAGACCTATCAATGTAGAATTAACCACGACTGTGGCAAGTTGTGCTCACCTGATGATTTGGGAAGGTATTGAAATTTTGCCGGTAACTACTAAAAATAAAAAAGCAATCGGAGTCATTACAAGAGACGATGTATTAAAAGCGATGCAATTAATTGGTAGACAACCTCAGATTGGTGAAACAATTAACGATCAAATTGCTAAACATATCACTATCACTCAAAATGATATTACTGTAGAAGTTTCTCCATTACTAACAAATCAATATGGCACTTTAAGTAAATCTGTATTTGTAGCTATTATTGAAGAAACGATTAAACATGAGCTACGTAAATTTAAAAAAGTAGACGTAATGATTGAAAGTTTGAATATTATTTATATCAAAACTGTACCAATTGAAACATTTATTAATGTCACGTATAACATGTTAGATGTAGGTAGAAACTTTGCGAAGTTAGAAGTTACCATGATGAGTGGTAATGAAAGAGTAGCGAACGCGATGATTATTTGCCAAATGTTTGAGGACATTTAAGTAAAAATCATGCAGTGTATTTGGGCCTGCATTTTCAAAAAGACAAAAATTGAGGAGTAATCATTTATGGTAGGAATATTTAACGAAATTATGCATAAAATTGAAGAGGCGGATACGATTATCATTCACAGACATGTTCGACCTGATCCTGATGCGTACGGTTCTCAACTTGGATTAAAATTATATTTGGAACGCAAATTTCCTGAAAAAACAATTTATGCGGTAGGGCAATCAGAAGTATCTTTAGAATTTATCGGTAGTTTAGATGAAATTGCGGATGAAGTTTATGAAGATGCTTTAGTGATTGTGTGTGATACAGCGAATGCGCCACGTATAGATGATCAAAGATACAGTAATGGTAAAGGGTTAATTAAAATTGACCACCATCCAGCAACGGACCAATATGGTGAAATCAATTATGTGAATACTGAAGCATCATCAACAAGTGAAATTATTTTTGACTTTATTACACATTTTAATGATTTCAGTATTATTGATGCTGATGTGGCGCGTGTCCTTTATTTAGGTATTGTAGGCGATACTGGCAGATTTATGTTTAATAACACAACGCCACATACGATGGAAGTAGCAAGTCAATTATTAAAATTTCCATTCGACCATAATGCAGAATTAAATAAAATGTCGGAAAAAGATCCTAAGGTGATGCCATTCCAAGGCTATATCTTCCAAAACTTTGAGTTGAGTGAAGATCATGCATTTTGCCAAGTGAGAATTACTAAAGAAATATTAGAAGAATATCAATTATTGCCTAATGAAGCATCTCAATTTGTAAATACTGTAGCCGATATTCAAGGTTTAAAAATTTGGGTATTTGCTGTTGATGAGGGAGACCAAATAAGATGTCGCGTACGATCTAAAGGTATCGTCATTAATGATATCGCTAATCAATTTGGTGGAGGCGGCCATCCGAATGCGTCAGGCGTTTCGGTTTATAGTTGGGAAGAATTTGATGAGTTAGCAAAAGCATTACGTCAAAAATTATAAATAAAATGAAAGGAAGTCATATATGGTTGCACATTTAAATATTCATACAACATATGATTTATTATATTCTAGCTTGAAAATCGATGATGTTATTAAAAAAGCGCAACAAAATGGGTATGAGGCGTTAGCGATAACAGATACAAATGTATTATATGGCTTCCCAAAATTTTATGATGCTTGTCTTGAACATCACATTAAACCGATATTTGGTATGACTATTCACTTGTCAAACGGATTACATACTATTGAAACGGTATTACTTGCTCGAAACAATAAAGGGTTAACTGCTTTATATCAATTATCATCTGCCATTAGAATGAAAGAGAAGGACCTCGTGCCTTTAGAATGGTTACATAGATATAGTGGTAATCTTGCTATCATTTTCAAAGAGGCACAAGAAGAACACCAATCTATTGTTAAAGAATTTATTAATCATGAAGCGATATATATTAATCACACAAGTGATACATCAATATATGATTTAAAAGTAGTTTGGCTTAAAAATGCTAGATATCTTGATGCGAAAGATATTGATACAATCCCGGCGCTAGAAGCCATCAAGAATAATACAAAGTTAGATTTAGTGAACGATATTGAAGATATTGAGGAACATTTTTTCTCTGAAAATGAATTACAAAAAATGCAGTTAACTGAAGACATATGGCAGAATACTTCAGAACTTGCAAATCAATGTACAGCTGAAATCGACTATCATCAAGATTTATTACCTAAATTTGAGACGCCTACGGGTGAAAGCTCTAAAGACTATTTATGGTCAATATTACTGCAAAAGCTACAAGAATTTGATTTACAACAAGATGAACGTTACGAAGCTCGTTTAAACCACGAATATAAAATTATAACGGATATGGGATTTGAAGATTATTTCTTAATCGTAAGTGATTTAATTCATTATGCGAAAACGCATGATGTCATGGTAGGGCCAGGGCGTGGTTCATCAGCAGGGTCGCTGGTTAGTTATTTGCTTGGAATAACGACGATTAACCCAATTAAATATAATTTGCTATTTGAACGTTTCTTAAATCCTGAACGTGTAACGATGCCAGATATTGATATAGACTTTGAAGATACGAGACGTGAAAAAGTCATTCAATATGTTCAAGAAAAATATGGTGAGCATCATGTGTCTGGTATTGTGACATTTGGCCATTTGTTGGCGCGAGCAGTAGCTAGAGATGTAGGACGTATTATGGGATTTGATGATATTACTCTAAATGAGATATCTAAACTTATCCCACATCGTTTAGGAATTACTTTAGAAGAAGCGTATCAAAATGACGAATTTAAGCAGTTTGTACATCGAAACCATCGTCATGAAAAATGGTTTGAAATCAGTCGTAAATTAGAAGGATTACCTAGACATACTTCTACTCATGCAGCAGGTATTATCATAAATAAAAGACCGCTTTATAACTATGTGCCAATAACAACAGGTGATACAGGCTTATTAACGCAGTGGACGATGACTGAAGCAGAAAGATTAGGCTTATTAAAGATTGACTTCTTAGGCCTTCGAAATCTTTCAATTATTCACCAAATTATTACACAAGTTAAGAAAGACTTGAACATCGATATTAATATTGAAAATATTCCTATGGATGATGCAAAAGTGTTTGCGTTACTTTCAAAAGGTAATACAACCGGCATTTTCCAATTGGAATCAGAAGGCGTTAGAAAAGTGCTAGTTAGACTTCAACCAGAACATTTTGAGGATATCGTTGCTGTAACCTCTTTATATAGACCGGGTCCTATGGAAGAAATACCGACTTATATTTCAAGAAGACATAACCAAAGTGATATTCAATATTTACATCCTGATTTAGAACCGATTTTGAAACGTACATATGGCGTTATCATCTACCAAGAGCAAATTATGCAAATTGCTAGTCAGTTTGCGAGTTTTAGTTACGGACAAGCGGATATTTTACGTCGTGCAATGAGTAAGAAGAATAGAACTGTATTGGAAAATGAACGTCAACATTTTATTAATGGGGCTGTGAAAAATGGCTATGATGAAGCGGTAAGTAAACAAATCTTTGATTTAATACTTAAATTTGCTGATTACGGTTTCCCTAGAGCCCATGCAGTAAGTTATTCAAAAATCGCCTATATAATGGCTTATCTTAAAGTACATTATCCAAACTACTTTTATGCCAATATTCTCAGTAATGTAGTAGGGAATGAAAATAAAACTGCAGCAATTATTGATGAAGCTAAAAGTCAAAATTTAAATATTTTGCCTCCGGATATTAATAAAAGTCATTGGTTTTATAAAGCGACTGAATCTAATATCTATCTATCGCTTGGCGCCATTAAAGGGGTAGGTTATCAAAGTGTTAAATCAATTGTAGATGAGCGATATCAAAACGGGAATTTCAAAGACTTCTTTAATTTTGCTAGAAGAATCCCTAAACGAATTAAGACACGCAAATTGCTTGAAGCACTTATTTTAGTAGGGGCATTTGATAGTTTAGGTAAGACACGTGCTACGTTGCTAAGTGCCATTGATCAAGTTTTAGATGAAGTTTCAAATGTTGAACAAGATGATTTTCTATTTGATATGTTAACACCAAAACAGACGTATCAAGATAAAGAAGAGCTTAGTGACCAGATGATTAGCAATTATGAAAAAGATTATTTAGGATTTTATATTTCAAGTCACCCTGTTGAAAAGTTATTTAATAATAAACAATACTTAGGTATTTTTACGCTTAAACATCAGATGAATTCTAAACCGATTTTGGTGCAGATAGATAGAATTAAACAGATTCGAACTAAAAATGGCCAAAATATGGCATTTTTAACGCTTAATGATGGTCGTAACAATATAGACGGGGTCATCTTCCCTGATAAATTTAAGCAATTTGAAACTATTTTGAAAGAAAATGAAATCTATGTGGTATACGGCAAATTTGAAAAGAGAAATCAACAAGTTCAACTAGTGGTCAATTATTTATCAACAATAGATGATTTTGAAACGAACCGAATTAAAAAGGCGAATCAAATTATTATTCGAAATATAAAAGAGATTGACGAAGTAAAACAGCATCTTTCAAATAGCAAAGAAAATAATATTGAAGTGATGATTTATAACGAATCATCTAATGAAACGATGACATTAGGTTTTATTAAAAGGGATATGAATTATCTCACGCATTTTATTAATCTATTTAAACCTAATGACATAAGAATTGTATAACTTTTATATGTAAAAAAATTGTGATATAGTTAACTGATGATTAATAAGATAAAATCATCAGTTAATTTTATTTTATACACACATTTGAGTTAACATTAAAAATTAGTTGTTTACAATTTTAGTTTTAAAAAATATAGATTATTAACAGGGGTTGATTTGATGTCTTTAAGAGATGACGCTTTACAAATGCATAAAGAAAATCAAGGTAAACTAGAAATAATGCCTAATGTAAAGGTAACGAATAAAGAAGAATTGAGCTTAGCTTATTCTCCTGGCGTAGCTGAGCCGTGTAAAGAAATTCATGAAGATCCTCGTACTGTATATGACTATACTATTAAAAGAAATACAGTTGCTGTAGTTACAGATGGTACAGCAGTATTAGGCTTAGGTAATATTGGTGCTGCAGCTAGTATTCCAGTTATGGAAGGGAAAGCAGTTTTATTTAAAAGTTTCGCAGGAATTAATGGGGTGCCAATCGCGTTAGATACAACTGATACTGAAGAAATTATTAAAACAGTTAAATTAATTTCTCCTAATTATGGTGGTATTAATTTAGAAGATATTTCAGCTCCTCGTTGCTTTGAAATTGAAGAAAGATTAAAGAAAGAAGCTAATATTCCAGTATTTCATGATGATCAACATGGTACAGCAATCGTAACAATGGCTGGGTTAATCAATGCTTTAAGAATTGTTGATAAAGATTTATCTGATATCAAAGTAGTGCTTAATGGAGCAGGTGCTGCTGGTATAGCAATCGTAAAATTATTAGACGCATATGGTGTAAGAAACATGATTATGTGCGATTCTAAGGGTGCTATTTATGAAGGGCGTTCTTTTGGTATGAATGATACTAAAGATTATGTTGCTAAATTTACGAATAAAGATAAAGTTGAAGGTTCATTAGAAGATGTTATTAAAGACGCAGATGTCTTTATTGGTGTATCAGTAGCAGATTTATTATCTAAAGAAATGGTACAATCTATGGCTGATGATGCAATTATCTTTGCCATGGCTAACCCTAATCCAGAAATTAAACCTGATGATGCTAAAGAAGCGGGTGCTAAAGTGGTAGGTACTGGCCGTTCAGATTTCCCTAACCAAATTAACAATGTTCTTGCATTCCCAGGTATCTTTAGAGGTGCATTAGAAACTGAATCTACTAATATTAACGAAGATATGAAGAAAGCAGCAGTTGAAGCGATTGCTAATTTAATTGAAGAAGATGAATTAAACTCTGATTATTGTATTCCTGGACCTTTTGATAAAAGAGTAGCACCTTCAGTTGCACGTGAAGTTGCGAAAGCAGCAATGGAGTCTGGAGTAGCTCGTATTGATGTTGATCCTCAAAAAGTGTACGATAAGACAATGAAATTAACTGATTTAAAATAATAATAAAGTTATTTAATCTAACTTGTTAAATAATTAAAACAATAATTCAGTTCGTTAAATTTACAGAGAAATTATGAATTAACTTCCGTTTTGTTCATAGTTTCTCTCTAATATTTTGCAAGTGATTAAAGACGCAAATTCAACATTTTTGTAAACTATAAGGTGTTTGATAGGTTACGTGGAGGTTTACACATGTTTAAAGATTTTTTTAATAGAAGTAGTAAGAAAAAGAAATATTTAACAGTACAAGATTCAAAACAAAACGAAGTACCAGCAGGGATCATGACTAAATGTCCTAAATGTAAAAAGATTATGTATACAAAAGAATTATCCGAAAATTTAAATGTATGCTTTAACTGTGATCATCACATAGCATTACCTGCTTATAAAAGAATTGAAGCAATTTCAGATGAACATACCTTTGAAGAGTTCGATAAAGGAATGACATCTGCTAATCCATTAGACTTTCCTGGTTATCAAGAAAAAATTGAAAAAGACCAAAAGAAAACAGATTTAAAAGAAGCAGTGGTAACGGGTACTGCAGAATTAGAAGGCATCAAATACGGTGTTGCCGTTATGGATGCGCGTTTCAGAATGGGCAGTATGGGTTCTGTAGTTGGTGAAAAAATTTGTCGTATTATTGATTATTGTACTGAGCATCGTTTACCTTTCATCTTATTCTCAGCTAGTGGTGGTGCGAGAATGCAAGAAGGTATTATTTCTTTAATGCAAATGGGTAAAACGAGTGTTTCATTAAAGCGACACTCTGATGCTGGATTACTATATATTTCTTATTTAACTCATCCGACAACGGGTGGTGTATCAGCAAGCTTTGCTTCTGTAGGGGATATTAACTTAAGTGAACCAAAAGCTTTAATTGGCTTTGCAGGTCGCCGAGTAATTGAACAAACTATTAATGAGAAATTACCAGATGATTTCCAAACTGCTGAATTTTTATTAGAGCATGGTCAATTAGATAAAGTTGTGCATCGTAAAGAAATGAAAACAACGCTTGCTCAAATTTTAAAAATGCACCAAGAGGTGAAGCCGAATGCTTGATTTTGAAAAACCTTTATTTGATATAAAAAGTAAAATTGAATCTTTAAAAGAATCTCAAGAAAAAAATGATGTAGATTTGCAAGATGAAATAGATTTATTAGAAGCATCACTTGAGAGAGAAACGAAGAAGATATATACAAATTTAAAACCGTGGGATAGAGTCCAAATCGCACGTTTACAAGAGAGACCTACTACACTTGATTATATTCCGCATATTTTTGATTCTTTCATTGAGTTACATGGAGACAGAAATTTTAGAGATGATCCAGCAATGATAGGTGGCATTGGTTATTTAAATGGACAAGCAGTAACAGTAATTGGACAACAACGTGGTAAGGATACTAAAGATAATATTTATAGAAACTTTGGTATGGCTCACCCAGAAGGTTACCGTAAAGCTTTAAGATTAATGAAACAAGCTGAGAAATTTAAGCGTCCTATTTTTACGTTTATTGACACAAAAGGTGCTTATCCAGGTAAAGCTGCAGAAGAAAGAGGACAAAGTGAATCTATTGCTAGAAATTTAGTTGAAATGGCTTCACTTAAAGTGCCAGTGATCGCTATTGTTATTGGTGAAGGCGGTAGCGGAGGCGCACTAGGCATCGGTATCGCAAATAAAATTTTAATGCTTGAAAATAGTACATATTCAGTTATTTCTCCTGAAGGTGCATCAGCATTATTATGGAAAGATAGTTCACTAGCTAAGATGGCTGCTGAAACAATGAAAATCACTGCTAAAGATTTACATCAATTAAAAGTTGTTGATGAAGTAATTGATGAACCATTAGGTGGCGCTCATAATAATATTGAACAACAGGCTAATGAAATCAAAACTGCATTTGTTAAACATTTAGATGAATTAAAGAAACAAAGCGCTGAGGAATTAGTTGAAAATAGATTTAATAAGTTTAGAAATATCGGTTCTTACATTGAAAATTAATTTTAGAAACTAGAAATCAATACTTTGATTTCTAGTTTTTTTATATTGAATAAGTTAATTTTAATATATAAAACGTTTACATCAATATAATGCACCTATATTGATGGAACACCTAAAAAAATTGTGGTAATTTAATACTAAAGATAATTCTAGTTAGGAAAGGGTATGTCGTCATGAAGAAAATTGCGGTATTAACAAGTGGTGGAGATTCACCAGGCATGAACGCTGCTGTTAGAGCAGTAGTGCGTAAGGCGATTTATAATGATATTGAAGTTTATGGAATTTATCAAGGTTATCAAGGTTTATTAGACGATGATATTCATAAACTTGAATTAGGCTCAGTTGGAGACACTATCCAACGAGGAGGCACCTTCCTTTACTCTGCTAGATGTCCACAATTCAAAGAAGCTAGTGTTCGAAAAAGAGGAATAGAGAACTTACACAAGCACGGAATTGAAGGTTTAGTTGTAGTAGGCGGAGATGGTAGTTACCGAGGGGCACAACGAATCAGTGAAGAAACAAAGGATATTAAAACAATTGGTATTCCAGGTACAATTGATAATGATATTAATGGTACTGATTTTACAATTGGATTTGATACAGCTTTAAATACTATCATTGAGAGCGTTGATAAAATCCGTGATACAGCATCAAGTCACGCTAGAACTTTTATTGTAGAAGTAATGGGGCGTGACTGCGGTGATTTAGCACTGTGGGCTGGTTTATCAGTGGGGGCTGAAACTATTTTAGTGCCCGAGGCGCACACAGATATTAAAGATATTGCTGAAAAAATCGAAAAAGGTATCAAACGTGGTAAAAAACATTCTATAGTGATGGTTGCTGAAGGTTGTATGACTGGACAAGAATGTGCAGATGAATTAATGAAATATATTAATGTAGATGCACGTGTTTCTGTTTTAGGTCATATTCAACGTGGTGGTAGTCCATCAGGTGCTGATAGAGTACTCGCTTCACGCTTAGGTGGGTATGCTGTAGAGCTATTAATGGATGGAGAAACTGGTAAGGGCGTTGGTATTAAGAACAACAAACTTACTGCAACACCGTTTGAAGATATTTTCAATAAAGATGATCATAAATTTAATACAGATATTTATGAATTAACAAAAGAGTTATCTATTTAATTTAGGAGGCTTTTATAATGAGAAAGACTAAAATCGTATGTACTATTGGACCTGCATCAGAATCAGAGGAAATGTTAGAAAAATTAATGAAAGCTGGAATGAACGTTGCGCGTTTAAACTTCTCTCATGGTAGCCATGAAGAACATAAAGCACGTATCGATACAATTCGTAAAGTAGCTGATAAATTAGGAAAAACAATTGGTATTTTACTTGATACTAAAGGACCTGAAATCCGTACTCATGATATGAAAGATGGCTTAATTACTCTCGAAAAGGGTAAAGAAGTTATCGTAAGCATGAATCAAGTAGAAGGTACACCTGAAAAATTCTCTGTAACATACGGCGATTTAATTAATGACGTTGAATTAGGATCTTATATCTTACTTGATGACGGTTTAATTGAATTACAAGTTAAAGACATTGATAAAGCTAAAGGTGAAGTTAAATGTGATATTTTAAATACAGGTGAATTGAAAAACAAAAAAGGTGTTAACTTACCAGGTGTTAAAGTTAATTTACCAGGTATCACTGATAAAGATGCTGCAGATATCTTATTTGGTATCAAAGAAGATGTAGACTACATCGCTGCTAGTTTCGTACGTCGTCCAAGTGACGTATTAGATATCCGTGAAATTCTTGAAAGAGAGAATAATCACAACATTACAATTTTCCCTAAAATTGAGAACCAAGAAGGTATTGATAACATCGAAGAAATTCTTGAAGTTTCTGATGGTTTAATGGTTGCTCGTGGTGACATGGGTGTTGAAATTCCACCTGAGTCAGTACCAATTGTTCAAAAAGATTTAATCAGAAAATGTAATAAACTTGGTAAACCAGTTATTACTGCTACTCAAATGCTTGATTCTATGCAACGTAACCCACGTGCTACAAGAGCGGAAGCAAGTGACGTAGCGAACGCAATTTATGATGGTACTGATGCAGTAATGTTATCTGGTGAAACAGCTGCTGGTTTATATCCTGAAGAAGCAGTTAAAACAATGAGAAATATTGCTGTATCTGCTGAAGCGGCTCAAGATTACAAAAAATTATTATCTGACCGTACTAAATTAGTTGAAACATCTCTTGTTAATGCAATCGGTGTTTCAGTAGCACACACTGCTTTAAACTTAAATGTAAAAGCTATCGTTGCTGCTACAGAAAGTGGTTCTACAGCGGTAACTATTTCTAAATATCGTCCTCATTCAGATATTATCGCAGTTACACCTAGTGAACATACTGCTCGCCAATTAGCATTAGTATGGGGCGCTTATCCTGTAATTAAAAAAGGTCGAAAAACTACTGATGATCTTTTAAATAATGCGGTTGCTACTGCTGTTGAAACTGGAAGAGTAAGTAATGGTGATTTAATTATTATCACTGCAGGTGTACCAACTGGAGAACAAGGTACAACAAATATGATGAAATTACACCTAGTAGGTGACGAAATTGCTAAAGGACAAGGCGTTGGCCGTGGTTCAGTAGTAGGTAAAACTGTTATAGCGAATAGCGCTAGTGATTTAGAAGGTAAAGATTTAAGTGAATCAGTTATTGTTACTAATTCTGTAGACGAATCTTTAGTACCATATGTTGAACAAGCGGTTGGCTTAATCACTGAAGAAAATGGTATTACATCTCCAAGCGCTATTGTTGGCCTTGAAACAGGTATACCTACAGTAATTGGAGTTGAAAATGCTACTAAACAATTCAAAAATGATATTCTAGTAACAGTAGATGCTGCACAAGGTAAAATCTTTGAAGGCTATGCTAACGTTCTATAATTAATATAAATCCATATTAATTATCAAGCTTCATTATAAATACAATAGGCTAAACCATTTAAACAAATGGTTTAGCCTATTTTTTGTACAAAGAAAACCATATGTTATGCGTATGGCTTAAAAAAGTAAAAAAGCATCTCTATGAGTTTGTATATAAATTGGTTAGCCAACCAAAATAATCAACACGAGGAGGTGCTATTTATTGTCATCCGACACAAATAGTTTAGTACAAACAAAATGGAATTGTAAGTATCATATAGTCTTACAACTAAAATATGGTTGATTGGCGATTTACAGATTTAAAAATCAAACATAAAAGAGTGGCATGTATTTTAATATTCAACGTTTTTAGAAACATGACACTAGTAACATTGTCGCATAATAAAAACCTTAACTTACCCATACTGGATAAATTAAGGTTCATGAGCAATTAAATTATTTAGTTCTTTTAGCTACTTTTTTATATCTTAAGTACATTAATCCTAAAATGATAAACCATAATGGTGTTAAGAAGATTGCATTTCTAGTCGTTTCATTTACGAATAATAAGCAGAATACTAAAATGAAGAACACTAGGATTGCATATCCCATATATTTACCACCAGGAAGTTTATAGTCAACTTTTTTATGAAGTTCAGGATTTTTTCTATGGTAGTTGATATAAGCAATAATAATCAATGCCCATACGATAATAAATAATACAGTAGAAATAGTTGTTACATAAGTAAATACTAGAGTAGCATCAGGGAAGATGTAATTTAGCAATGCTGTAACTAACAATAACGCTGATGACACGACGATCGCAATGTGTGGCACACCGTTTTTATTTGTTTTTCTAAAAGCAGGTGGTGCTTGGTCTTGTTCAGATAATCCAAATAGCATACGGCTATTTGAGAAGATACCACTGTTACAAGATGAAGCTGCTGCTGTTAATACTACGAAGTTAATTAAACCTGCTGCAAACGGAATACCAATTAATGAGAATAATCGTACAAATGGACTTTCAGATGGATCCACTTTATCCCAAGGAATAATTGACATGATTACTGCTAATGCACCCACATAGAATACTAAAATTCTTAGTGGTACGGCATTAATTGCTTTTGGAATAGTTTTCTCTGGATCTTTTGCTTCTCCAGCTGTTACACCAATCATTTCAATACCTACGAATGAGAATAGTGCCATTTGGAATGACATAAAGAAACCAGAAGCGCCATCTGCAAAGATACCATGTTTATATAAGTTAGTGAAACTTGCATGTCCAAATTGTGTATTAAATGCGAATAAAATCATTACTAAACCTACAACTATTAAAGCGATAATTGTAACAATTTTGATAATCGCGAACCAGAATTCTAATTCACCGAATATTTTAGCACTTAATAAGTTAAATGCCATTAGAATTAATACACAAAATAACGCTGAAATCCAGTTTGGAATATTAGGAAACCAGAAACTTACATACTTTGCAACAGCTGTAACTTCTGCCATTCCAGTAATAATCCAACATAACCAATAAGTCCAACCAGTTACAAAACCGGCGAAAGGTCCTATGTATTCATTAGTCACGTCTGCAAAAGAGTGAAAACGGGTATTTTGAATCATAATTTCTCCGAGACCTCTCATGAACATGAATAACATGAAGCCTATAATAATATAGGTAAATAAAATAGATGGACCTGTCATTGCTATCGTTTGTCCAGCTCCCAAGAATAACCCTGTACCAATTGCGCCGCCAATAGCAATTAATTGCACATGACGATTACTCAATCCTCTTTGTAATTTTTCTTCAGCCATAAGACAACTCCCTTACATTTAATTAATATTTATTATGCACTTATATAACCAATTCGACAATTATTTTTATAATTTTTTCTAAAAATTCCTTTAATATTTAGTTAACAAATTGTAATC
>NZ_PPRD01000028.1 GCF_002902575.1 Staphylococcus croceilyticus | reverse complement strand
TATGTATTTTATTGAGATTTTTACTTTAGAAATCTAATCAATTATTAATTATCTAATATATTGCTATAATGATTCTAAAAAATCATTACAGTTCATCTTATCTAAAGTTTTAGAAATAACATTTAAGATTGTGTAAATATCATGTAAATTTTCATATTTCACCAAATCTCCTTTTTTCTTATCCAATTAATCCGAGCGGAATGATTGGATAAGCACCTCCCGTCATTATATAATATTGTTCGGTCAGTATGTGTCGTTTTAAAAGAAAATCATTAATTATTTCAATATATATAAATAAAATTAATTAGCCTTATGAGAAACTTATACACGTTCTTATTCAATTGAGTTTATTTCAATTAATCTAAATTTAATAATTATTATGTATATTTCATAAAATATAAAAAGCCAAGACATTTTCAATATGAAAACATCTTGACTTATTATTTTTAATATTCGATATTAGGCATTTCATTAACTTTATTTTGATATTTCTTGAAACCGACATATGCAGCTACACCTAAAACTAATGTAATTAATAATCCTCTCACGTCTATCACTCCTTTAAGGTTCTACACTGATTAGATTTCTTTTATATGTAATGAATCTAAATACATCTATATTATACACTGACTTGATGTCTTTTTTAAAGATTGCATAGCAAATTATATACCCCATTGGACTGATTTTTTTCTAAAAGTATTGCAATAATTTGAAAATCGAATATATTATTTATATCGATTTCGAAATAATTATTTTTTGAGGAGAACTATTGTGACTAAATTATTATATATTACAGCACACCCTTTAGATGAATTAGCATCTAATTCAATGGCTGCTGGTAAAACATTTGTAGACTCTTATAAAGAAAATCATCCAAGCGACGAAGTACAACACATCGATTTATTCAAAGAAGATATTCCTATGATTGATAAAGATGTGTTAACTGGTTGGGGTAAATTACGTAACGGTGATGAATTAACTAGTGATGAACAACAAAAAGTAAATCGTTTAAGCGAAATTCTAGATGAATTTTTAGAAGCTGATAAATATGTATTCGTATCACCAATGTGGAACTTATCATTCCCTCCTGTTTTGAAAGCATATATCGATGCGATCTCAATTGCTGGTAAAACGTTCAAGTATACAACTGAAGGTCCTCAAGGTCTTTTAACTGATAAAAAAGCATTACACATTCAATCACGTGGTGGTTACTACACAGAAGGTCCAGCTGCTGAAGTTGAAAGTGGCGATCGTTACTTAAGAAATATTATGACATTCTTAGGCGTACCTTCATATGAAACAATTATTATTGAAGGTCACAATGCTGAACCTGAAAAAACAGAAGAAATTAAAGCAGCCTCAATTGCTGAAGCTAAAGAATTAGCTAAAACATTTTAATTTCTACATTAGATAAAACACGATACCCATGAATAAACTATTCATCAGTATCGTGTTTTTATTTTTCATCTTTTAAATGTTGGATGTCTTGGAAGCCTTCGCGACGGTTAGCGAGTTCTTCCATAATAGCGTACCAATCGCGTCCAACTTTCTGAAAGGTGCTTTGCATTAAATCATCTTGGGCTTTATTTAACTTGTCGATGAGCTTGCTTCCTTTAGGTGTTGGGAAAAGTTGTTTAACGCGACGATCTTCCTCTGAGGTCTGTTCAATAATTAATCCTTCTTCTTTTAGCTTACGTAATGTCGCATGAGAACCTTGTTTTGAAATTTCTAATGTTTTCAATAATTGTTTAATTGTAATGCCGGGTAATTTATTTATGAAAAATAGGAATCGATGGTGTTGTCGACTCATGTCATATTTTTCAATAATTTCATCAGCGGTGGTGATGAATGTCTTGTATGCGAAATAAAACAACATATGTTCATAATCTTTTTTATTACTATCCATAGGCTTCTTTCCTTTATATTGGGAATTATTATCCATATTATAAACAATTTTCAAAAAAAGGTCATTAAAAGGTCAAGTTTGTTGACTTTAATTCAAGTACAGATTATAGTGTAAGTGTATTCTAAATATAGAAAAAGGTGGAATGAATATGAAACGACGTGTAGGACAATATTTAATGGATGCAGTACATGCAGCAGGCGTGGATAAAATCTTTGGGGTTCCTGGAGATTTCAACTTAGCTTTCTTAGATGACATTGTACGTCATGATGGCGTAGAGTGGATCGGTACTACAAATGAATTAAATGGTAGTTATGCAGCTGATGGTTATGCGCGTATTCATGGACTTGGCGTTCTCGTAACTACATTTGGTGTGGGTGAATTAAGTGCCGTGAACGGTATCGCAGGTTCTTATGCAGAACGTGTGCCTGTTATCGCTCTAACTGGTGCGCCTACAAGAGCCGTTGAAAATGCTGGCAAATACGTCCACCATTCACTTGGTGAAGGCAAGTTCGATAGTTATCGCAAAATGTTTGAACCTATTACTACAGCACAAGCGTACATTACACCTGAGAATGCGACAATTGAAATTCCTAGAGTGATTAATGCGGCGCTTCGCGAACGTCGTCCAGTGCACATTCACTTACCTATCGATGTCGCAATGGAAGAAATTGAAATCGGCAATCCATATGAAGTAGCACTTACACCTAAACAAGATTTAAGTCGCTATGTAGATATGGTGGCAGATAAATTAAATCATGCGAAACAACCTGTCATTATCGCAGGTCATGAAATTAATAGTTTCCACTTACATGATGAATTAGAACATTTTGTAAATAAAACGAATATTCCAGTTGTGCAATTATCATTAGGTAAAGGTGCTTTTAATGAAGAGAATGAACACTACATTGGCATCTTTGATGGTAAAATTGCCGACGAAGAAATCAAAGATTACGTGAATAATAGTGATGTTATTTTAAATATTGGTGCGAAATTAACAGACTCAGCAACAGCAGGTTTCGCATATGAATTTGATGTTGATGAAGTCATCATGCTTAACCATCGTCACTTTAAATTAGGTAATATTGTTGAAGAAGATGTCACATTACCTAATTTATTAGCTGATTTAAATAATCTAGACTATCACTATGACGGTACGTTCCCTACTTTTAAAAAAGCAGAAGAAGGCAATTACGAATTAACTAACGATGCTTTAACTCAAGAAACATACTTCAAAATGATGCAAGAATTCATTGGCGGCGATGACATCTTAATCGCTGAACAAGGTACATCATTCTTCGGATCATATGAATTAGCTCTACCTCAAGGCATGTCATTTATTGGACAACCATTATGGGGCTCAATCGGCTACACTTTACCTTCAACATTAGGTACACAAATGGCCGATGCATCACGCCGTAACATCTTATTAATCGGCGACGGTTCATTACAATTAACAGTTCAAGAATTATCAACAATGATTCGTCACAACATTAAACCAATCATCTTTGTCATCAATAACGATGGTTATACAGTAGAACGCTTAATCCATGGTATGGAAGAGCCTTACAACGATATTCGTATGTGGGATTACAAAGCGTTACCTAAAGTGTTTGGTGGAGATAATGTAGCAGTGCATGATGTTAAAACATCAAATGACTTGAAACGTGTGTTTGACGAAATTAATGATGCTCCAGATCAAATGCATTTTACTGAAGTAAGAATGAATTGGGATGACGCACCAGAAAAATTACGTGACATCTCAAAAGCCTTCGCAGAACAAAATAAATAGTTAGAAGAGCGTTGCGTGAACGTTCGATTTAACACTTAAATGAAGAAAAGCTAATGTGTAGAGATAAGAAGATTTGTCTCATGCACATTAGCTTTTTGTGTTTAGTATGAAGTTTTTGTATGAGGTATTACATGCTTTTTTCATTTAAAAATTGGTCATCTATAACCTGTTTTGTGACATCTTGAAGATGGTGAATATTCCATTCGCTTTGTGGGTCATATCGTAAACCGTGTTTTTGAGCAAGTTGCTCATTGTAATCATCTAAATTGTAAATTCGGAAGTTTTGACGTGTGTTTTTATTATGAGGATTAGTTTGCTCATAATGATTAACCATGCTCGTCCACGTCACATGTTCCACATGCGCATCTTTAGGCGTTTTCACAATATCGAAGTTAATTCGTCCTAATAATTGATTATTCTCATTGCCTCCATATTGCCCATTCAGAAAATTACCTAACGAATAAGCCACGAGTGTTTTATGAGAAGATGTCTGACTTTTAACCCATTTAACGGGTTGTATCACGTGGGGATGTGTACCTATCACGACATCAACACCTTCATTAGCGAAGAGTTGCGCATACTTTTGCTGTGTTTTGTTTGGTTGTAGGTGATTCTCGTTGCCCCAATGTGCTGATACCATTACAACATCGCTTTCTTTCTTAGCTTTGCGTATATCACGTTTAATCGTTTGTTCATCAAACATTTTAACTGTATAAGGGTATTTTGAAGTCATATCATTCGTACCGTATGTGTAACTTAGCACACTCACTTTAATACCATTAGATGTAATCGTATGTATACCTTGTGCTTCCTTTTCCGAATCAAAAACGCCAGTGAACAATGCCTTATTTTTATAATGCTTCCAAGTTTGAATATTATTATGAACGCCCTCATCACCTTGATCGAGCACATGATTATTCGCAGCGTTAATTATATCAAAGCCAGTATTCACAACATCATGGGCAATTCGACTTGGCGTATTAAACTGCTTAAATCCTGAAAATGGTCGATCATCTCCACCAAGTGGTGACTCTTGATTCACAAAAGCTAAATCAGGTTGTTGAATGTCCTTCTTAATGTGTTGATACATCGGAGTAAAATCAAAAGAACCATCTTGTCGTTGTGCATCATTATACACGACAGGATGAATGAGGTTGTCCCCGACCGCCACAACCGATGCTTTCTCACTAGTATCTGTAGCTAATGCCATCCCGCCTATTACCACAAAAATTATAAAAAGAGCAATGCAACTAAAGTAATACTTGAACAATTGAAAACGCCTCTTTCTTGATGAAATGGAAATACAGCCTCTTTTATATTCAGAACAATATTTAAAAGTTTACTCATATAATACTATTTATTAATTTTAAAATACCTCTAATTTATATTCAATTCAATATCAATGAAGAGATAATAAGTAATGTTATAATTAGAAAAAATCGGTAATTAAAGGGAGTTTACATAATGTTATTATTGCCCCTATGCATTATAATGGGGATTTTTGGATATATCTTCAAACATTCTCCACCAAAAGAAAAAAATTTATTATATGGATATCGTACTAAAAAAGCATTTAAAAACGATGAAAATTGGAGAAAAGCTCAAAAATTATTCTCTGAATACACTTTAAAATACTTACCTATAGTCATTGTGAGTGGAATTTTAGCTCTAATACTTGAAATTATAACTGGAATTTCTCATAGAAATAATCTATTTTATATTTTACTAATCATTGAGACTATTATTACAATATGGTATTTATTTATCATCTATTTTAAAGTAGAAAAAAGATTATAAATTTCTTAACTAATTCAAAAAAGACTACCATGCCGGTAGTCTTCTATATTATCCATCTTTACCTGAATCGTCCACTTTCTTAATTGCTTTGTCTAATGCATCTGAGAATTTATACATCACTGGTGACCAGTTCTTCTTATTTGCTCTAGATTTAGGTGACATATTTTCATTAATAAAAAGTGACTTTCTGAACGCAGTCGTCAGTTCTAATTGCACGCCTTTATCTTTAAAATCGCGATTTACAAAATTTTGTTTCAAATCGCCGCCCAAATAAGACGGGGCAATTTTCACTGTAAAATGCTTTTTCAACAATTGTTGTTTAATCGCTTCTTTTAATTCGGTATCTAAACCGCCTAAATAAATGACCGGTTTATCCCCTTTTGCACCATGAATTGATACAGCAAAGTCTTTTGATTTCACCATATTAAGTAATGTCGGATCATTATAATGTGAAGAAGTCACATGAAACTTTTCGGGATTCTGGCGATTTAATACTGTGAACGAATAATAGTTATAATGATTATGATTCGCCACCATTTTTGTTAATTCGGTTGTACCTTTTTCGATATTACCTCCATGAGGCGCAACAATGATGACGTCACTGCTTGTTTTCTTAATTTCCTTCTTCCAATCGACACCTTCCTTACTATTCGCAAAGAGTTGCGTCATCGAACGAAAGTGATCTTTATGCGGAACCTCTGGTATAATCGGCGTAGCAGGCTCCAAATTAATATTCGACTCTTTCCCCTTCTCATTCTCATGATTGAGAGGATGAGGTAACTTGTGCTTCGCCTCCTTGTTATGTGGTACGCCTTGATGACTATCCTCTGTCGCTTCCGCTGGCTTATGGAAAAGGCCAACCACTAAAACTATTACTAATACACTGACTACCAAGACCGCCCACTTCTTCAAAAACGAGGAATTGCGTGCATCTGTCTTTCTCAAATTAAACATTTCCCTTCTACAATCAATAATTAATTTTGGACGATAGCCGTAAATTAAATGTCATACACATCCATATCTTCATTAATTAATATAGAAAGTATTCGCCCATTTGAAATCATCCTTAAGACTTATTATCTCAAAAAATAACCATAGTTATTACAATTTATTTATCAATACGTATATAATCTATATTAAATACTTTTTACCTTTATATTTTTTTATCCATATAGAACGACTATACATCGCAGCCAAAGCATGTTCTTCGGGACTTCGTAAAAACTGAGGTTTTAATAAAGCTTTAATCGCTATCTTCTTAGTTGCGTTATCTAATTTAATCATAGGAACGCCTCCGCTCGACTTATTTGTTACATATAATAACCCACTGCATAGACAAATTTTGTCTACTCATAGTTAGCCATCATCTTTTTCACTTCAGCGATATGTTTTTCTTTTAAACTATTAGGCGATAATACTTTCACTCTTGCGCCTTGTGACAATAGCCACATTAGGATACCGTCGCCTATAACCTCGATTTCAACTTCAAAACGATTGTTAGCGTAGTCCTTTTTCAATAAACGCGCAGTTGGAAATCTATCTAACACTGATTCAATAATGCCTCCGTTAAATTCAAATCTAACTTTCTTCCATTCACCGCCATACATAAAGTAAATGCGTTGCTTCAGAGCGCCCTCTCTAAAGTAAGGTGAGTTAGGTTCCTTAAATTTATTTTCAACTTTCGTGTATTCCTGAATACGATCTATTCTGAAAATGAGAACCTGTTCTTTATCGTTTACACCTACTAAATAAAAATAAAGTTCAGAGAATGTAATGTACATTGGTTTAATGGTATGAAGACGTCCTTGGTTCATCGCATTGAAATATTCGAACTTAATTGTTTTATTTTGTTGAATTAGTAAGTTAATATCCCATATTTTATTTAATAATGGCTCACCATGGTTCATAGGTTCATAATGAACTAATTCAGATTGAATCGCTTTTTCAATAATGCGTTGATTCTCTTCTGTAATATGGTTCGTTAAGTTATTAATAATAAGATGTATTTCCTCTTCAGATAATCCTCTTGTTGAAATCAGTATTTTTAAAATTGCTAAGATTTGTGTAGCATCAAATGTTTCATTATCCAAGCGTGTCATTTCATATTTACGATCAGTATGGTTCATGACAATTCTTAAATGTTCTGTTTCTTGTTTCGTATCAAAAAAGTCATTCAGACTCGCAATGTAACGTTGCACTGTGCGTTCTGATTTCTTGCCAATGATTTCTCCAATTTGTACTTTAGTGAAGCGTTCGCCTGACATGAATCTAAAATATAAATCAAGCATATCCGTCGCTTTTGCCATGGTATCTCCCCTTTATTTTTTCAAAAAGCGTTCTTCAATAATTCTATTTAATTAAACTATAACTCTTTAAAAAATGTAAGATGCATGTTTATAAAAAACGACAAAAATTGTCGCGCCTTTTGGATATACTAAGGTCAAGAAGTTCAAAACACGTAGAAAGTTGGGAATTGAATAATGAATTTACAAAACCAATCTAAAAATCCTCATGCATTTGGCGAAGTGTCACAGAACGATAGAAACATGGCAATGTTGATATGGATTCTATCTTTATTCACAAGTTTTATCGGTCCATTAGTGATTTGGTTAATGAAAAAAGAGGAATCTGAGTATATTAACCAACAAGGCAAGAATTATTTTAATTACGCTATTAGTTATGCAATTTATGGTATCGCTAGTTATATCTTAATAATTGTATTAATCGGTTACTTAGCATTATTTGTTGTTGTCATCGCAAGCTTGATCTATTGTATTTTAGGCATTATCGCCATGAACAAAGGCGAAGATTATGTCGTGCCATTTAGTTTACAACTCATTAAATAACATTAATTAACAAAAAATGTGAATTTCAATTAAATGGAATTCACATTTTTTTATAAATTAAATATTAAAATAACTAAATTTTTTGGTATAATTTTAATTGCTATTATGAAAGGGGGTTTCTTAATGACATTTGGTGCTATAATCGCTGTTCTTATA
>NZ_PPRD01000027.1 GCF_002902575.1 Staphylococcus croceilyticus | reverse complement strand
GATTGAACAATGTGAAAACGATCAATAACGATGCGTGCATTAGGGAATAACTCTTGAATCATATAAATATATGCTTCAAACATATCAATTGAAACTGTTTTAACTTTTTTTCGTTCTTCTAAAGAAAAATGATAAAAGTAGTCAAGAACAAATCGTTTTTTACGACTTTCAATGATATCCCCAAACTGATGCGTTAAGCCATCACAGTACACCATACTCATCTGGCCATTTACTGTTTTAAGCTCATCAATCATAATATGCTCTGGCAAGGATTTGAATGGTGTCTGAGCTATCTCTTTAGCTGCTTCATTAATAATACGCGTCACCGTATGGAATGAGGTATTGGTACTTTCACTAATAGATTTGACCGAACGGTCTTGAACACTTTTGTCTAAGATTACTTTTTTTGTATTGTTTGAAATCACACAATGTTTATCTACTATTTCAGA
>NZ_PPRD01000026.1 GCF_002902575.1 Staphylococcus croceilyticus | reverse complement strand
GTTCAAGATATTCCATATCATTGGTTACTTCTATGCTAAATCGCCCATCTATATATGTAAATGATGCGAACTGTTGCATAAGTGCAATCACTTTTTTAAAATTCTTAGATTTGCTTGATTTTAGAATAATTTTTAAAACTTCTCTATTTTCAAATAAAGAGGCAATTTCTTCTTGAGAATGTTTGTAAGCATTAGGATGATTTAGCGCTAAGCCATCCAGGTGCATAATTTTCTTACCGTTAATTTCCTTTTCCATTGAGCGGCTGTTCAATGGGTGTAATTCAAGACGATGATTCTCCTCACTATTAATTGAAGTTTCAACTGGTTCCTCATATTGGCTACCATTTTCTAAAATATCTAGAATTTCTGTTGCTTCATTCAAAGTTTTGAAAATCAAGAAATGCGTATATTCTTCCCCATTATTCGTAAAATTAAGTCTTAAGCATCTATCTCTTTCTTCCCCATCGAAGTTCACTTCATTAATACTTGAAAAAGGTATGTGCAGTGTTAAGTGATTAGCGAGATTAACTATAAATAAGTCATTCAGCCCAAGATAAAATGAACTATAAATACTCTGTCCAAAGTCATTGTAGCTATAGTAAAAATCACATTCAGTTTTATAAAAAATGGTAGTATCACTATATGTATCTTTAATATATTGATCGTTTGCTTCCATACTTTTTCTATAATCCATTATCTATTCACCCATTGTTTATATTTATATGTAATATGCACCTTTTAATCACTATATTATGACATAAAAATAAAGATTGAGAACGTGAATCGTCTCAATCTCTATCTAAAATCATCTTATTTTTCTTTTAATTTGTTTTGAATTTGATGTAATTCCTTTTGAAGTTCTGAAGTACGTTTTTCAATCTCTTTAGTTAAAAAGTCGATTTTTTCATTGCGTTTTAAGTCTTTAGGAATATCTGATTGGTAAATTGGTTTACCAAATTTAATTAAGGCTTGTCCTGTAATTAAGCCATGTAATTTTGTAGGACCTACATATGCAGCTGGTAAAATTGGCGCTTTACCTAACATTGCAATTGTTGAGGCACCGCGTTTTAAAGGCGCACCTTCTACAGATGTACGATGCCCTGTTGGGAAGATCCCTACTGTTTTGTTTTCTTTTAATAGATTAACTGGGCGTTTTAACGTACTTGGACCAGGATTTTCACGGTCTACTGGAAACGCATTTAATGAAGTTAAGAACTTACCGCCCCATTTATTACTAAATAATTCTTTTTTAGCCATATAATGAATTTCATTAGGTACAAGTGCAACCCCTAACATTATGACTTCATTATAACTTTCATGGGTACATGTTACGACATATTTATTATCTTTTGGAATGTTTTCTTTTCCTAAAACGAATAAAGACTTAGCCATTTTTACTAAGAAAACATCTAAAATTCTACTAATGATTTTATACATTTTGTCACCTGCTTCTTTTTTATACACTTTAAGATTTTATCATTATACTTATTTTTGAACAACATTTCACAAAGATACATCTAAAGTCTGATAGTGGTTTACTGGCAAATTTTCAAAAAAATAAGCATAATTGAGATATCGACTAGATTAAAATGGAGGTTTAATATGTCAAATTATAATCAAGATAATTATTCGGAAAATGCAAATTATTATTCACAACCTAGAAAACCAAAATTTCCATGGTTTAAAACTATCTTGGTTGCTTTAATTGCAGGTATTATTGGCGCATTGCTTGTCTTAGGCGTAAGTAAGCTTATGGGTAATAGCGGTTTCAACGATAATGGTAGTCAAGTTCAAGAAGTGAGCAATAGTAAAGGTGGCAATGTACTTGATGGTAAGAGTGAAAAATATAAATCAGTCAACGCTATGATTAAAGACGTGTCTCCTGCTATTGTGGGTGTCATAAATATGCAAAAAGCGACGAGTTTAAACGATTTATTAGAAGGTAAATCTACGAAAGCGCAAGAAGCGGGTGTCGGTTCTGGTGTTATTTATCAAATTAATGATAATTCAGCTTACATCGTGACGAATAATCACGTTATTAGTGGCGCGTCAGAAATTAAAGTTCAATTACATAGTGGTAAACAAGTTGAAGCGAAATTGATCGGTAAAGATGCTGTGTCTGATATTGCAGTATTAAAAATTGATAAAGTTGGCGGCATTAAATCAATGAAATTCGCAAACTCTTCTAAAGTTCAAACTGGTGATAGCGTATTTGCTATGGGTAATCCACTTGGCTTAGAATTTGCTAACTCAGTAACTTCAGGTATTATTTCTGCTAATGAGCGTACAATCGAATCTAGCACAACTTCTGGTGGTACTAAAGTCAACGTATTACAAACGGATGCAGCGATTAACCCAGGTAACTCAGGCGGTGCATTAGTAGATGTGAACGGTAACTTAGTTGGTATTAACTCTATGAAAATTGCTGCCGAACAAGTAGAAGGTATTGGCTTTGCTATCCCTAGTAATGAAGTTAAAGTTACAATTGAACAACTTGTTAAGAATGGTAAAATCGAACGTCCTTCTATTGGTATTGGATTATTAAATTTAAGTGATATTCCTGATTCTTATAAAAAAGAATTAAAAACTGATCGTGATGATGGTATCTATGTAGCCAAAGTGAGCCACGGCAGTGATTTAAAAGTTGGAGACATTATCACAAAAATTGATGGTAAAGAAGTTAAAGAAGATACAGATTTAAGAACTTATTTATATCAAAATAAAAAACCTGGCGAAACTGCTAAATTAACGGTTATTCGCGATGGCAAGTCAACAGAAGTAACTGTCACACTAAAAAGTCAAAAATCAACAGCATCTGAATCATCATCTTCAGAATCTGAAAATAATAGTCAATTTATTAGATAATTAAATATATTAAAAAACACACATTTTGCTAGTAATACATGAATCGTATGTTAGCGAAATGTGTGTTTTATTTTATGCAGTTGGTTGATTCTTATGAGTTAAGAATAACGCTGGAATAATTATGATAAGCAATGTAACTACTGATACTAAGAAACCGGCATGGTAAGCCATAATACTATGCATCATTGAATTACCAAGGCGATTTAATACCATCGCTAGTGTTGTAGCAATAAAGGCAGTACCGAAGCTTGCGCCCACATTTTCAATCATATTAATACCCACGCCTGCTTCAGCGATTTCTTCTTCGCCAAGACCCATATAGGCATCCGTTGTCATACCTAGGTTAATGCCACCTACACTACAGCCTCTGATAAATAAAATCACTGAGAGCCAAATAATGCTTGTATGTTGCGTGATAAATAATAAAGGCACTGAGCCAAACATAGCGATAATGACGCTAATAATTACGACCCATTTCGCGCCATAATTATCAATGGCTTTACCAATATAAGGTCGCGTAATCAACATACCTAAACCTTGCGGAATTAAAGCTAAAGCCGCTTCAATTGCTGTATAATGTTTAAATGTCTGGAAATAAAGCGGAATAATGACCATCGACCCCATAATTCCTATATTTGATAGAAATAATCCAATAAATGAGGCACTATAATTTCTTTTTCTGAAAATAGATAAAGGTAAAATAGTGTCATTATTTTTATGATGATTATAGAAATAATAGCCTATCATTAATACTACGCCGATAATGATATAAATTAATGTCACAGAATTAAAGAAACTGTGATAATCTGCTGCCTTAGTCAGGCCATAAATAAATACTAAGCTAATTAAAGCTAAAAGGATAATACCGATGAAATCCATAGATTTAGCTTTATTAAAAGGTTTGAAATCTGGTAAATATTTCATCTGGAGCGCTACGGCGATAATAACGACGACGATATTAATAAAGAACATCCAGCGCCAGGAAGCGAAGCGGACGATGAATCCACCAAGCACGGGTCCTAAAATCGGCCCAAATATCATTGGCGTGCTTACTACAGCCATGACTTTACCAATATGTTCTTGGCCAGTTGTTTTAATTAATAACGTAAACATCAATGTGGTGATAACGCCAGCACTTAGGCCTTGAATGATACGGAATATAATAAAACTTTCGACATTCCAACTTATACCGGCTAAGACAGAGGTTAATCCAAATAATAATGAAGCGCCAATAAATACACGCTTGCCATTAAATTGGTTAATCAACCACCCTGCCACAGGAATAATCATGGCTAACGCTAAGATATAGCTTGTTATCCCCCATTGCACAGTATCTAAAGTTGTATTGAAAGTTTGATTAAGTCGTTTAATTGCAATATTGATCATCGTTGAATCAAGCATTGGTGCAATGGCACCTAAAGCAATGGGCCATGTGGCAGTCATTGTCTCTTTGGAAATTTGATTCGTCTCTTGATTAGACATGAATTCTCTCCTTTAATATTGTTTCTATGTCAACAAAAATATACGCTCTTTTTGTTTCCTTGTCAACAATATGAGGAGAAAATTTTTTCTTAATCTCAATTAGACAATTTCTTCTTTATGGCCTACGATTTTGTTTAATAATTTCTTCATCCAAGTGTTGATTATATCGGCGAATAAAAGCCATCATATTTTCAAATTCTTCATTTGTCATTGTTTCAAAGACTTTTTCATCTCTTTGTTGGAATTCTTGATGTAACTCTGAATGAATTCGATAAACGTGTTCACCTTCATCCGTTAATTTAAAATAAATTTCTTTTTTGTTATTTGGATTTCGGTAGTTTGCAATTAAGCCTTTTTGTTGTAAGCGCTTAGTAAGTTTACTAATTGCGCCACGTGTCATATATAACGTATCAGCTAAATAACGCACGTTAGGTTGGGAATGTTCTTTAATCGCTTCGATACAATGAACTTCGCTCGATTTATAACCTTTTAATGCGTGTTCCATTTTATCTTTATTTAACCAACCTATTTTATTGAATAAATCTCTAAAGCTGTTCATTAAGATTTCTTCTTTATTTTTATGCATTTTATATCACTCTTTTTGGAAAATTAATAATATACATATTATAGCTTACATGTGTCCAATTTTTCAGTAAAAAATAAAGTCACTTAGGAGATAAACACTTCTAAGTGACTAAGTTTAAATGAAATTATATTTATTTATAATTTACCATGAAGTATTTTTTCTTACCACGACGGATAATTGTAAATTCATCGTCAATTTTATCTTCACTGCCTAATTCGTAATCAACAGATTGTTGTCTTTCACCATTAATATAAATGGCACCATTATTAACATCTTCACGTGCTTGGCGTTTAGATGAAGCAATGCCAGTTTCAATTAAGGCTTCGATGATATTTGTAGTGTCAGCTGATAATTCAACTTGTGGTACATCTTTGAAACCTTCTTTTAATTCTTTGCCTGATAATGATTTTAAATCACCACTAAATAAAGCTTGAGAAATACGAATTGCGTCGTCTAACGCTTCTTGACCGTGGATGAATTTAGTTACATTTTCAGCTAAAGCTTTTTGAGCTTCACGTAAATGAGGTGCTTCATCTCTAGATTGTTCTAAACGCTCAATCTCTTCTTTATCTAGGAATGTAAAATATTTTAAGAATTTGATAACATCTTCGTCAGATTGGTTAATCCAGAATTGGTAGAATTCATAAGGACTTGTTTTTTCTGCATCTAACCACACAGCACCTGATTCTGATTTACCGAATTTTTTACCGTCAGATTTAGTTACTAATGGAATTGTTAAACCATATGCTTCTGTTTGACCATACATACGACGCATTAATTCAATACCGCTTGTAATGTTACCCCATTGGTCTGATCCACCTACTTGGATTTTACAATTTAATTCACGATTTAAATGACCAAAGTCAATCGCTTGTAAAATAGTGTAAGTGAATTCTGTGTATGAAATACCATTTTCTAAACGTGATTGAATTGAATCTTTACCTAACATATAGTTAACCCCTACATGTTTACCATAATCACGTAAGAAGCCGATTAATGAAATTTGACTTAACCAATCTTTGTTATTAACTAAAACTGCGCCTTTTTCAGTGCCAAATTCAAATAATTTGTGCATTTGTTTGCTTAAACCTTGAACATTCACTTCAACTTGTTCTTCAGTTTGTAGCACACGTTCTTCTGATTTACCAGAAGGGTCGCCAATCATACCTGTTCCTCCACCAATTAATACAATTGGACGGTGTCCGTGTTCTTGGAAGCGACGTAAAGTCATGAATGGTAGTAAATGACCAATATGCAAGCTATCTGCTGTTGGGTCTGCACCACAATATAACGTTACTTGCTCTTTATTTAAAAGTTCTTCAATACCTTGTTCATCAGTTTGTTGGTAAATTAACCCTCTCCACTGTAATTCTTCAATTAATGCATTTGTCACGATGACGTCCTCCTCTAATTATGATTTCAATATTGAATAAAGATTTAGCATTTTTCAAAAATAAAAACGCCCCTACATTATTAAAAATGTAAGGGCGCTTGATTGCACGTTACCACCATACTTAAACAACACTAATACTTCAATAACACTTTATAAATGGTATGAAAGTATAGCTGTTCACTCTTTTAATGATACGTTCATTAATAAAACGTAGGATAATTCATAATAAGGTGTATTCATACAAAAGTAAGTGTTAGTTCGCAGCACCCACTAACTCTCTTAAAATCTTACTAAAATACTACTTCTCCTCTTATCCAATATATATTGAATTGCTTTTAATTATAGGTAAGAGAGGTTTAAAAGTCAACTTCATGAATATGTTATACTATATTTAAATTTTAGGAGGTTCAAGATGAAAGTACGATTAACTCAAGCCTATAGAGGTGAAAAATTAAATACTTTTGAAAAATCCTATAAAAAATTAAAGCATATTTGCGTAGGCTTATTTAGTGTCGCTTTATTATGTGCTGTTATTGGTTTCATTGGTACTGTATTGTATTTTCATCACTTAACACATGAAGCCTCTCAAATTAGTGATGCAGAATTAAAACAAAGAGTACTTCACTTTGCTGGTGACGATCTCTTAAATCATGATAATAAAAATATTTTACAAGAATATGATCGTTCTCAAAACTCTTTAATCGTAGGTCCTGCCCATGTCAGTCCTAACGTAATCAAAGCATTAACTACGTCAGAAGATACTTTATTCTATAGACACAGTGGTGTCTTACCTAAAGCATTAGTACGCGCTATGGTACAAGATGTGTTTAATTTAAAACAAAGTACAGGCGGAAGTACGATTACTCAACAATTAGTGAAAAATCAAGTGCTTACTAATAAAAAAACGTATAGTCGTAAAGCCAATGAAATTATTTTAGCGATGCGTCTTGAAAAGGTTTTATCTAAAAATGAGATTATTTATACATATTTAAATATTGTACCTTTCGGTCGTGATTATGAAGGGTCTAACATTACTGGTATTGCTTCAGCATCATACAGTTTATTTGGTGTGCCACCTTTTGAATTAAATATTGCTCAGTCTGCTTATTTAGTTGGTCTATTACAAAGTCCATATCTGTATACTCCTTATAATACAGATGGTAGTTTAAAACCTCCTAGTGAAGTTGAAATCAGTATTCATAGACAACATTACGTATTAAAGAGAATGTTAGTTGAAGGTGTAATTAGTAGAGAAGAGTACATGCACGCTAAGAAGTATAATATTTATCAACATTTGCTTACTAATCCTAACTTGCATAGTACGAAGCAAACGTCAGCTTAAGCTCGTTAGCGTATAGGGTTCTGCCTTTTCAAAAAGAAAAAAGAGCAGTAGAGATAACCTCTACCACTCTGTGTTAATCATCAATTTATAATTAGAATAAACCTACTGCATGTCCGTCCTCTGTAACGTCCATGTTTAATGCAGCTGGTTTCTTAGGTAAACCAGGCATAGTCATGATTGCACCAGTTAATGCAACGATGAATCCAGCACCTGTTTTAGCTTCTAATTCTCTGATTGTAATATCGAAGTCAGTTGGCGCACCTAATGCAGTTGCGTCGTCACTGAATGAATATTGCGTTTTAGCCATACAGATTGGATATTTGCCCCAACCGTTGTCAGTGAATTCTTTTAATTGTTTTTTAGCTTTTTTACTAAATGTAACTGAAGAACCACCGTAGATGTCTTTAACGATTGTTTCGATTTTTTCTTCTAATGATTGATCTAAATCATATAAGAATTTGAATTCATTAGGTTGTTCGATAACTTCAAGTACTTGGTTAGCAAGCTCAACGCCGCCTTTACCGCCTTTTTCCCAAACTTCAGTTAAAGCGATACGTACGTTGTTTTCTTTAGCCCAAGCTTTTACTGCTTCAGTTTCTGCATCAGTATCGTGGATGAACGCGTTTAATGCGATAACTGGTTCTACACCGAATTTACGGATGTTGTTTACGTGACGTTCTAAGTTAACGATACCAGCTTTAAGCGCTTCTACGTTTTCTTCTTTTAAGTCATCTTTAGCTACGCCGCCATGCATTTTAAGCGCACGAACTGTCGCAACTAATACGACTGCTGATGGTTCAAAACCTGCTTCACGAGCTTTAATGTCGATGAATTTTTCAGCACCTAAGTCTGAACCGAAACCTGCTTCTGTAACTACAATGTCAGCTAAGTCACGTGCAGTTTCTGTAGCTAAGATTGAGTTACAACCATGAGCGATGTTAGCGAATGGTCCACCGTGTACTAATGCAGGAGTACCTTCGATTGTTTGAACTAAGTTTGGTTTGATAGCGTCTTTTAAGATCATTGCTAAAGCGCCTTCAACTTTAAGGTCTGCTACTGTAATTGGTTTACGTTCACGAGTGTAACCAATTGTAATGCGGCTAATTTTTTCTTTTAAGTCTTTGATATTACGAGCTAAACATAAAATAGCCATAATTTCAGATGCAACTGTAATGTTGTAACCATCTTCACGAGGTACACCATTAGTAGGTCCACCTAAACCAACATTCACGTGACGTAATGCACGGTCGTTCATATCTAAAACACGTTTCCATTCAATACGACGAACGTCGATACCTAGATCGTTACCTTGGTGGATATGGTTATCGATGAATGCTGATAAAGCATTATTTGCTGTTGTAATTGCGTGGAAGTCTCCGTTGAAGTGTAAGTTAATGTCTTCCATTGGTAATACTTGTGCGTAACCACCACCAGTGGCACCACCTTTAATACCGAAAGTTGGTCCTAACGCTGGTTCACGTAAAGCAACCATAACGTTTTTATTTAACTCATTAAATGCATCAGATAAACCTACAGTAACTGTTGATTTACCTTCCCCAGCTGGAGTAGGACTCATTGCAGTTACTAATACAACTTTCCCTTTGTTATCTTTAGGTTTAATTTGATTGATATCAATCTTAGC
The DNA here is from genome assembly GCF_002902575.1 of Staphylococcus croceilyticus. Classification (GTDB taxonomy): domain Bacteria; phylum Bacillota; class Bacilli; order Staphylococcales; family Staphylococcaceae; genus Staphylococcus; species Staphylococcus croceilyticus. The sequence continues at coordinate 21,079 of NZ_PPRD01000026.1, read as the reverse complement.
TTTGTAATGACCATATTGTTCTAAAGCAGATTCAGGAATCCCTGCTTTTTTAGCGATTTCTCCAATAGGTTTTAATTCTGATTGATTAGCAATATCTAAATCTGATAAATGTGCCAACTTATTTCAACCCCTTATGATAATTAAAATATTTTTATGTAAGAAGACCTTTGCTTGAAAGAAGGTTTCTTTAAATCTTACATATTAATAATAACTAACTATATAAGCGATGTCGAATTTTTGATAGCGTTTCCAAGTATTTGTGTAAAATTTAACTGAATGTTTGTGAATTTTTGAGTATTTTAATAAATAATCGCTATATTAAGTTTACATAATAAAAATATAATAATTAAAAGTAATAAGTAAAAACGTCCACATTAAAGTGGACGCTCTCATTTTCAGAAATAAATTAATCTTCCATTGTACTTAAATCACCAGCATCTAAATTTAATTCCCATGCTTTAAGCACACGTCTCATTATCTTACCAGAACGTGTTTTAGGTAATTTATCTTTAAATTCAATTTCACGTGGCGCAGCATGTCCTGATAAGCCTTCTTTAACAAATTTACGGATCTCTTCTTTAAGCTCGTCAGAAGGTTCATACCCTTGTCTTAAAGAAATAAATGCTTTAATGATTTCCCCTCTTACTGGGTCAGGTTTACCAATGACACCTGCTTCCGCTACCGCTTCATGTTCTACCAATTTAGATTCTACTTCGAATGGACCGACACGTTCCCCTGCTGTCATAATGACATCATCTACTCGGCCTTGGAACCAATAGTACCCATCTTCGTCTTTATATGCTGAATCGCCTGAAACATACCAATCACCAATGAAGTAAGATTCATATTTTTCAGGATTTTTCCAAATCGCATACATCATTGATGGCCAACCTTTTTTGATTGCTAAATTACCCATACGGTTTGGTGGCAACTCTTTTCCAGAGTCATCAATGATAGCCGCTTCAATACCAGGTAAAGGTTTACCCATAGAACCTAATTTGACGTCCATTGATGGATAATTAACAATCATATGACCTCCAGTTTCTGTCATCCACCATGTATCAAGTACTCTCTTATCATAAACTTCTTTAGACCATTTAATTACTTCAGGATTTAGTGGTTCACCAACCGATAAAATTGAACGTAGAGATGATAAATTGTATTTCTCAACGATGTCATCCCCTGCACTCATTAACATTCTTAAAGCAGTTGGAGCAGTATACCAAATCGTTACTTTAAATTCTTCAATCATGCTATACCACTGTTCTGGAGAGAATCTTCCCCCAGCAATACAGTTAGTTACGCCATTTAACCATGGCGCGAAAACACCATAAGAAGTACCTGTGACCCATCCTGGATCGGCAGTACACCAATAAATATCATCTTCTTTTAAATCTAATACATATTTACCAGAAATATAATGTAATAACATCGCCTTTTGAACGTGTAATACCCCTTTAGGTTGACCAGTTGAACCTGAAGTGTAATGCAAGATTAAACCATCATCTTCTTGTAACCATTCAATATCAAAGTCTTCACTAGCTTGCTTAAGTTCTTTGTTAAAATCAACGTAGCCTTCTTCTACATCTTCATCCACGACGATGATTGTTTCAAGATGCGACAATTTTTCTTTAGGAATTCTGCCTAATAAACTATTTGTCGTAATAACTACCTTTGCTTCACTATTCTCAAGACGATCTATTACTGCTTTTTCCATAAAAGCTTCAAACAGCGGACCAACGATAGCGCCTATTTTTAAAATACCTAGAAATGCAAAATAGAGTTCAGGCGTACGAGGCATGAAGATAAACACTCGGTCACCTTTTTGTACATTTGCTTTCTCAACTAATACATTTGCCGCTTGATTAGATAATGTTTTCAATTGTTTAAATGTATATTGTTCTTTTCGACGGTCATCTCTGTAATTTAGAGCAATTTTATCTCCCTTACCTTCATCCACATGACGGTCAATACATTCATACGCCATATTCATCTTTCCAGTTTCATACCATGAAAATGCTTTTTTTACTTCATCCCAGTTGAAATTCTCATATGTTTCTTCATATTTTTTTAAATTATAGTTACCATTCTGTGCTTCATAAACTTCTATTTTCATCATAAACTCCCCCTTGTTATAGTGAAAACGCTTTCTTAAAAAGTATTATACCTCAATTTTTGTGTTATTAAAAATTTTTAGATAATTATTACATTATAAGTTGTATATTAAACTAAAAATTATATAATATGATTAATCATTAGGTGAAATGGATGTGAAAGACATGAAACATAAAAAAACATACATCACTAAGCATATGAAATTTGATCACTTCAACATAGTTGTTGAAGGTCCTATCGCGTATGAAGATTTAAAACAATTAACTTTTGATGAAGCATTAAATGCCTTTCGCCCTTCTCAAGATCAATTTGCTGCACTATTAGAAATCACTCAATTACCTGAAGGACGTATCTATATATCGAGAATAAATCAACATATAATTGGTTATGTAACCTATCATTATCCTGATGACTTTGAACGATGGTCTGAAGGTCATCTGCCTTATCTGATTGAATTAGGTGCAATTGAAGTCCATAAAGATTATAGACAATATCACATAGGAGGAGAACTTATTTCTCAAAGTCTTTCTCAAGATGAATTTGAAGATTATATCGTGTTAACTACAGAATACTACTGGCATTGGGATTTAGCTCAAGCTAAATTAAACGTTTTTGATTATAAAAAAATGATGCAGAAATTAATGGCTAAAGGTGGTTTAGAAGTTTTTGCGACGGATGATCCAGAAATTACAAGTCATCCTGCTAATTGTTTAATGGCTAGAATAGGTAGCAGAATTTCTCTTGACCAACAACAAGCGTTTGATGATTTAAGATATAAGAATCGTTTTCTTTTCTAAAAAGAGAAAAGTGAAAGGAGTGTGACTTAAATGATTTCTACAAATAAAACAGGCTATGTCTATTCAGAGGAACTGCTAAACTACCGCTTCAATAACGATCATCCTTTTAACCAAATGAGGTTAAAGTTAACAACTGAACTGCTTCAGAATATGAATGTCTTAACAAAAGAACATATCATTCGTCCTAGAATTGCGACTGAAGAAGAACTAGCTCTCGTCCATCAGTATGATTACATTCAAGCGATTAAACATGCCTCACATGGCATATTAAGTGAAACTGAAGCTCAAAAATATGGCCTGAATACTGAAGATACATTTCAATTTAGACATATGCACCGACATAGTGCCAGAATCGTGGGTGGCGCACTCAATTTAGCAGACGGTATCATGGATGGCACCGTGCAAAATGGTTGTCATTTAGGTGGTGGTTTGCATCATAGTTTACCAGGACGCGCTAATGGTTTCTGTATTTATAATGATGTAGCAGTAACAGCTCAATATTTAGCTACTCATTATCATCAACGCGTCATGATAATTGATACGGATGCCCATCATGGAGATGGGACGCAATGGAGTTTTTATACTAGTAATGACATCATGTGTTATTCCATTCACGAGACTGGTAAATTTCTATTTCCTGGTTCAGGACATTATACCGAAAGAGGCGAAGATTTAGGATTCGCCTATACTGTCAATTTGCCATTAGAACCTTATACTGAACATGATAATTATTTAAATATCTTGAGAACTACTATTAAAAGCGTGATTGAGTCATTCAAACCAGATATCATCTTGAGCGTGCATGGTGTCGATATTCATTATTTAGACCCTTTAACGCACCTTAGTTGTTCTTTAGAAACATTATATGAAATCCCCTATATTATTAAACAATTCACTGATGATTATACAAATGGTAAAGTTATCATGTTTGGAGGCGGTGGTTATAACATTTGGCAAGTCGTGCCACGTGCTTGGAGTCATATATTTTTAGCCCTTATAAATGAGCCTATACGTAGCGGCCCTCTTCCTGAAAAGTGGCTCACAAAATGGAATACCTATTCACCAATTAAATTAGCGAAACAATGGACAGAAGATTATCGAGATTATCAACCTGTACTGAGGTCTAAAATAATTTCAGAAAAAAACTTAGAACGTGCTCAACGCATTATTGATTGGTATAGTTAAAATGATGTGGTTACATAAAAAATTGCGAGTTACGTTGTCGTAACTCGCAATCATATGCAATTATTTCGTTGTACCACGATATTCAATTCGATGAGGTAAAACCACATTAGGCTCTTCAATTTCTTCTTCATTCATATATTTAGTTAGTAAGCGCATGCCTACTGCACCAATATCATATAAAGGTTGAATAATACTTGATAATCTAGGTCTTACCATTTCAACTAAACGTGTATTATTAAAGCTAACGATTTGTAAGTCTTCAGGAACTTTTATACCTGCATCTAAAGCACTATGCAAAATACCAATTGCTTGTTCATCACTAATTGATAAAATAGCATCAGGCAAATTATCTTTAATTTCATCAAAGACTCTAATACCATCTTTATAGCTTTCAGAACCAGATAATTGTAACGTTTCATTTAATTTAAGATCATTCTGTTCAAGTGCTTCTCTTAAGCCAGCAAGTACGTCCTCTTGTGCTTTTTTAGAATAATCTCCGCTAACTAAAGCAAAATCTTTAGCGCCTGACTCAATTAAGTGTTCAGTGATTTCCTTCGCTGCTTCTTTAAAGTCAATATTAACTGAAGCAATATTATCATCTTTACCATTTGTACCAGAAACAACTACAGGAACTGATGATTGATTAATTAAATCTTTAATTTCTTCTGAAATTGTTCCTCCTAAGAAGATAATTCCATCTACTTGTTTACTAAGTAAATTGTTAAAAATTTCTTTTTCTTTCTCAGGATCATTATCAGAATTAGAAATAATTGAGTGGTATTTATACATAATGGCAATATCTTCAATACCACGTGCTAATTGTGAATAATAAATATTTGAGATATCTGGGATAATCACGCCTACAGTTGTCGTACGTTTACTAGCCAATCCTCTTGCAACAGCGTTTGGTCTATAATTTAAGCGTTTAATAACCTCATTTACCTTTTTACGAGTCTCAGGTTTTACATTTTGATTACCATTTACTACGCGTGAAACGGTCGCCATCGATACTCGAGCTTCTCTCGCAACATCATATATCGTTACTGTCATAATATCCTCCTTGTAAGCGTTTTATTTACTATTATAACGTGTTTTCATTACATTTTCAAAGTTTATCATAAAAATGGTTTACGTTAAATAAATTATTTATTTATTCACATTTATGTCAAAATTTAATATTAAAATAGTTATTACGCTATATTAATAGTTTCTTATAAATCTTTTTTTCATAAAAATTTTTAATATTTTTCCGCCTAGATTTTTTATACGGATTTAAAATAAATAAAGCTATTCATTCTTAACCAGAAAGTAATATTATAAAATACTTACTTTTCTTAGTAAAATGAATAGCTTAAACTATTTAAAATATTTTATTTTAATAACTTAATTTTATTTAAGTTGCTTAGAATTATACATTTCAGCAAGTGGTTTTAATTCATTATAGAATTTATCGAATTCATTTAAATCCATTTGTTGTGCACTATCGCTAAGCGCTACTGATGGATCAGGATGAACTTCTGCCATAACACCATCTGCCCCTACTGCTAAAGCAGCTTTTGCCGTAGGTAACATGATATCTTTACGTCCTGTACTATGTGTTACGTCAACCATAACAGGTAAATGTGTACCTTGTTTTAAGATCGGTACTGCAGAGATATCAAGTGTATTACGTGTTGCTTTCTCATATGTGCGGATTCCACGTTCACATAAGATAATATTTTTGTTACCTTGTGAAGCTATATATTCAGCAGCAAACGTAAACTCTTCAATTGTAGCTGATAATCCTCGTTTTAATAAGATTGGTTTATTAGTACGTCCTGCTTCTTTTAATAGTTCGAAATTTTGCATATTACGTGCACCAATTTGGAATACATCTAAATATTCGTCAGCAATTTCGAAATCAGCAGGATTAACAATTTCACTTACTACATTAAGACCAAATTTATCTTTGACATTTTTTAATATTTTAAGACCTTCTACACCTAATCCTTGGAAGTCATATGGAGAAGTACGAGGTTTGAATGCGCCACCTCTAATAAATTTTTCGCCTTTAGCTTGTAAGTCTTTTGCGACTGCATCTACTTGTTCTTGAGATTCTACTGAACATGGACCAAAAACGAATGATTTATTGCCATCACCTATAATACCACCATTATCAAATTTAACTATAGTATCCTCAGGTTTTAATTTACGTGAAACATATAAATGTTTTTCATTTTCAGATTTTTGTAAATCTGTTGATGCTTTAAAGATTTCTTTAAATAACTGTTTGATCACATTATCATCAAAAGGTCCTTGGTTACGGTCCATCAATTGATTAATCATTTCTTTTTCACGTTGAGGGTCATATACTTTTGTTCCTTGCTTAATTTTTTCCTCACCGATTTTTTTCGCTAATTCTCCTCTTTTAGATAATAACTCTAAAATTTGATAGTTAATCGAAACGATCTCTTCTCTGTATTGTTCTAACTTAGTTGACATTCTTACTCACCTCAATAAAATTCCTTACTTATATATTACTTTAAAGCGATAAAATAATAGTATTTAATTAGTATTCTAACAATTAGATGTCAGTTGTTCAACCGTATTGATAAATAAATTATCTAAAATTTTAGAATTGTCTAACACTTATATAGTTTATTATACCTTTGAAGAATAAAAAGAGTAATGCAAGTTAAATTTGCATTACTCTTTTGCAATATACTTTAATAATTAATCATTAAAAGTACGTTTATCTATTTTACTTTTAGCTTTTTCACTTCTTTGTTGTTGTTTAGGTGTTTTATTATTTTGTTTTTTATTATTTGGTTTGTTGTTATTCTGTTTTTTGTTATTTTGTTTTTTATTGTTTTGCTTTTTATTTGGTTGTTTTTTTGAACCGTTAGCATTTTTATCTGTATCGTGCGTAATAACACCTTTATCGAATTTAGCTGAAGCATGACTTTGGTTATTTTTTAAATGTGCTTCATCTCTATTGTATTTTTTAGTTACTAACATAGGAATTTTATTATTCTTAGATTTAGCAACAGGTGCTTTAGCTAATAATTCTTTTGTCTTTTTCGCTACATTTTTGTCATTAGCTAATTTTTCTTTTTTAGAGTTAGCAGCTTTAGCTAATTTTTCAGCTGAAGATAATTGATTAATATCTTGTTTGTTTGTAACTGAAAGGCTAGATAAATTATTTTCAGCAGCCTCTTCTTTAACAGCACTTTGATGTGCAGCAAGTTCTTTAGCAGTTACTTTATCGTTAGATTTAGCTTCGGCTTTTGCTTCTTGGATTTCTTGTGCTTGTGGTGATTGATCTGCTAAATCATTTGATGTTTCTGCTTTGATTGCGTTTTGTTGTGCAGTTAATTCTGTTGCACTTGCGTTTTCTTGTGTTTTATCTGATTTAGCTTCGGCTTTTGCTTCTTGAATTTCTTGTGCTTGTGGTGATTGATCTGCTAAATCACTTGAAGTCTCTGCTTTAATCGCATTTTGTTGTGCTGCTAATTCTGTTGCACTTGCATTATTTTGTGTTTTATCTGATTTAGCTTCGGCTTTCGCTTCTTGGATTTCTTGTGCTTGTGGTGATTGATCTGCTAAATCACTTGAAGTCTCTGCTTTGATCGCATTTTGTTGTGCTGCTAATTCTGTTGCACTTGCGTTTTCTTGTGTTTTATCTGATTTAGCTTCAGCTTTTGCTTCTTGGATTTCTTGTGCTTGTGGTGATTGATCTGCTAAATCACTTGATGTTTCTGCTTTGATTGCATTTTGTTGAGCAACAATTTCCTCTGCGCTATTACTTTCATTATTTCTTTGATGAGATTCTTTACGCATAGCATCAACTTTAGCATCTTGAATCTCTTGTGCTTGTGGTGATTGGTCTGCTAAATCATTTGATGTTTCTGCTTTAATCGCATTTTGTTGTGCTTTTAACTCATCTGAAGTGATATTTAAATTTTTTCTATTTTTAAAGTCATCAATTTTTTGTTTTACATTTTCAATATTTTCTTCAGCTTGACGTCTAATCTGATGATAGTTATCTTTAAACTCTTGTTCTTTAGCTTTAGCTTGATCGATTTTATCTTGAGCTTTTGATTTAGTTAATAAGCCAATAGCAGAACCAATTAAAGCACCTGTAATAAAGCTTACAACAAAGTCTTTTCTTGAATTTTTAGTGTTGTAAGTATACTGATGACGAGAATTTGAAGTAACCTGATTATTTTGATTTCTTCCTCTATTATGCAAGTCTTTACCAGTATTATTAGTTTCGAATGCATCTCTATCATAGTGTTTTGTTGCATTTGTATATTGTGCGTTTTGATGTTGATTAGCACCTCGGCCATGTAAGTCGTTGCCTGTGTTGTTTGTTTCAAATGCGTCTCTATCATAATGTTTTGTCGCGTTTGTTTGTGCTACATCACCTTGTTGATTAGCACCTCGGCCATGTAAGTCGTTGCCTGTGTTATTTGTTTCAAATGCGTCTCTATCATAATGTTTTGTCGCATTTGTTTGCGCTGCATCATCTTGTTGATTGGCACCTTGGCCATGTAAGTCATTACCTGAGTTATGTTTTTCAAACGCATCGCGATTATATTTCTTACTCATGCTAATTCCTCCTATAAGAAATGCACTTAAACAAGTACAAACCTCATTTAAGTGCATTTGATTGAATCATATTAATTAAAAGTTTTTCTCAACGTTTGTAGTGTAATTTTCATTTGAATGATTTGCATGGTTTGCATCATTAGCTACAGAGTTTGCTCTGTAGTTTGCACTTCCTCTACGGTAGTGTCTATTTTGCCATTTGTCAGCAATTTCCATTGCAACATTTGACCATTGAACTACTTGAGAAATTTTATCTTCATTTTGAGAAATGTTATGTGTAATTGAGTTAGTTACACGGTCAACTGAACTATTTAAAGTTTGAACTGAGTCGCCAATGCCTTTTACGCCATCAACAACAGAGTTTAAACGTTCAACTTTACCTTGAATATCTTCAGTTAAGCGATTTGCTTTGTGAAGTAAGTCAGTTGATTCACGAGTGATACCTTGAACTTGACCTTCAACACCATCTAGTGTTTTAGCCACATGATCTAAATTCTTTTTAACTGAAATTAAAACTACAACAATTCCAATACATAAAATTAAGAATGCAATTGCAGCGATAATTCCAGCAATTGGTAAAATCCAATCCATTTAAAACGCCTCCTAATTACTTTTAAAATAAAAGTCATTAATTATTAATACCCAACATAATTATATATAAACATATTAAAATTCATTTGTAATGCCAATTTTTTCTTCATAAGCACGTTGAAGCTTTTGAATGTCTCCAGCACCCATAAATAAAATAACAGCATCTTTAAATTGTTCTAATACGTCAATATTATTTTCATCGATTAATGCAGATCCGTCAATACGGTTTATTAAATCTTGGATAGTTAATTCTCCAGTATTTTCTCGAATAGAACCAAATATTTCACATAAAAATACATGGTCAGCTTTACTTAATGATTCAGCGAATTCATTTAAGAAAGCTTGTGTTCTTGAAAATGTATGTGGCTGAAATACTGCTACGATTTCTTTGTTAGGATATTTTTTTCGTGCTGTTTCAATTGTAGCACTAATTTCTCTAGGATGGTGAGCATAATCGTCTACTAATACTTGTTTAGCAACATTTGTTTCATTAAAGCGACGTTTTACACCACCAAATGTTTCTAATGCCTCTTTGATGTTATTCACGTTCATTTTTTCTAAATAACTAATAGTAATAACTGAAAGCGCATTTTGGATGTTATGGTCACCATATTGAGGCGTTAAGAATTGATCATAATATTCACCATTGATATAAACGTCAAATTGCGTTCCTTTATCAGTAATTTGAATATTGTCTGCATAAACATCATCGTTTTTACTTAAACCGTAGTAATAAATTGGAACATCTGCTTCTAATTTTCTTAAATGTTCATCGTCTCCCCAAGCGATAATGGCTTTTTTAACATTGCGTGCCATATTTTGGAAAGCATCAGCCACATCATCAATACCTTTGAAATAATCTGGATGATCGAAATCAATATTAGTCATAATGGCATAATCTGGGTGATAACTTAAGAAGTGACGACGGTACTCACATGCTTCAAATGCAAAATAATCACTTGCAGGTAATCCCATTCCAGTACCATCACCAATTAAGAATGATGTTTTTTTATCACCATTCATTACATGAGATAATAAACCTGTAGTAGATGTTTTACCATGAGCACCAGTTACCGCTACAGAGGTATATTGACTAATTACTTGTCCTAAAAAGTCATGATATTTAATAACATCTAATTTTAAATCATGGGCTTTAACGATTTCTTCATGTGTATCTGGAAACGCATTACCTTGTATTACTACCATGCCTTCTTTAATGTTTTCAGCACTAAATGGAAGAATTTTAATTCCTTTATTTTTTAATGCTACTTCTGTAAATACATAATTTTCAATATCTGACCCTTGCACTTCATGTCCTAAATCATGCATGATTTGTGCTAAAGAACTCATTCCTGAGCCTTTAATACCAACAAAATGATAATGCGTCATAACCATAAAACTCCTTTTAAATTAATCTTTCTTTAAATCTTCTTCTGTAATATATACATCTCTTGGTTTAGAACCATTAGCGCCAGAAATATAATTCAACTGTTCTAATTGGTCTACGATTCTAGCTGCACGATTGTATCCAATTTGAAAATGTCTTTGAATTAAGGAAGTAGAAATATGTCCCTCTTTTACCATGAATTCACATACATCATCAAATAGTTCATCTTGAGCTTGTGTTTGATTTTTTTTCAATAATTCTTTTTCTTCAAATAAATAATTTGGCTCTCTTTGCGCTTTAATGAAATCAACCACTTCATCGATTTCATCATCTGACACAAATGTACCTTGGACACGTATAGGTTTATTCATACCACTACCTAAATAAAGCATATCGCCATAACCTAGCAATCGTTCTGCGCCACCACTATCTAAAATAGTACGTGAATCTACGCTTGATGACACCATAAACGCGATACGTGTAGGAATGTTAGCTTTAATTAATCCTGTAATAACATTCACAGATGGTCTTTGAGTTGCGACAAGCATATGGATACCACATGCACGTGCTTTCTGAGCAATTCTTGCGATAGATTGCTCAACTTCTTGTGGTGCCATCATCATTAAATCAGCTAACTCATCAATAACAATAACAATTTTTGGCATTCTTTGCTCATATGACGCTTTTTTATTGAAAGCTGTAATATTTCTAACATGGTATTGTGCAAATAATTTGTAGCGTCGTTCCATCTCTTCTACTGCCCATTTTAAACTCTGTGTCGCAGCTTTTACGTCAGTGATAACTGGTGACACTAAATGTGGTAAATCATTATATGGAGCAAGTTCCACCATTTTCGGATCAATTAATAATAACCTTAACTCTTCAGGGTGGTTCTTATACAGTAGTGACATTAAGATACTATTAATACAAACAGACTTACCTGAACCTGTAGCCCCCGCAATAAGCGCATGAGGCGTCTTAGCAATATCCATAAGCAATGGATCGTTATTAATGCGATTACCCATTGCTACAGTCAATTTAGATTCAGCATTTTTAAATTCCTCTGTTTCTAAAATGGATTTCAAGTTAACTTTAGTTGGATTTTGGTTAGGTACCTCAATACCGACTAAACTTGTGCCAGGAATAGGTGCTTCAATTCTAATATCTTTTGCAGCTAACGCCATTTTAATGTCATCTTGTAATGCGGTAATTCTAGAAACTTTAACACCTTTTTTTACCGCTAATTCAAATCGAGTAACGCTTGGGCCTTCTGTAACATTTTGAACTTCAGCAGGCACATTGAAATAGTAAAACGCATCATTTAATTCTTGCTTTTTCTCTTCAATCCAAGTTTCATCAATTTCATGCGTTTCAGGGTTCTCTAATAAATCTAGGCTTGGCAATTTAATGTTTGGCCCTTTTCGAATAGCGGGTTTAGATGCTTCAGAGTGAGCAGAATTTGCTTGATTATTATCTTCAGTAATTCCACTTGTTTCATTTGAAGTTGCTGCATTACTTTCTTTCTGAACTGTAGATTCTTGATTTGCAGGACTTTCCGTTGAAAATGACGCTTCAGTAGTGTTATCCACACTATGGTCACTAGCTACTTCTTGAGGATTGCTAGATGTTGTCTGAGAACGATTTAATTCTTCCTGATTTGCATTATTCGACTGATTATCAGCCTGTTGCTCATCGATTTGATTATCATTAGAGTCTGACTTTTCTACTCTACCTTCATTGTTTAGCGTTGTAGAAAAAGTATTGTTTTCTTCTTTTTTAGCTTTCGTTTCTGGTTTCAATTCAGGTACTGATACTTTATGTGATTTCTTTTTGAAAGCATCCATCATACGTTTTTTGTCTGACGGTGTCATGACTACGTTAAATGGCTTGCTACCAGGCTTAATTGACTCTTTAAGCGATTTTTTAGGTTGCTCAAGCTGATTTTTATCACTATTTTGATGCTCATCTGTTGTTGCTTTGTTAGCTACAGTATCATCAACATTCGAAACGTTATCGTCTTCTATATCTCGTTTTATTGCTTGAGAACGGTCCTCTGAGTTATAACCATCACTAGATGAATCTCTCACACTATTTTCTTTCGTATCTGATTCTTCATGAGGTTTCGTTGCATATTCCGTGTCTGATTCAACCGCATTTTGAACGAAATCGTTCGTTTCATGTTGCGTTTGAGATGAATTTGAGCGATGATCACTCATGCTTGAATCATCTTGAGATACAGAAGTATCTGTCGATTTTTCAGCTAAATTATCTTCTTGCGCTTCATGAGATTCATCATGAGCGTTATCAAGTTCACGATAATTCGCCTCATCTATAGTTGTTTCATCAGTTTCACCAGAATTTTTCTCTTCATAATCTTCGAAATTATCATGAACGTTATCATCTTCGTTTGAAGCGTTATCAATATGCTCGTCACTTTCATTATCAACCAATGTTGGTTCTTGTTCAGAAATTAGTTGAGTAGAGTCATCTAACTGCTGTACTGAATCCTTCTCTGGTTCATTTTGTTTTTTATCTTCTTGGACATTTTCAACTTGTACATCTTCATCTTTCACTTGTTGAATGCTTGGAACTTGGTTTAAATCTATTTCCTCATAATTGTATGATGATGCATTTAGCTCCTCAACTTGCTGCTCCATGTCATCAGTATCTTCTTTAGACACTTGAGACATATCATGAGATGCCGCTTCAACTGCACTATCTTTATCATTCTCATTTGCTAAGGATGAATGCTCTGTAGTTTCATCGAATGATGCATCGTCCAGTGAACTTTCTCCTGTATATTGCTTAGCTTGTTGCACATACATTTCGTCAATTGCTTTTTGAATATCATCATCTTCATTATTCGTTTGTTGACGTTTATTTTGTAAAGCTTCTTTAAACTTACGTTTTTGATGTGCTTTACGTTCTCTTTCTTTTCTAATTTCTTCAACAATTTGTGAAGCATAAATATTTTCGATATTGATAGTATTATCTTTTTGAGAATAATTAGGTGTTTTTTCATACGAAGAGCTAGCCTGGTTGCTTTCAGTATTACTCATTGTATTATCAGAAGCTTCATTCACAGTAGAATGTTTATTTTCTTCTTTTGACGCACTCATATTATTATTTTTTAAAAATGTTTCTTGAGATTTTTCTTCATTATGAGAAACACGTTCTGCAGTATTCGCATAACCTTTAGTTGAATCAGCTTTATTATCCTCTGAATCTTCTACAGGTGGTATCACGCCATTTCTTATAGGACGACGTTTTTTAGTACCAAAAATAGCAGAAGGCACGTCAGAAGTTTTAAAGCTCGACTTATGATATGTAGTTTGAGGACGTGTATTATAACTTGATTTAAAACGCTCGGATTGTAATTTCACACGCTCATGATCATTAGAATTTCGTTGAGAAGTAGAGTATTTACTTCTTTGAGAATTTACTTGATTAGAACCTGATTGAGCGGAAGCATTTTCACGTCTATGTGAGGGTCTTTCTTTAATTGAAGGAACACCCGTATCATCATGATTCGTATGTTTTCTTCTACGACGTCTTCTTGTATCTTGAGCACTGTCATAACCTTGAGTTTGCTCAGCAACTTGATTAAAGTCATCATAATGATATGAACCGTAATCATATAAATCTTCGTTATTGTATGAAGCATCAGTATGATAGTTTTCATTTTCATTGCTATTTTCTTGATATATAGCATCTTCAGCTTCATCAGTATCTCTACCAACATCTATCGGGAAACGAAACTTACCTTTTGGTCGGCCATAAATATCATCATTTTCAGGAAGTAATGCATTATCATTATTCATTTGTGTTTTTGAGTCCTGACGACGTTTGTTTTTACGTCTTAATAATTCTTCATTCGAATTATTATCATTACCAAATAATTCATCAAACCAACTCATACACTCACATCCTTCCTTTTTTAATCAAAAAATGCTTGACCGACTTCATAATCGTCAGATAGTACCATGATACCTTTTTCCTGAGGCGCATTTGGTAAGTTTAATTCTTTCATAGAACATATCATGCCACTTGAAGCAACACCACGTAATTCAGCGTCTTTAATAACCATACCACTTGGCATAACAGCGCCTACTTTAGCTACTACTACTTTTTGTCCTGCTTCTACATTTGGTGCACCACATACGATTTGTAAGTCTTCATTTCCTACATTAACTTTTAAAATGCTTAATTTATCTGCATTAGGATGTTTATCTTTAGTTTCAACATATCCTACGACAAATTTAGGTGATAAATCTGCATCTAATTTATAATCAACATTTGATTTATCGATTGCTTGTTGTAATGCGTCAAGTAATTCTGGTGTTAATTTGATATAACCATTTTCTTGAATATTGAAGTAGTTAGAGAATCCAAAAATATTAAAACCGACTACTTTATCTCCATCTTTGATAACAACGATCTCATCATGTTTGTCATATTCAAATGGGCCATTAGTAGGTTCAATTTGTAGGAATGCTACGTCCCCTACCCCATCTTTATTATAAAATAAATTCATTGTAACTCTCCTCTATTTATCTTTATTATTAAACTTTTTACGATTCGCTTCCAAGCGTTGAATGACGTTTGGATCGCGTTTTTGTTTGTTATTTTTACCTAAAATAAATATAGGTTCAAAATGTCCTTTTTCATAACCAAAAGATAATGATGTGATAGGAACTAATCCTTTAGTGAAAAATTCCATAGTTAAATGTGCCATCACATCATACCCTGTTTTATTGCGAATATCTGCAATAATAAGTACATCTTGGTGTGGAACGGCTACTAACATTTCACCTTCACATTGACTATAAATATCATCTAAAAATTTAGTATTTAAAATACGACTTGCATCATATCCATCATTAGAATTCACGAAATAAAAGATATTTCCTTTTACTTCATCTGTTTTATATTTATTTTGTAATTTACGAATATTAAATAAAGACATTTCTTTGACTTGTTGTTCTGTTAAACCTAACTGTTCTAGCATACTTTCGTCAATCAAACGGTAAGATTTACCTAAATCCAGTGCGTAGTAAATGTTAGTTTCTGCGGTATGCTTTTCAATAATAAACGGATGACCTTCTTTCGTTTTTTTATCGAAACTCGCTGAACGAATGACTGGCATAATTTGAATATCTTGCATTTTATCAAGACTAGCATCATCCATTTGGGCTATTGCTTCTTCGACATAATAAACGATTTCATCCACAATTTTTTCTTTTTGTTCTTCATACTTGGCAACAATCGCATTTAATTTAATTGTGACGCCTTTATGATTGTCTTGTCTATAAATACGTAACGTTTCTTCTTCGCGATCGAACTTAAAGTCGACATCTAAGCTACTCAAACGTTGTTTAATTTTATCTCTCATTTGAAAGACATTCATTCTTAACACTCCTATTTCGCACCTTATAATATTTTACAATAAATAAGCACCTAATTACAGAGAAATCAAAGTATAACTTAAATAGAATTCTATTTTCTCACTTAAAATGAGGTACAAATTCGCTATTATGAAATATTACTTGTATTGACTTAAAAATTCATCAATTTGTTCAATTGATTTGCGTTCTTTTCCAATATAGCTTCCTACTAGTTCACCTTGTTTGAAGACTAAAAAGCTTGGAATACCCATAATATCATTTTCAATAGCTAAATCGATAAATTCATCTCTATCTACTGATACAAATTTAAAATCTGTATATTTTTCTTCAAGTTTTGGTAAATCTGGTTCAATTACTCGACAGTCTGGACACCATCCTGCAGTAAATTCAAAGACAGTATTTTCTTTTTTCAATTCTTCAAATTGTTGTTCAGATTCTAATTTAATCATTATATCTCTCCTTGTATTAATCTTGATATTGTAATTGTTTTATTGTTTGATCATCTAAATTTAAAATAGCTTGTTGTAGTAATTCACGTGCTGAATAATAATCTCTAATATCAAATACTGCGTCTGTACTATGAATATATCTTGCACATACGCCTATCACAGCAGTAGGTACACCTTGATTTGCTTTATGGATTTCTCCCCCGTCAGTGCCACCTGGTGAAATATAGTATTGATGATTAATGTTATGTTCATTTGTTAAACCTAATAAATAATTCTTAAAGTTAGGTTGAAGAATCATGGTACCATCTTTGATACGGATGAGCGTACCTCCACCTAATTCGCCTGAAAGCTGTTGTACTCCTTTAATATCATTCGCCGGAGAACAATCCACTACAAATGCAACATCAGGTTTAATCATTTCTGTCGCTGCTTTTGCCCCTCTTAAACCAACTTCTTCTTGGACATTGGCACCAACATATAAATCGACATCCAACTCGACATCTTTTAACAATTCTAATATCTCTATAGCAATGAGACAACCATATCGATTATCCCATGCTTTCGCACTAAATCGATGCTCTGATAATTGAGTAAAAGGAGTATAAGGTACGATGGTATCACCTATTTCAATTCCACGTTCACGTACTTCTTCTGCACTTTCTGCACCAATATCTAACATTAAATCTTTAATCTCAGGCACCGCTTCGTTGCCTGTTCTAAAATGTTTTGGAATGTTTGAAACAACCCCGATAATGTGTTCACCATTTCTATTTTTAACTTGCAAGCGTTGACCTTGCCATATATCGTTAGCCACGCCACCAAGATTTGTAAATTGAATCATTCCATTCGACGTAATATTCGTAATCATAAACCCAATTTCATCCATATGCGCAGCAATCATCACGCGTTTTGCATTTTCTTTTTTAGATTTCTTTATTCCATAGAAACCACCCATGTGATTAGTTATAAATTCATCTACATAAGGTTCCATTTCTTGTTTCATATATGAACGCACGTCGTCTTCAAAGCCAGGCGCGCCATGCAGTTCCGTTAATGTTTGAATTCTTTTCAATGTATTGTCGTTTTGCATTTTCATAACACGCTCCTTAAATGTATTATATCATTTTGAATATGGTAAACTAATGATACGAACTAATTAAGAGAGGTAAGAAATTATGACACGTCAAACTATTAAATTCATCACAATTCCTGTAGTCCTAACAGTTGGAGTGTCTACAGCAATTTTGTTTTATTATCTTTTTGAAAATAAAAAAGTCAAACAGCCAAGTAAAGTGTTAGACGAAGCGAAATCTTATTTCATGAATATAAGAGGTTCATACATTCTACACGAAGCATATGTCGACAATAATAAATATCCTAATCGCTTAATTTATCAAGGTGGCATCACGCAAGATAAGCACAATAAAATTATAGAATATATCTTCTATGCAGATGCTTACACTGGCGAAATTTTAACTATTGAAGAATTATAAAAAAACTACACATATAAAATGAGTAGGGAGTGGGACAGAATTCTTTTTGAATTCGTCGTCCCACTCCCAGCTTGCTTTGTTTGTAGACTTTCTCATCGAAAGTCCCTGTGCTGGGGCCCCTGACTAGAACTGAGAAAAGCTTGATTTAAGCGCCTTCTCAGTTCAGTCAGCTACTGCGAATTTGCAAAATAGCATCATTATATTATTTATGTCCCAGCCTCTACTCTTATATAAACAAGCGAACGCTTTAATATTCTTAAAATTTAACCTGTCTTAATTCCAACTTATGCATCATTTTATCTTTTAATTTTCTCTTTAATTGTTTTTCCATCATTTTCATATTTAACAGCGAAATATTTATTATCGTGATAATATAAAAACCAATAATCATTTCTGATAAAATAAGGAATTAACCGCTCTTTTTCACGAATAGATTGCATTGGATAATCATCGTAAGCACAAACCCATAGAGGATTATTATGCGCATGTGTTGGAAAGATATCTGACATATGCACGGCTTTACCTTCATCACTTTCGATCATCACAATGGATTGACCATAACTATGGCCACCAGTATGCATCATTTTTATGCCAGGATATACTTCGATTTCTTTATCAAACAACAACATATTCTCTTCATATGTACCACGATTTTTCTCCCAATAAGTTGCTTGACTGCGAATATTCGGACTAATAAACTCGTGCCACTCATCTTGTTGAATATAGTGCAAAGCATTTTTGAAGATGGCATTTCCTTCAACATCCGTTAGACCAGTAGCATGATCAAAGTGCATGTGCGTCATTAACACGATATCAATATCATCCGCGCTTAATCCATGATGCTTAAGCTCCTCATCTATCTTACTTTCATAATCAACGGCATAATTTCTCAGTTGCTTTTCACTTAATTTGCCGTTACCTATTCCAGCATCCACTAGAATATTTTTATCTCCAGTTTCTATTAATATCGGATAAGTTAAATTAGGTACTTGGTTTTTATCATTTACTTCATACTTTTTAGACCATAATGGTTTGGGCACTACGCCAAATATGGCGCCTCCATCCATCTTAGTCGTACCACCATTTAAATAATTAATATCGAATTTTCCTAATTTCATATTTCATTTCCCCTTCTCTTTTTGAAAATAAAATATTCATATCTTCTGCATAAAGACATATTAAACATCAATTTTTACTTATATGTTTAGCCATTTCAGTCTAATTTCAATCATTGAAAACAAAAAATATCGCACAATTATAATAACTGTGCGATACGATAGTTAAATTATTTATTTTTATGAAACTTAGCTTCCATACGATAAATACGTGAGCCTTTTTCAGAGAATTTCTTTTCATATTCTGTAAGGATGTTATCCTCATCATCTTCATCATGAAGATTTAAGTTCAATTTAGTAAAGTACATACCATATTGAGACATGCTTTCTAAACTAAATGCAAACAATCCACGATTGTCTGTTTTAAAATGAATTTCACCGTCGTCCTTCAGAATTTGTTCATACAATGCTAGGAAAGTATGATAAGTGAGTCTTCGTTTCGCATGACGTTTCTTAGGCCATGGATCTGAAAAGTTTAGATATATACGTGATACTTCACCATCTTTAAAATATTCATTCAACTCGATTGCATCATTACAAATCATTTTTAAATTAGTGAGTTCAAGCTCTTTAACTTTATCTAATACTTTGTACATTACGCTTTTTTCGCGTTCCATTGACACAAAATTAATTTCGGGATGTTTTGCTGCCAATGTAGTAATAAATTGACCCATACCTGAACCAATTTCAATGTAAATAGGTTGTGTCTTATCAAACCATTCAGTCATTTTACCTGCGTGTGCACCATCCATATCTACTAAATCCGGATGATCTTTTAAATAATCTTCCGCCCATGGTTTATAACGAACTCTCATACATGAAATCTCCTTATATAAATAAGTTACTATTCATAACTTCATTTAAAAATTTTAACCAAGTATTCATATCCTTGAATCTTTTTTGCTCTTCATACCATTGCACCATACCAATAGATTGAATCACAGTGTACCATTTCATACGTTTATTTAAATCAATACTTTCTTCTACCCCATAGGTTTTGAACCATTGAGACCATTTATATTCAGGAACGTAGTTGTAAAGCAACATGCCAATGTCGATAGCGGGATCTGCTATCATTGCGCCTTCCCAGTCCACTAAAAATAATTCATCACGATCAGATAACAACCAATTGTTATGATTAACATCGCCATGAACTACCGTGAAGAAACGAGAATCTAAGTTAGGAATGTGCTCTTCTAAATAAGTAAGGGCTTTACGTACAACATGATGTGTTAACACTTCTCTTGATAATGAAGCATTAATTTTATTTAGCATAATTGTTGGCGTAATAGGTTCCATTTCCATACGTTTAAGCATATTCAATAATGGTTTTGAACCGTGTATCTTTTTCAAGAGTTCCGCTACTCGCGTTTGATACATTTCTGAAGGTTCTAATTCGCGACCATTCTTCCAATGTTGTGCAGTAACGACTTCACCCGTTTCAATACGCTTTGTCCAAACTAATTTCGGTACAATACCTTCTGCTGATAAGGCTGCGATAAATGGATTTGAATTACGCTTTAAGAATAATTTTTGCCCATCTTGTTCGGCCATATACGCTTCGCCCGATGCACCACCTGCTGAATCAAGTGTCCATCCTAACTGATAAAATTGCTCCAACTCGTTCACCTCACTTTCAATTAGAAAATGGCTCGAGAAATATAGTTTTCAAGAGCCATATATTCTAATTTATTATAATCGCAAAATGGACTTTCACGATTATTTATTTATATTTTGAACTTAATTATTTTTAACTGTTCATTTAGTTTATTATGTAATAAATTGGTTTAATAAACTTTCTACTGCTTTAATCACTCACTGATGATTTTATAATTTTTAGCTAGCTTTTTCAACTGAAAATGAGAAACAAAAAGATACATTTTACTAGTTAAAATAAAGCTCAATAACGATTAATCTTTAAGTCATATTATAACATATTTTAAGGCTAATAG
>NZ_PPRD01000025.1 GCF_002902575.1 Staphylococcus croceilyticus | reverse complement strand
ATTATATTGTTGTATTGTTATAATAATAGATATAGAAAAAATTGTTGTATTATGTATAATGTATTATTGTTTGTATTGTAATTACTATTAAAAAATACATTATATTATTAAACTGATTATTGATTTAAGGAGTATAGAAATGAAGATTGTAAAGAGTAAAGAAATCAATCATAGGCCCAAAGTAAGTGTGTTAATTAGTACATATAATAAAGAGAAATTTATTGATACTACATTGGATAGTATTTTGAAACAAACAATGAATATGAAAGATTTTGAAGTCATTGTGGTGGATGATTGTTCTACTGATCAAACATACGATATTGTTGCTAAAAAAATGGATAGTTTTGCTAACTATAAGTTTGTTCAATTAGATGAAAATTCAGGTACTCCAGCAAAACCACGTAATTTATCTATTGATTTAAGTAAAGGAAAATACATAATATTCATAGATGGAGACGATTGGCTACCTGAAGGTGCTTTAGAAAAGCTATATACACTTTTAAAAACAAATAAGACAGATTATGCTACTGGATTAACTAAATATGTGCATAGTGACCGTATTGCTAGAAGTGGAGTTGCCTTATCTAAAATTGCATATAAGAAAACAGATTTAAAATATTTTAGAAAGTCGTTTTATCATCTGGCGCCTGCTGGCCGTATGATTAAAGCTAGCGTAATTAAAAAGAATCATATACAATTTCCAGAAATGATTTATGGAGAGGATTTACAATTTTTTGCAGAAGTATTTTTCAATACGAGACGTATTAGTACGACGCAAGAGGTAGTTTATTGCGCTAATCGATATGATGATAATGTTTCTTTAGTGAAATCAGAAAGTTCAACAATTATTAATCGAATGAAATGGCAAGGAGAAGCTTATAGACATTTAATGGATAAGTATAAAAATAATAAGTTAATGCCTAATTTACTATACCGTATTATTAATAAAGATATTTTAGAAGCTAAATTCTATAAGAAGCGATTTATTAGTGACATTGATGAATTACTTCCTATTTTTCAAAATATTATTCATATGATAGAAGAAAATTTCAATCCTTTAGATTATGTTGATGATGAATTAAACCGACAAGCAATAAAGTTAATACGTAAAGGCAATAAAGAAGAGATTATAAAATTCGTTAAATTTTATCTTAAAAAAGATGATAAACCACTTCATGAGAAAAATGATATCTATTATTATTCATTTAAAGGGACAAATTATAAAAAAAGAATGCACCCTACATTGCTAAAAATCGAGCAAGAAAATGATAAAATCTTTTTAAAATTACTTTCTAAAAACTCTGATTTAAAATATCTAGAAGTTAAAAATCGAAAAGATCCAACTCAGTTTATTGTAATAGACATTAAGAAAAATCGTTTCAAATCTGGAGAATATAGTGTTCAGTTTAAAACAGATAACCTACCTAAAGGGAAATTAGCGCTTACAGTTTTAGATAAAGATTTAAATGGTTCAGTAATTAAATCTGGCATGCGCTTTGATTTTTACGAAACTGTTGGTGGTAATTTAGGATATATAAAGAAATAATTAAAATTTTACCTCATAATCATGATTTGTTTTTGGAAATTAATTCAGATGCATTATCTAATAGAAATATAATTAATTAGGTTTTGAGTTGGTTCATTTATTTTATTAGATGTGCGTTATTGAAAGTGAAAAAGAGCATTCTCAAAAATAAGTAAAAATATTTTATAATAAAAAATTCAGTGTTTGAAATAAAAATAAAGACAAAGTGCTCTTTGATGTGCATCCCAAAAGTTAAATTGAAAATCTAACTTTTGGGGTGCTTTTTTATGAGTATACATTACAAATATAAAATCAAATATTAATCTCTTCTTGTAAATAAAATATTGTAGATATTGGTAATAAATGTATATAATAAATATTATTAAAAGATAAATTATTTATATTTTTAAAGTAAGAGGAGATATTTATAGTGAACAAAGGGGTAAAATTCGAAAGATATATTCAAATAATAGTTATGGTATTCGTAATGATGGGGTTGGTCTTCTTTTTCCAATTAAATGAAGCACAGGCTTTAACTAAAGATAATGATGTGAAGACTACTCATGATACGTTAAATACGGTAGTTAAGCCACAAAATAAAAGTGTAATGAGTCCATCTAAAGCTGTTCATACATCTACAACGCTACCACAAAATAAGAAAGCAATTTCTAATCAAGTATCAAAAAGCGTAGTGCCAAAAGTATCAAAACCACAATTACCCGCTCAAACGTCAAAAACTGTAAGTAATCTAAAAAGTGGGAAAACGTCTAAATCAGCGACAATTACGAAAAGTAAGCCAGTGCAACCAAATGTTAAAACGCCAAGTAAGGCGGTATCAAAAACATCAAAACCGCAGTTACTTACTCAAACGACTAAGGCTGCAAGTAATCCAAAGAATGAGAAAACGCCTAGGATAGCAACCATTACAAAAAGTAAACCAGTGCAACCAAGCGTTAAAACGACAGCTAAAACACTACCAAAAACCACAACATCATCAACTAATAAAAACTATTATAACCAACCGCCTAAGCGATGGCCTTCTAATGTACCTGGCGGTGAGAATGTGCGAGATTTCGGACAAACGACGAAAGAGTCAGGTCTTGATGATGCTTTAAAAATCATGAAGAAATCCGGAAATAAAGGTGTGACAATTGAACATGCTAAACCTAAGTATGCTAACATCGCGACAGTATATAATTGGAATCCAACGGCCAAAACGTTAACGTACGGGACTGGAACTGCGATTGGGAAGCATACTATCTTAACTGCTAATCATGTGGTGAATGATCAACGTGCGCATCGACCTTTATCACCATCACAGCCTCAGAATATGCGCGTGAACTTATTACAAGAGGGCTCAAAAGTAGCTAAAACACTTGAGGTTTTTGGTGTGCAGATGTTACAAAACGGGGATGTAGCTTTAGTGTATACATACGAGGATATTTCGAAATACATGCCGATACGCAAAATTGCATCTGAAAAGACAATTAAGTCATTGAAAGCCAATACGCCTATTCATATGTATCATTATGGTGCGCCATCAGGGCAGTATAAAAATGATCCTGCGGGAACGATGTACCATTCTAAAGGTAAATATTCTATGACCGCGCGTAATGTTAATCCTATCGGTTATTATCAAATGATGGCTGAACCAGGTTCGTCTGGAGCTGCTGTGTTAAATGATAAGAATGAAGTGTTAGGTATTCATGCATTTAGAGTGGATTCAGGAGAGTATAAGACATATCACTTAAACACAATGGCGGAAATTAGAGGGAACTTACGTAAGGAAATCCTTGATAATATTGTGTAGAGTGAGTGGATTTAAGATTGATTTTAAATAGTTTATGCGAGACATCATTGAAAGAGTAAGTCTTTTGATGATGTCTTTTTTTATTTAGGAAAATGGCCAAAGTTAACCTTTATGTATGCGTAATCACTTTCTCGTATGCCTATATCTTCTCCACTTTTCAAGAAAATAAATTTGTAAAAATAAAAATCACGAATAAAAAATATATTAAAATTATAAGGCTTAAAATGTGATTAAAAAAACGGGTAAAGGGAATAATTTAATTGTATAGCGTTTATCGTAGAGTAGGGCATATTAAGTAAAGAGTCATGATAAAGGCAAATATTAATTTATCGGGGGAGATAAAGGTGACAGAATCAAATAATAAAAAGCTTGAACAATTAGAAGCACAAAAGAAAAATAATGATAATCAAGCAATTACTACTAACCATGGTGTAAAAGTAAGTGAGGATGAAAATTCTCTTACAGTGGGCGATAGAGGTCCAACACTTCTAGAAGATTTCCATTTCCGTGAAAAAATGATGCATTTCGACCATGAGCGTATTCCTGAACGTGTTGTACATGCGCGTGGGTTTGGTGCACATGGTGAATTTAAAGTATATGAAGATATGAGCAAATATACACAAGCAGACTTTTTAACTCACCCTGAAAAAACAACACCAGTATTCGTCCGTTTCTCTACAGTGCAAGGATCAAAAGGATCTCCTGATACTGTAAGAGATATTCGTGGTTTCGCAACTAAATTCTATACTGATGAAGGTAACTTTGATTTAGTTGGTAACAACGCCCCAGTATTCTTTATTCAAGATGCAATTAAATTCCCTGACTTTGTACATGCATTAAAACCAGAACCTCATAATGAAATGCCTCAAGGTGGTTCAGCACATGATACATTCTGGGACTTCTTTGGACAAAACCCTGAATCTACGCATGCAGTCTTCTGGGCGATGAGTGATAGAGGTATTCCGAAGAACTATCGTCAAATGGAAGGTTTCGGTGTACATACATTTAGATTGGTAAACAAAGAAGGTCAATCATACTTTGTTAAATTCCACTGGAAACCATTACACGGTTTAGAAAGCTTGGTATGGGATGAAGCACAAATCTTACATGGTAAAGATGTCGATTTCCATAGAAAAGATTTATACGAATCAATTGAAAAAGGCGATTACCCTGAATGGGAGTTAGGTTTCCAAATCATTACGCCTGAACAAGAATTTGACTTTGATTTCGATATTTTAGACCCTACGAAAATTTGGCCTGAAGATCAGATTCCAGTAAAACGTGTAGGTAAAATGACGTTAAACCGTAACGTTGATAATGTCTTTGCGGAAACTGAACAAGTTGCTTTCCATACTGGCCATGTTGTGCCTGGTATTGATTTCTCAAATGACCCATTATTACAAGGACGTTTATTCTCATATACAGATACACAAATTTCAAGATTGGGTGGACCAAACTTTAATCAAATTCCAATCAATAGACCAGTTAGTGGCGTACACAATAACCAACGTGATGCGATGCACCAAATGGACATCCATCAAGGCCAAACAGCTTACCATAAAAATGGCTTGAATAATAATGAACCACATACAACGCCTAAAGAAAAAGGCGGCTATGAACATTACCAAGAAAAAGTGGAAGGCCACAAAGTGCGTCAACGTAGTGAAAGTTTCAAAGATTATTATACTCAAGCTAAACTTTATAAAAATAGCTTAACTGAAGCGGAACAACAACATATGGCTGATGCGTTCTCATTCGAAATTGGTAAATGTAAATCAGTAATGGTTAAACAAAATGCGGTTAACCAATTAAATAAAGTTGATCGTCAATTAGCTGAATATGTGGCTAAGAATGTTGGCGTTGATGTGCCTGAAAATAATGAAGAAGTTCAATCTGATGCAAGTGATAGCCAATTAACATTAGAAAAATTCGATATTCCATTATTAGGTCACTCTGTAGCCGTATTAATTAATGGTGATATTGACGCAGATACATTAAAAGCATATGCTGAAGTCTTCTCAAACAATCGCTTGAACTTTGCATTTGTGGGACAATATGCGAAAGATTTAACTGAAGAAGTTGGTATCACTGAAACTTACAGTACAGCAAGTTCAACTGTCTTTGATAGTGTGATTATCTTATCAGATGGCAATGAATTATTAGAAGATGCTGTTGATTTTGCTGAATTAAGTTATAAACACAAAAAACCAGTTGTTGTATCTGAAGTAGCATCTAAGTTATTAAATCATAGTAAAATCCAATTAGATGCGCCAGGTGTGATTGTTTCTGATAAACCTGATGCGATTCTAGATGCATTTGAACGTTTCAGATATTGGGACAGATAAAGAAAAAAGAAGAGGGAAGGCAGTCTAAAATATAACCTTTTCTAACTAGTAAAAGCACTTTCTATTAAAACTTTAAAGTAGAAAGTGCTTTTTTTAGGTAAATGCGAAGAGGAAGTAAGTGTATTGAAGTTTTGTTTACAGTTTTCATATAAAGTTAACAAAACTTTATATAGTATAATATTGCATGTTTTGTAATATAAATGTAATATTGTAATCGAATGGTAATATAAATTTTGGACTTGCTACTATTCAATTTATATTAAAAGGAGAAAAACTATGAAAAAACTTACTAAAATTACATTGTCATCTGTCGTGGCCCTAGGAACATTATTCGGAGTAGGATATTCAGTTGATAACCTTCATGTAAACGAAGCATATGCAGCACAACATCAAAATGTAAAACCTTATTATAATTACAATGGATATACATCAAAAGGTACGCCTTCTTTCGTTCTAGATCCAGCGTTTATTAATACTTTAAAATACGATAATTTTAAAATTAATGGTGTGAAAATCCCTTATACAACTGGCAAAAAAGCGCTTCCTAATGCAATTAAAAATGTTCAAAAATACGACCAAACATTTGCAATTACAAACTCTAATGGAACAGTAGCAAGATATGTATCATTTGATGCAAATGGTAAATTGACAACGAAACAATTAATGAATGCATATGGAAATAAATTGAAATTAGCAAATAGTTCTAAAGGTATAAAAGTATATGTATATAACCCTTATAAACAGCATTATGGTATTGCTTTCTACACTAACAATGGTAAAGTTCAAAATATTATGATTGGTCATTTTGCAGTATAAGTTTATGCAGTATAAGTTTAAAGGATGAGTTAAAAAGGTCTTTCTATCTGCAACTATAAAATTGGCTATGAAAAATTTATAATTATAGATTTCTTCATAGCTTTTTTAGCGTTCGTGTTTTTAATACTAATATATTGGAGATTATAGCTTATTACTTCTAATAGATCGTAGTGTAAAGATTTATATAGATAAAGGTTTAGTCACTTTGAAATATGGTATCACACTTTTAATAAAACTAGAAGGCATCTCATACTTATTAACAGCTATTATGGTGCTGGCAATTCGTAGTCTCAAATAGTTATTCTAAAGATTGATTTTTTATTATTATTGGAGGTTATTTTATCAAAATTAGTGATTATATAAATTGTATTGAAAATAATAAATACAAACTGTTATATCGAAATTTAGATGAAGAATTTAAAAGTAAAATAAAAAAGCGCCATCTAAAAAAGATTATCTTAAAATATAAAGGTCGTTCCCATGAAATGTTCAATCAACTAGAGCTAAATAATTCAATTCGTTGCATCTATTTAAGTAAAGATAATAAATGGGGAATTGCTATAACTATTCATAAAGTAACTAAAAAGATATTAGGTTTATTACTCGTACCCATTAATAAAGAAAAAGAGCAATTTTTTTACATATTATAACTATTTCATGCCTATAGATAGAAAATGGAAAGTTGTTTGGGGTGGCGATACTTTATTAACGAACTACCATAGTAATATTCCATCTCAAAAGTATGCTTATGATTTACTGATTGAGAAAGAAAATAAAACTTATACGGATGAAGGCAATTATAACGAAGACTATTTTGCTTATAAGCAAAATATTGTTGCCCCACGATCCGGTGTGGTTGTTGATATACGTAACAGTATTAAAGACAATCAACCAGGAGTAATGAATAAAAAACAATTATTAGGAAACTACGTCATCATGCGCCATGGAGAACAAGAGTATAGTTTGATAGCACATTTTATGCCCAACTCTATATTAGTGACGCTTGGTCAAAGCGTTGAAAGTGGTGACCTTTTAGGTAAGTGTGGCAATTCAGGTCATTCTTCTGAACCACATATCCATTTTCAAGTGATGAATACACCTTTATTGAGTGAGGATTGTTTAGCAAAGAAAATTAAATTTGAAAATTTAGAGAATCCAATAATTGGTGATGTAGTAACTGGGCAAAATTGTTATTAATGTAATTCAAAAAAGGAGTGTTACTTTTGGAAGAAATCAATATATTAGAAGATAAAAAATTAGCTAATAAACTTGCAGTATACTCTTATATTAGTTTTGTTGTTTTTGGTATTATATTCTATTTAATTATGAAATTGGCAGATACCCCTAAATTTTTTGATTCATTATTAGTCAATGCGCTTTTTATAATTATTCTCTTAATACTTATGTTTGCAATCCATGAATGTATACATGGAATATTTTTCAAACTATTTTCACCTAAGAACAAAGTTTATTTTGGGGCAACTAAGGGCATGTTTTATTGTGCAATACCAGGTGGGACGTTTACACCATTAACTTTTACAATTAGTAGTATTGCGCCTTTTGTAATTATTACAACAATATTTATAATTACTTTATTTTTAGGATGGTTTCCACGCGGTCTCTTTTTCTTCTTTGCTACATTTCATGCGGGATGTTGTATAGGTGACTTTTATTGGGTTTGGAAAATGTTCAAAGCGCCTAAACGTTCAACAATTGAAACCACAAATACAGGAATTATCATTCACTAAATTAAATAACCCTTTTTTAGTTATTAAATTAATACTGGCTATATAAAAAATTGGACTGATATTATAATCCTAAGTTCAATTTTTTATGTTTTGAAGGTAAATAATGATGCAATTGCCTCTATAATTATTAGTTACTATATAAATAAATTAATCATTTAGTCCAATTACTTATTACATAGAGGTCTTACCAAGGAATCTAAAATACATAGAAATTAATAGTTGCAATATTAAAAAGTATATATTTGAATTATTTTGAATTTGCATAAAAATATATTATATAATGAAATTTGGCTGTGATTTTTTAAATTCAAATAGAAAAGAATTCATGGTTTAGTATGTTAAAGGGAGAATGCAGATGAGAGTTTATACATCGATTATTTTTTGGATGAGGGCAATCGCTTGTTTAAGTGTTGTGATGATTCATACAATAACAACTACTTTTTATAAATTTGATATGCCAAATGAAGGCTATTTACTAAGAGTTTTTCAATTATTGTTATTGTATGCTACGCCAATGTTTGTTTTCATCTCAGAATTTTTATTAGCTAAACAATACAAAACTAAAGTTAAAGAAAACTTTTTCAAACAGAAACTACTTACTTTAGGAATACCATACATCATTATTAATATGGGTCTTGCTTATGTGTATGGTCATCCGAAAAATTTCCAAGATTATTTAGAATCTGTTGGTTTTATGATGTTTCATGGGGGCACGTTAACATATTTTATTGTTATCATTTTTCAGTTTTATTTATTACATGTGCTATTTGCCAAGTATCTCGTGAAACTTAATCCAATAAAGTTAATTATATATTCCTTAGTTATTACGTCTTTATTTTGGGCTATGAGAAACTTTATAGATGCACCCGAAAATATTTGGTTTAATTGGCTTTGGCAAAGAGAAGGATGGATGTTATTCATTGGATGGCTAAGTTACTTCTTACTAGGTTTCTATATGGGATACTATTATGAAACAATGATGAATCGAATTCAAAAATACACCTTACATATTGTGATTGGTACGATTGTAGTAACAATGATGGTTATATTCAACTATTTATCTGGAATTTTGACATTAGTTGATTCTAAACGGTTTGATACCCCTATTTATGTAACAATGGTTATTTTATTATTCTTCTTAATATCATCTTATATAAAATATGTTCCTAGATTTGTTATCTTTATTAGTAATTATTCATTTTCAATTTACTTAATTCACTACTTTTTTGTACATAGATTAGGATCGTTACATGAGCATCCATTTTTTAATATTATTTTTACATTTACTTTAACTGTAACTTTCTCTGTATGTATAGCTTATGTTATGAATTTAAGTAAATACGGCAAGTATATCGTTGGCGGTATTGGGAAAATGAAGTATGAAAAATTTTATCAAAGTTATCAACAAAATTTAGTGGACTAGAACTATGAGAGAAGAATAAATACATTAGTTTTAAATGTCCTATGTATATAAAGGGTATTTTTGAAACAATGTAAGTAAATAAAAACACCTTACTAAGTTGAATTAAATCTAACTTAATAAGGTGTTTTTGTCATATTTTTAAGCTTCTACGTTTTCATCCATTTGTGCTTCGAATTCGTCTAATAATGCACGAGCTTCGTCTACTGTTTCAGTGCTCATCAATTGATGGCGTAGTTGGCTTGCGCCTTTGATGCCACGTACGTAGATTTTGAAGAATCTGCGTAGAGCTTTGAATTGTTGTGTTTCTTCAGTAGAATGCTTTTCAAATAATGTTAAATGTAATCTGAATAAGTCTAGTAATTCTTTGCTTGTATGTTCGCGGGGTTCTTTTTCAAAGGCAAAAGGATTGTGGAAAATTCCTCTACCGATCATTACGCCGTCAATGCCATATTTATTAGCAAGTTCTAGCCCTTTCTGTCTGTCTGGGATATCACCGTTGATAGTTAATAATGTGTTAGGTGCGATTGCGTCGCGCATTTCTTTAATGGCTGAGATTAATTCCCAGTGTGCATCTACTTTACTCATTTCTTTACGTGTACGAAGGTGGATAGATAGGTTTGCGATATCTTGTTTAAAGACGTGTTTTAACCATTCTTTCCACTCATCTATTTCATAATAGCCTAGACGTGTTTTAACACTTACTGGTAAGCCACCTGCTTTAGAGGCTTGAATGATTTCAGCTGCAACTTCAGGGCGTAGAATTAATCCTGAACCTTTACCTTTTTTGGCTACATTAGCTACGGGACATCCCATGTTTAAATCAATGCCTTTAAAGCCCATCTCTGCTAAACCGATACTCATTTCACGGAATTGCTCTGGCTTGTCGCCCCAAATATGAGCGACCATAGGCTGTTCATCTTCACTGAATGTTAAACGTCCGCGAACGCTGTGGATGCCTTCAGGATGGCAAAAGCTTTCTGTGTTTGTAAATTCAGTGAAGAAGACGTCTGGTCTAGCTGCTTCACTAACCACGTGACGAAAGACGATATCTGTCACGTCTTCCATAGGTGCCAAAATAAAAAATGGACGTGGCAATTCACTCCAAAAATTTTCTTTCATAATATATTTAAACCTTCTTCTTTATTAATATCTCTAATTTTTATGCATGATGATATTACCACAAATGGTGAACTTATACAAAAGGAATTTTATTAGTTTTAACATAGGAGAGGGCGGTCTGCGCGTAGTCTAAAAAATAAGTATATAAGAGATTTATTTTTGAAATAGCTTTTCAAACTTAAAGAGAGTAAATCATCTAAAATAAACAGAAAATTGACAATTTTCAGTAAAATAGCAATATTTATATATATTTCTACTAACTAGAAAAGGGTGCTTCTATGAATATTCAAACTATCAATTTATTATTATTTGATGTGATTTCGTCTATTGGATCTAAAGTTTTTACTTTCGCTTG
Source organism: Staphylococcus croceilyticus (assembly GCF_002902575.1). Taxonomy (GTDB): domain Bacteria; phylum Bacillota; class Bacilli; order Staphylococcales; family Staphylococcaceae; genus Staphylococcus; species Staphylococcus croceilyticus. The sequence continues at coordinate 2,693 of NZ_PPRD01000025.1, read as the reverse complement.
TGCATTTTATATTTTAAAAAATACTCACTCTCCGACAGTATACACATTGTATTTAACAATAATTGTACTGTCTACAATTTTAAGTCAACCATTATTTGGAGTATATGCTGATAAATATAACAATAAGAGAATAGTGATTGTCTCACAAATTATAAATGTAATTGCTTTGAGTGTATTTATATGTATTTTTAATCATTACTTTTATTACATCATTCTACTAGGTGTTATTTTAAATTTAACGGATGGAGCAATAAGTATCATTGTAAATGCTAATATCAAAAATATCTCGGAAAAAGATATCGAACGTTTTATTTCTTTAAGACAAATGTATACTGTAGGGATTGGATTTCTAGCTCCAATTCTAGAGGGAATATTGATTGCAGCTTTAAAAATAGAATATTTAGCATTAATTAATATTATTACAGAATTATTGGCAATGGTATTTATTATGGCCATAAAAATAGATAGAGTGATAGAAGTAAATAAAAATAGTTTAAAGCAAGATTTTAAAATTGGCTTCTCATATTTATTAAAAAATAAAACATTACTAAACTTTATGTTAGTAGCTATAATACTAAATTTTTTAATTAATTCGGTAGTGGTTGGTGTTTCAATTACTTCAATTCAAGTCATGAAATTAAGTTCACAACAGTTTGGTGTGATTGAATCTTCACTAACAATCGGCATGTTTATCATATCTTTAGTATTTTCAATATATCCAATTAAAAATAAACTTAAATTACCATTCCAAATTTCGATTATTCTACAGTTTCTTGCAGTATTAATACTCAGTATGACTTTGTTTTTAAACATGCAAAATTACTTAGCTTTTGTGCTAATAGGCGTTGTATATTTTGTAATTGGCTCGGCATTACCTTTAAGTAATATACCTTATTCAATTTATTTACAAAACTATATTGATGAACAATATAAAGGGCGAGTTTTTTCATTAAATCAATCTATAGTACAATCTTTAACTCCAGTATCATTTTTAATTTTTGGTATTTTACTTAATTATTCTCAAAAGTTTATCTACTTAATCGTTTCTATACTGATACTGTTCGTATTTATATACTTTAGTACTTATATGAAAAAGAAAATATAAGATACTAATGTCTAATAATTTACTATGATATAAAATAAGCTAAGGTACTATAAATTAGTATCTTAGCTATTTAATACTACCTATGCCTTCTAATGTTTCATGGTAGGGTCGTGTTAGTTCATTACATGAGACAACTTTTCTATTTTCATTAAAAGTAAATTCTGCGTATACTTCTATTTTCCCGACAAAACCATCTTTTTTCTCAACATTAACATCGTAACGAAGAAAAACTATATTTTGAGTTTCATTGATAAGCATTGTTTTAAAAGAGTCGATTGATAACTTAGTTACTATCTCTTTGAGTTTTTCTAAATGCTCCGTGAATTCTTTAATATTTGAAATATGATGATCAGTGGTTTGAATGTAATTAGGAGCAAAATAATGATTAATTTTTTTAGTATCTAAGTTGATTAATATATCCTCATATAGTTGTTCAATAGTAACTTTTAAGCTTTCTTTATTCATGACAAATCTCCTTTATTAACATATCCATTCCATTTCAGGTGTAGAGCTTGAAACTATTGTATTAAGACAAAAGACATCCAGCACAAATTAAGGTGTTGGATGCTTTTTTAATAATATTAGCTTATTTATTATATTATTAATGAGATGAATTTTTGCGTTTAAATGTGAAGAATACGCCAACTGCTAAGATAAATGCACCAATGGCTGTAGTAGTTAAAATAGGAGTTTCTTTAGCTCCTGTATTAGGTAGTGTTTGTTTTTCATCTTTAGTTGTTTGTTGTTGAGCGTGATTAGTTTGTTGAGTTTGATTAGATGTAGCTTTGTCAGTTTGATCGTTTAACATTTCGCTACCGCCGTGGTTAATGCCGTTTTCATCCACATTTGTTTGGTAGAAATTACCGTCTTTAGTTAAAGGTAAAGCATGTCCGTTATCATCTCTAACAGCGTTTGGTTTGAATACGCCTTCTGCCACAGTAATTGTAGTGTTATATTTGTCAGCAATATCTTGAGTAGCGTCGTTTAAAGCAAGTTGATATTGTTGTTGAGATACGCTATTTGGATTAGGAACATTTTGTTCAAGTTCAGAATATTGTTCATTTATCATGCCTTGAGGTGTAATACCGCCATAAGGGCGTTCACCTTGGGTAGTTTGTTGGCTTTGAGTCGTTGTAGCATCAGTTGTCGTATCATTAGTTGCTGCATATGTAGTAGTCGAAACATCTGTTAATAATAATGTAGTTGTTAATGCAAATGTACCTAATTTAAATTTGTTGTTCATTTAATTCCATCTCCTTTTTATAGTTTTGTTACATTTACATTGTTTAATTGTTACAAAATTATTTCAATGATGTTTCTAAAACTTTACAAAAGATTTACGATTAAATATATTTTATTTTTAAAATTTTTAATATAGATTAAATTGAATTATCAATTCATACATCAAATATTTAGAAGTAAATATTCATCTCATAGTTAGATTTAAAATATTAAAAAATTATTTACATAGGAGTTTAAATTAATTTTAAGAAATGTAGAGAAATCAAATCATTTCTTAAACATTTTTCTTCTATATACTTGTATGTTTAGATATTATTAACTAAACACTGTTCATATTGGCTTACTT
>NZ_PPRD01000024.1 GCF_002902575.1 Staphylococcus croceilyticus | reverse complement strand
CCCAGCCCCCTAGGCAAGCATCACAACAGAATGAGTGAATGTTCATCTAAGAATTTCTTTAGAAGACTACAGGCTGAGACGGCACCCCAGGAAAGCGACACAACTTAAACGAGTGATTATCTATCTTAGAAATATTTTTATTTCGGTTCAATATAATGCAATTCTTGCGCAGTATCCGCATCAATCATACGATATGACACAATACCTAAACCTTTAACGTTAGACTCAGACACAACAATCGAACCATCATCGTTAACCTTTTCAACAAAAGCAACATGACCATACGTTGAATCTGCACCAGCTTGACCTGACTCAAACACAGCTGCCGTATGTGCTTTCGGACTACCCGCTACACGATAACCGTCACGTTCTGCACGATTATCCCAGTTATGCGCGTCGCCCCAGTCACCACCTACATGCTTACCAAACTGTTGTACACGTTCGTAAACATACCAAGTACATTGACCTTGAGGATAAGGTGTTGCGTTATCAGTCATCTCAAATGGTTTAAAGTCGCCACCCGAAACATCTTGACCATTTGATGTTGATTTAGCGTATTTATCTAAATCTGGCATAGATTTTTTATCGAAAGCTGTTAAATTGTAATGTTGAATCAGACTATTTAATTTTGTTGCATAATTTGGATCTGTCGCATAGGTTCTGCTTAAATGACTTGTTGCTGAACGATAAGTAGGCGCTTCAGACTTCCAAGTTCCTTTATAAATGCTAGGATTACCATCAATGCCGTGTTTCATTAAACTAGCGTAATCTTCTAATGACGCTTTAGTGTTAGGGTATTTTCTGAAGCCAGCCATAATATTAAACATAGCATTATCACTGCCAGCTTCAAGTGTATTAAAGTTGACAGTTTGTCCTTGATAAGCACCTTTAATACCAAATAAATTATAATTTGGTGCTTGCGCTAAAGCACTTTGTCCTGAACTTGATTCTAGAATCGCTTGAGCAATCATAACTGAAGCATAAATGTCTTGGTCTTGCCCAATTTTATGCGCATCTTTTGCGATAGATTTGATGAAATCGCGTGTATCTTTGCTTTCAACAACGGTCATATTGCCATCGCTAACACTGTTACCGTTCAGTTGTGGCAACATTTGGAATAACCCAGTTGAACGCGTATTATTTTTTCTAATATCATCTTCAAATGATTGGATTGGTGCTGTTTTATGTGCAAGCTCTTCTTTAGTAGGTAATTGCGTGTTAACAGATGCTGATTGTTTATCTTTATTATTCGCAGCTGCTTTTCCGCTCTCTTTAGATGCTTCATAATTTTTATGCGTTTTATTAGCATCTTCGCTATATTTATCAAGCACTGAGTCTAATACTGATTCTGAAAAGCTGTCCCCTTTAGACGCGCTATCAGACTGAGATGTGGCATGTGAAGACGGTTGTTCACTAGTGTTAGTATCTTCATTAGAAGAATTACTTTGTTCATTAGAAGTAGTTTCGTCACTACTTTGATTTGAGTCTTTACCGTTCGTATTATAAGTAGTATCTGTGACTAAGTCATCAATTGCATCTAGCGCTTTACTAATACTTGCATCATCTTTACTTCCATTTGAACTAGCGTTCGTTCCTGTATTTGCTGATCCTTTTTCTTGTTGAGGTGTCTCTGTTAAGCCTGACTTTTCAGATGAAGTATCGCCAACTTGCTCGCTACTCTCACCGTGTGTTGTGTTAGATTGAGATGTTGATGCGTTTTGATTTGAATTGCTCGTATTAGAATGACTTTCTGAAGAAGCATTTTCAGAAGCATCTTTAGAATTCTCAACATGTTCATAATCAGAAATATCACTATCAAAGTTGAATAATGAAGCGATTAAATTCGTTAAACTGAAACCACCGTCAAACACATTAGGATCTAAGAAATGAGAAGAATGATTCCCAGTTAAATTCGGAATATCAAATAATGGTGCTAATGGTGTATGATAAAACGCATTATCATGAGATGATGCCTTATCTGTTTGTTGACGATTTAAACGTGTTGTCGCATCTTTTTTAGATGTTTTGTCGTTAGTAGATTCCTTATGTGCAGTTTCCTTATGAGAGGCTGATGTTTCTTGAGAAGCATCTTCTTCTGTACTATTTGAATCTTCTTTTGAGTCAGTTGAATCACTATCGTTTTTACGTTCTACACTTGTATCTTCCTGAGTCTTATCTTCTTCGGTTGATGGCGCGTCTTCATCACTATGAGCACGAGACGAGGACGCTTTGCTTTCATCAGTCGTATCTTCTGCGTGTGCAAGACTCGTCGTAAATGTAGGAAAGACGAGGGTGGTAGTTAATAAATAGACAATTAATTTCTGTTTCGACATTGCTTGCTTTTCCTCCTACTAGTATGCGAATAATTAATTATTTGTTATAATGCTAGTTAGAAAAAATATAGTTGATATGTATCAACTAATTATTACTTTGCTTAACAAAAGTATTATACTAACTCTATAAATAAAAAAACAACGATAAACTCAAATTTGATATCAAATTTTAATATTTTATTCGTAGGAGTGTGACGATGAAAAACGCACTGAAATTATATAAAACGGACTTAAAGCGTGTGGCGAAAACCCCTGCCGTTTGGGTGATTCTCCTAGGTTTAGCCATCTTGCCGTCATTTTACGCTTGGTTCAACCTTTGGGCGATGTGGGACCCGTATAGTAATACGAACCATGTAAAAGTGGCGGTAGTAAATGAAGACCAAGGTGACAAAGTCCGTGGCACAAAGATTAATGTCGGGGATACGCTAGTCGATACATTGAAGAAGAATAAGAAATTTGACTGGCAATTTGTAAGTCGGGAAAAGGCTGACCATGAAATTAAAATGGGGAAATACTATGCCGGTATATACATACCTAAAGAGTTCTCTCATCAAATCACCGGTACATTAAGAAAGAAACCACAAAAAGCAGATATAGAATATAAAGTAAACCAAAAAATTAATGCTGTAGCACCAAAAATGACAGATACAGGGTCAACAGTCATTGTAGATGAAGCGAATAAACAATTTAATTCAACAGTAACGAAAGCGATTCTTCAAGAGGCTAATAAAGTTGGTATTCAACTTGAAGATGAAGTTCCGACAATTAATAAAATTAAAAATGCAGTTTATGCTGCGCATCAATCATTACCGCAACTGAACAAAATTGCAGATCGCATTGTTTATCTCAATGAACACCAAGATCAGTTAGATGCGTATGCGAACCGTTTCCGTTCGTTAGGTAATTACAAAGGCGATATTTTAGATGCTCAACAGAAATTGAATGACGTTAATGCTGCGATTCCATCATTGAATGAGAAAGCGAAACTCATTTTAGCGCTAAACGAATATATGCCTAATATTGAGCGTGTACTTAATGTCGCTTCTAACGATATTCCAGCTCAGTTTCCACGTCTTAATAGAGGCGTAGATATTGCGAGCCAAGGACTTGATTTAGCGAATACTCGTTTGAATGACGCACAAGGGTATTTAACTATGGCACAACAACGTGTTGGCGATTATCAAGAAGCTGCAAGCCGTGCCCAAGAAGTTAATGGCCAAGCGAATAACGCTTTACGTCAACAAAGCACGTCAGGCATGCCTGATTATAAAGTGCAACCATTGAGTAATGATAATAACAAAGACGCTTTAAACAAAGACCAGATTGTGTCTAAAGATGATGTGAAAGCGATGAACAATGCGCTTGCTGAAGCATTATTGGCGCTATCAAATAATGCGGATACACAGACGAAAGCGACACAATCTGATATTAAAGCCTTGAAGAATGTTACTTATGGCATTATCGGTTCAAATCGACCAACTGAATTTAATGACACATTGCGTAATATTAAAGCTCGTTTTGAAAATGACTCAAAAAATAACCAACGACTTGTAGACATTTTAAAAGAGTTAGAGAACAAAGAACATGTAGATTTATCATCTGAAATTAAACAAGTTGAGGCTGCAAACAACCGTATCAATAATTCTGTACGTTCCATTAATCAACTTATCGATGCATTAGGCAATGGTAGTTCAGGGAAAGCGGAAGCGGTTAATGTCTTACGTGGCTTACCAGATTTAAATACTGGATTAGGCCAATATCGTGACTTTTTAAAACAAGATTTAAACAACCGTTTACTAATGTTATCTAACGACATTACGCAACAATTGAATGAAGGTCAGAATACATTATCAAACGTTCAATCTAAATTAAATACGATTAATCAAGTGATTGTTGCCGGACAACAAATTGTATCAGAAGGCCAAGGACGTGTAGCTAATATTCAAAGTGAATTGCCAGCGTTAGAACAAGCGTATATCAATGCGATGCAAACCGCACAAGCTTATTTCCCAACAGTGAAACAAGACGTCGCAAAAGCAGCTGACTTTGTACGTAACGATTTACCTGACTTAGAACAACGATTAGCAAACGCTACAGCAACAGTTAATGCTAATTTACCTACATTATTTAATAAATATGACAATGCAGTTAATTTATTAGATGAGAATCAACCGCGCGCGAAAGAAGCATTAGCGAACTTGGCAAACTTTGCGCAAAATAGATTGCCAGATATTGAAAAAGATTTAGACAAAGCTAATAACATCTTTAAGAAATTAGATAAAGATGACGCAGTTGATAAAGTCATTGACGCTCTGAAAAACGACTTGAAAAAACAAGCAGATGTTATTGCCAATCCAATTGATAAGAAACAAGTGGACGTCTTCCCAGTTAAAGACTACGGTTCAGGCATGACGCCATTCTATACATCATTATCAATATGGGTAGGGGCACTGTTATCAGTGAGCTTATTATCCGTTGATAACAAACATGAAAGCTTGAGAGATGAGTTAACAACACGACAAATTTATTTAGGTAAAGGTGCATTCTTTATAACTATGGGCTTACTCCAAACCTTCATTGTAGTAGTAGGTGATTTATTAATCTTGAAAGCACAAGTAGAATCACCAACCTTATTCATACTAGTGGCACTATTTGGAGCGATTGTCTTTAATACGATAGTGTATACATGTGTATCGTTACTTGGAAACCCAGGTAAAGCGATTGCGATTATTATGTTGGTATTACAAATTGCAGGGGGTGGCGGTACATTCCCAGTAGTGACAATGCCTAAATTCTTCCAAACGATTTCACCATACTTACCGTTTACGCACGTGATTGATTCGTTACGTGAAACAGTAGGGGGTATCGTACCAGAGATTTTAATTACGAAACTCATTATTTTAGCATTATTTGGACTAGGTTTCTTTATAGCTGGTGTGTTAGGAAAACCAGTGCTAGATCCAGTAATGCGTAAAATTTCTAAGCGTGTGGATGAAAGTAATGTGACTGAGTAACTTATAGCATGTCAGAAACTAAAATGGATTTTCATTTCACTTAAGTTGAGATGCTTGCCTAGGGGGCTGGGTCGAGCCTTGGTCTCGACACTCATCCTGCTCCCTCAGGCGTCACTCAACTACGTTTCGTTATCTATCTTAGAACGTCTTACACAAGTGCACGCGCACTAGTGTTCAATATGAAAAAAAGCCAGGAGTCTCATAACTATGCTTCGTTATCTATCTCTAGAATTACTTTAATAAATAAAGACTATATATAATACAGCTAATAAGACATTTCTTTTGTTTCATTAGCTGTATTTTTTTAAAATATAGAAGTCTAGGTATTAAGAAAAATGTAATGATTTTTTATTTAAAGGCATAATATAAATTACTTTGATATAGGAGATTAAAATGCGACTTACTTTTTTGATTGGTAATGGTTTTGATATTAGTAGAGGATTAAAAACTACTTATAATAATTTTTACGATTATTGTAAAACAAATGATATTTTACAAGAAAATAGTATATATAATGAAATAAAGAATGACGTTACTCTATGGTCAGATTTTGAAGTGTCTCTCGGAAAATATACTGAATCATTAAAAAACAAGAAAGATGTTAAGAATTTCATAAAAGATTTTATAGCTTTTGAAAATGAATTTCTTAATTATCTAGAAAAAGAAAGTGAAAACTATGAAATACAAATTTCAGATAAGGAAAATTCTTTAAATGATACAATTACAAACTTTTATAAAGATATTGATTATGAGGACAAAAATGATATAAATTCATTATTAAGTAAATATAGAGGGCAAACGTTAAACGTTGATTTTATTAACTTTAATTATACTTATGTATTTGATGAATACATAAAATTTAATAATAATCGGAATTTTTTAGATTTTGAAGGTTTTAATTTAAGTGTAAATTATTATACACCTATTCATGTACATAATGATATTAATAGCGGAGCTTTGTTAGGAGTAAATGATGAAACACAACTTTATAACAAAGAATTACTTGGTAAATATCTGAAATATTTAATTAAACCCAATGCTAACCTATATAGTCGTAATTTGAACTTTGGTGCTGTTGAACGGACTATATTAAATAGTAATATTATTTATATTTATGGGATGTCTTTAGGGCAAACAGATAAAAAATGGTGGCAAATAATTGGAAAAGTTTTGAACGAACACGAAGAAACTTATCTTTTTATTCATAAATATGATCCTAGTTTTAAAAATTTAAGAAGAAATATAATAACACTTGATCAAAAAAGAGAAGCGGTTATCGATGAGTTCTTAGCTATAAGTGAATTAAACGAATTAGATGAAGAGGTTATAAAAAAGATAAGTTCTAGAATTTTTATTGTTTTTAATTCTCAAAATGTATTTCGTTAAAAGTATTACTGTCCTAAAATATTTTAGGATTATGGAAACTTATAGAATTTAGCAATTTTAAACCGCCTAATGGGTAGTTGTGAGGACTACGTATTAGGCGGTTGTTTTTAATTTGTTGTTTTATTTGAGTTACTATTCTGTGTTGAGCTATTGCTATTTTGTGTTGAATTAGTCTGTGCTGAATTACTTTGTGGTTTGTTTTGTTGACTGTTCTGTTGAGTACTGTTTTGCTGTGTGTTTTGTTGTTGAGATGTTGATGGTTGATTTGTATTTTTTTCTGTTGTTGCGCTTTCTGAGCTGTTTTGTCTTGAATTGCTTGCTTTATTTTCTGTGCTAGCTTGTTCTTGAGTTTTTGGTGTTTCTTGTGTGTTGTTTGCTTTAGTACTATTAGAATTATCTTGGTTTGAATAATTCTGTTGTGTGTTTTGTATATTTTGTGTTGCTGGTTCTGTTTGAGCGTTTTCGCCATTATCTGTTGTGTTGTCTTGTTCTTGTGTACGCTCTTCTGTAATACTTTCTTTTTTTTGTTTTTTCTCTTTTGATTCGTGTGTTTTAGTTGGGTTGTCATCTTTTATATTTGAAGTTTTATGTGTTGCTGCCAAGAATATTGAGAAACCTAACGCAACAATCAGTAATATGATGACTATGCTTGCCAATACCTTTTTCAAAATATGGTCCTCCGTTTTTCTTTCATTTATTTTATTATAATGAAATTTCATAAAATAGATAGTATATACACATTTTTATAATATTAAATTTTGTTTACTAAATTTTATGCTAAATACATCTAAAGTACAGTGTTTGTTTTTGAGTATTATGCGATAATAAAGATGTAAAACAAATCCAATACAGAAAGAAGGACTATCATGAATAAAGTAGTAAAAACTATTGCTTCAACAACTCTAGCATTTGGAACACTTTTGGGCGTTAGCGCAACGGTATTACCGGTAGACCATACAGCACATGCTGCAGTTAAACCGTATTATTCTTATAATGGTTATATCGATAAAGATGCTAAATTCTTAACAGATAAAAACTTTGTGAATGCTGTTAAACATGACAATGTAACATTTAGTGGAATTAAACTTGCGCCAACTAAAGGTACGAAAGTGGTTGAAAAGTATAACCAAAAATTCACAGGCGTAACTAAAGACGGTAAAAAAGCTAATAAAGTTCAATTTATAGTTAAAGGGGACTTAACACTAAACCAAATTAAGAAAGCGTATGGCAAAGACTTGAAGAAAGTTAATGGAAATGCGAATGATAAAACGGGCGGTATTTTTGAATATAGACCTGTACAAGATGGTTTAGCTACTACATTTGTTGTTAATCATGGTCGTGTAGTAGAAGCAGATATTAGTTATGCTGGCTTTACAACTAGTAAATAATTATTATTTTGAAAAGTAAAAAATGAATAACTATAATGAACAAAAATGGCAATGTCTATTCTATAACATAGACATTGCCATTTTTCACTTAGTGATTATTCCACATTACAAATAACTCCAAATTCGAGTTTCATGGTTTGAGTACCATTTTCATTACTAATTGTAATGTATTGATTCAACATATCAATGCGATGAATGTATGCTGCAATTGAGTGGATGTAGCCGTTTCTCCAATAACTAATCATAGCAAGTTGGCGTTGCGTGTATTTTTGAGTTAATTGACGATTTAATGTATCCAACTGATCTTCTGACAAGGAAGGCATACTGATTTTGTTCTGTTCTTCGATAAACTCACGTAAACGCTCGTATTGTTCAGGCATTGTCGCAAACGGCGCCCACTTCACCATACCTCGACCTTGGGGGATATTAGGGTCGAGGTATTCTCTAGGAATTTTCCGATAATCTGTTTCATTCTTATATTGTTCTGGAATCATTTTAACCACCTCATCACTATTATAGAACATATGTTCGTATATTTGAAGAGGTTTCCTATACTATAAATAAATTTTATATATTTTATGGAATATAATGAATTTTTATTTGAAAATAAATAATAAGGCCATAAGTCTAACAAAGGGGAAGTAAACTTATGACCTCTAGTCATTACATAATATAACTTTTTGTGAAGGAGTTAATGGGGATATTACTCCTATATTTAGTATAGCACAATTTGTATAAAAAAATATTGTTTTCATTGTGAACTTTAATTTAACATTATTTTAATGAAATTATAAAACTAAGTATGTGGTCTCCATTTTCAAAAATAATAAAAATTGTCTAAATGTGGGTTATGGAGTACTATATTTAATAGTTAAAGAGAGAAGGCGAAAGTTATGAGAAAAACAACAAAAACTTTAGTAGCGACAACATTAGCATTCGGTACGTTATTTGGTATTGGTGCGACTGGAGAAGTGGCGCAACATACTGTACATGCAGCAACTTCAGCATATTACAACTACAACGGTTATGCTGGGCAAGATGTGTCATTCGTGTTAGATAAAAACTTCAAAAACGCTGTTAAAGCTGAAAACGTAAAATTTAACGGTATTAAATTAAAAAATACAAATTCTACAAAAAACGTTAAGAAATATGATCAATATTTCAGAAATGTATCTAAAGATGGTAAGACAGCATCTTTACTTGATATGAAAGTAACAGGTCATATGTCACTTGCACAACTTAACAAATTATATGGCAAAGACTTACAAAAAATTGATAATGGCAAAAACAATACGACTGGAATTTATTTCTACCAACCTAATCAAAACGGTATGACAGTATGGTTTGATTTAAATAAAGGTAAAGTTGACCGTGTAGTGATGGGTTATAGCACAACACAACAAGCAATGAAAAAGAACGAAAATATCTAAAATAAAAGCAAAAGACAAATCTAAGGTAGGCGATGCTACCATTAGATTTGTCTTTTTTAATGCTATAAATATTATGTGTAAACAGCATATTTGATGCTATTTTTTATTACCGTAATGACCTACATTATGTGTATTGTGATCAATTACTTTACCAGTTGTTTTATTAACATAGATGACTGATGCACCAGTGTTACCTTGTTCTGCGTATACGACAGGGACGTAACCTTTAGGTAAATCGCTATAACGTGAGATATTTTTATCCACTTTAAGACCCATGCTATTTTCAGTTTCTATTTTATGGCTATTGAAGTATTGTTTCGCCACACTCATTATTTCCACGTCAGAGAGTTGTCTTTTATGATTGAAATCACTTGTGTTATGAACGTTTTGGTCATTTAATTTATATAAAATTTGCTAAATGTTTTATAAATTTAAACGTAAAATAATTGTTCATGAAATGGATAAACAAATACATGCAAATTGATGATAACTTAGAAGTGATAGGCAAGTATAAGCCATGTTAAAGGCAGAAGCTTGTCGACAAAGTATAGAGATTGAAAGAGTTTATCTTCAATCTCAGGGATTAGAGGAGTTTATAACCATGAAAAAAAGTAAACGTCTAGATCTCATCACAACTGTTGTGAAGCAAAATCGTTTTAAGAAAAAGGAAGACATTGCAGATTACATTGAACAACACTTTGGTGTGCGTTACAGTGTGACGACAATTGCGCGTGACTTAAAGGAATTAAAAATCTTTAAGATGCCTGCAGGGGGACAGCAATCGTTTTATAAAAAATTTGAAGCTACGCATCAAACAGATGCGAAAGCGAAATTACTACATTATTATGAAGCGGAAATTCAAAATGTCATTATTCAAGATAGTTATTTATTAATTAAAACGTCACCAGGATTTGCGCAATGTATCAATTATTTTATTGATCGAATGGAGTTAAAAGAGGTGTTAGGCACAGTAGGGGGTAATGATACGCTCATGGTACTAACTGCATCACCTGATATAGCACACTATGTGCATTATAAACTGTTTAATCATAAATATGCGGATTAATGCATAATATATTTGGTGGTATTATAAATTAATCTTCTTTATACTTATTTATGAAATACTGATAAATGAGTATTTCAACATTTTCATTTTCAAAAAATATCTTTAAAAATGGAAATGATTATAAATACAAAATACTGAATAAAAAACTTTTACAAGGTAAATAGTAATAGGTTAATGAATGAAATATACACAGTTAATCATAAATAATATGTAAAACTGTATATTCAAACAAAAAAGTGTATTGAATAGCCAAAAAGTATAAGGAATTAGACATTTATTATGTGAAATAAATCACATAATTAAATTTGAAAGCGCTTTATACTTTGATTGTAGATAAATAAAGGAGGAAATGAATATGACTCAAGGACCAATTCAAGTAAACAGTGAAATCGGTAAATTAAAAACAGTATTGTTAAAACGACCTGGTAAAGAATTAGAAAATTTAGTGCCAGATCACTTAAGTGGTTTGTTATTCGATGATATTCCTTATTTAAAAGTAGCGCAAGAAGAGCATGACAAGTTCGCGCAAACATTGAGAGATGAAGGCGTGGAAGTTGTTTATTTAGAAAAACTTGCAGCTGAAGCAATTGCGGATAAAGCAGTACGCGAACAATTTATTGACGATATTTTAGCAGAATCTCAAAAAACGATTCTAGGTCATGAAGAAGAAATTAAAAAATATTTCGAAACACTATCAGATCAAGAATTAATCGATAAAATTATGGCGGGTGTTCGTAAAGAAGAAATCCAATTAGAAACAACACATTTAGTGGAATATTTAGATGATAGATATCCATTCTACTTAGACCCTATGCCAAACTTATACTTCACGCGTGACCCTCAAGCATCTGTAGGTAGAGGAATGACAATTAACCGTATGTATTGGAGAGCACGTCGTAGAGAATCACTCTTCATCACATATATATTAAAACATCACCCACGTTTTAAAGATGCAGATGTGCCTGTATGGTTAGATCGTAATTCACCATTCAATATTGAAGGTGGCGATGAATTAATCTTATCTAAAGAGGCATTAGCGATTGGTATTTCTGAACGTACTTCAGCACAAGCCATCGAACGTTTGGCTCGTAACATTTTCAAAGATGAGTCTACAACATTCAAGAAAGTCATTGCGATTGAGATTCCAAATAGTCGTTCATTTATGCACTTAGATACAGTATTTACAATGATTGACTATGATAAATTCACGGTGCATTCAGCAATCTTTAAAGAAGAAAATAATATGAACATCTTTACAATCGAATATGATGAAGCGAAAGATGATATCAAGATTACGCAATCCCATAAATTACGTGAAACATTAGCGGATGTGTTAGGTGTGGACCACATCGACTTTATCCCTACTGGTAACGGTGACGTGATTGATGGTGCGCGTGAACAATGGAATGACGGTTCAAACACATTATGCATTCGCCCAGGTGTAGTTGTTACGTATGACCGTAACTATGTCTCTAACCAATTACTACGTGATAAAGGTATTAAAGTTATCGAAATTACAGGTAGTGAGTTAGTGCGTGGACGTGGGGGCCCAAGATGTATGAGTCAACCTTTATTTAGAGAAGATATTTAGGGAGACGAGCAAAATTCCTAAATGTAAGGAGAATCGTTATGAGTGAATCAGGTGAAAATAAATTAGGTAAAACGTCACTGATTGGTTTAGTTATCGGTTCGATGATTGGCGGCGGGGCTTTCAATATCATTTCTGACATGGGAGGCCAAGCCGGTGGACTAGCGATTATCATCGGATGGATTATTACGGCAATAGGCATGATTTCTTTAGCCTTTGTCTTTCAGAATTTAACAAATGAACGTCCTGATTTAGATGGTGGGATTTACAGCTATGCGCAAGCAGGGTTTGGTGACTTTATTGGGTTCTCAAGTGCATGGGGTTACTGGTTTGCAGCCTTTCTAGGTAACGTAGCATATGCGACGTTGTTGATGTCTGCAGTAGGTAACTTCTTCCCAATCTTTAAAGGAGGGAACACGCTACCAAGTATTATCGTCGCATCGATTTTACTATGGGGCGTGCACTTCCTCATACTTAAAGGTGTAGAAACGGCGGCATTTATTAACAGTATCGTGACCGTCGCGAAGTTAATTCCTATCTTTTTAGTTATCGTTTGTATGCTAGTAGTCTTTAATTTTGACACTTTTAAAGCGGGCTTTTATGGCATGACAAGCGGTGGCGTAGGCGTCTTCAGTTGGGGCGACACAATGTCTCAAGTAAAAAGTACGATGCTTGTAACAGTATGGGTCTTCACTGGTATTGAAGGTGCGGTCGTATTCTCTAGCCGTGCTAAGACGAAGAAAGATGTAGGTACAGCAACAGTGATCGGTCTTATCTCTGTATTAGTCATTTATTTCTTAATGACTGTGTTAGCACAAGGGGTTATCCAACAAGATCAAATTTCTAAATTAGCAAATCCTTCAATGGCGCAAGTGCTTGAATATATCGTCGGTCATTGGGGTTCAGTGCTGGTTAACATTGGTTTAATTATCTCTGTACTTGGTGCATGGTTAGGTTGGACGTTACTAGCTGGTGAGTTGCCATTTATCGTCGCGAAAGATGGACTATTTCCGAAATGGTTTGCTAAGGAAAATAGACACAAAGCACCGGTAAACTCACTATTGATTACTAATATTTTAGTGCAATTATTCTTAATCAGTATGCTCTTTACCGATAGTGCTTACCAATTTGCATTCTCTTTAGCATCAAGTGCGATTTTAATACCGTACATGTTTAGTGCCTTCTATCAATTGAAATATACGATTGAACATAAAGGACACGCGACTGCCAAACAATGGACGATTGGTATTATCGCTTCAATTTATGCGATTTGGCTAGTGTATGCAGCAGGTATTGATTACTTATTATTAACAATGCTGTTGTATATTCCAGGTTTATTCGTCTATAGTTTTGTGCAACGTAATAATAAGAAACGTTTAACGAAAGTCGATTACATTTTATTCGCATTGATTATTATTCTTGCGATTATAGGTATCATTCGCTTAGCTATGGGTAGTGTGTCAGTATTCTAATCTAGTTAAGTGTAGTGAAAGTTTTAGGAGCGTAGCGTTATGACTGAACATCCATTTTCCAATAAAAATAAAGCAATTGAATTAGACCAAGCATTTAAACAATTAGCAGCCTATTTGAACATACCGGTAGGCGTGATTCATTCTTATAAAGAAGAATGTTTAGTGCGCCATTATAATAAGGGGCAAGTGATTTACTATTCTTCGGATCAACCTACGCATATGTATTTGTTGTTAGCGGGAAATGTTTTGCGTGAAACATTTAATGCGGAAGGAGATGTGGCACGTTCGTTAAATAAGGAAGATGTGCTCTTCCCTTTGGCGCAATTGTTTTATAAGGACGTTTCGAATGAAATGTGTACGGCAATGACGGATTGTGATGTGATTGGGATGCCTAAGGATTTATTGGAATATTTGTGTAAGACGCATGATGATATTTTTATTACGCTTTTTGAAAAGTTAAATGCGGAATTACGTCTGCAAATGGAATACAACATGGCATTAACGACGAAGTTGGCGAGGGAACGTGTTGAGAAGGTGTTGTATTATTTATGTCATGCGGTAGGGTATGACAATGAGGAGTTTTATGAGATTAAGCAAGTGATGACGATTCAGCTTTTGAGTGATTTGTCTGGGATTTCACGTGAAACAACTGGGCATATTGTGAGTGAGTTGAAGCAAGATAAGATGTTGCTGAAGAACGGCAAAGATTGGCTGGTTCGTAAATAACAAATAGATGTACTTAATAATTTCTAACGAAATTAACTTAACGAAATTTTGATGATAGGTCTAAGATAGATAGTCACTCGCTTTAGTTGAGGCGCTTGCCTAGGGTACAGTTTCAGCCAGAAATTCCTCACAGATAAATCTGTGGGGATTTCTAAGGTCTTCAACTTGTACTGTTCCCTCAGGCGTCGCTCAACTACGCTTCGTTATCTATCTTAGAACTACTTATATAAATGGTATGTATGCAATATGCAATAAACCAACCAAAGTCACACAACATCATTCGTTAGTCATTTTTAGAGTTGATTATTTAAATGTGTGAAGGTTAGTTTAAAAATTTCACACCTAAATCTTCTTATTTATTTTAGGGGTAATTAGGTGTGTGGGTTTAGAAGTATTATTTAATCTTTCTATAATTTACTGCTACTGATTTATGGGAAGTATATGAGTTTATGTTAATTTACCAAAACCTATATAAACTTAAATTGCTACTTTGGGCGTTAGTGTTATCACTAGCGTCTTTTTTAATTGGTGAATTTTAAGATTATCAATAGGGGTGAAAAAGTGTAAAATGGTGATAATACTTTAGTTTATTTTGAAGGGATGAGGAGCAACATGGCGTTAATGACTATTAATTATAAATCTCCGACGATTGGGATGAATCAGTCGTTTGTGGCGATTATTCCGGAGGATGATAGCTTTTTCAATCGTTCACAATCTGCGAAGCCATTAAAAACATTATTATTACTACATGGTTTATCGAGTGATGCGACATCTTATACACGTTTTACTAGTATTGAGCGCTACGCTGAAGAACATCAATTGGCAGTAATTATGCCAAATGCGGACCATAGTGGGTATGCTAATATGGCGTATGGTCATAGTTATTATGATTATATTTTGGAAGTTTTCAATTATGCGCATCAAGTTTTTCCATTATCAAAGAAGCGTGAAGACAATTTCATAGCGGGTCATTCGATGGGTGGTTATGGCACGATGAAGTTCGCTTTGACCCAGAGTGAGTTATTTTCAAAGGCAGCACCATTATCAGCTGTATTCGAGGCGCAAGGGTTAATTGATCTTGAGTGGACAGATTTCTCATCACAAGCAATCACTGGTCAAGATACAACGGTTAAAGGGACAGAATTAGATACATATCATTTAGTAGATGAAGCGGTTGAAAAGGGAGTCGACATACCGCAACTATTGATCCAATGTGGCACCGAAGATTTCCTATACGATGATAATCAACAATTTATGAAATATTTAGATGACAAAGGCATTAAATATCAATACGAAGAAGGCCCTGGCGACCATGACTATGCGTTTTGGGACAAAGCGATTAAACGCACAATCGAATGGCTAGTAGAAGAATAAAACAATATTATTTTGAATACAATATAGAGAATTAAAGTAAATGCTCATATAAACGAAATTGTAGTCATATTATAGAAGATTTAAAAATCCAGAAGAGACATTTGTCAATCTTTCTGAATTTTTATTATTAGAGTATATACAAAAATAGCGTTAAGTTTAGTTATATATAAAATCAGAAACTTCTATAGACAATAGAAATATCTGTAGAAAAAGTTATATTGAGATAACAAAAAGTATTTTATGTATATTTCTATTGTCCTGCTTTGCCAAAGAACAAGTTGAATAACCATTTAATAAATCTTGATAATAAGCATAATAATGCTACTACATAAGCTATGTATGCCCCCAAGAAGAATAAGCTACCTAATTTTGAACCTTCTTCATAACCAAAAATTAAGCCTAAGACATAAAGAATAATACCAATAATGCCAATAAATATTCCTAAACGAATATAAATATTAAAAGACTGAATTACTTCTTGAATGGATTTAGCATTTATCTTTTGATATCTAACTGCTAAAAAGATAATTATAAGAACAGCGATTATAGCACCAAATGTCATTAAGAAACCCCCTTTCATAATAGCAATTAAAATTATACCAAAAAATTTAGTTA
>NZ_PPRD01000023.1 GCF_002902575.1 Staphylococcus croceilyticus | reverse complement strand
TCGAATTCAACATGAAATCCCAAATGAAGCGCCACAAGTGGAAATACCAGAACTCCAAGTGACGCGATATGTTGATACCGAAGGTAATCAAATTAAAGACACAGAAGAAGGCACACACCAACCGCCAGGTATTATCGGAGACAAATGGCAATACACAGGAAAAGTTACAAGTGAAGATGGCATTACAACGTATGTGTATGAACGTATTCAAACAGAGATACCAAATAACCCACCACAAGTGGAAATCCCGGAATTAGAAATTACAACATATATAAATACAGATGGAAATGTAGTAAAAGATCCAGAAAAAGGTATAGTACCGCCACCAAGTGTTATCGGAGATAGATGGCAATATACAGGAAAAGTCACAACGAAAGATGGCATTACAACCTATGTATATGACCGAATCCAAAACCAAATCCCGAATGACCCGCCACAAGTGGAAATTCCGGAATTAGAAATTACAACATATATAGATACAGATGGAAATGTAGTAAAAGATCCAGAAAAAGGTATAGTACCACCACCAAGCGTTATCGGAGATAAATGGCAATATACAGGAAAAGTCATAACTAAAGATGGCATCAAAACCTACGTATATGACCGAATTCAATCAAAAATACCGAATGACCCGCCACAAGTGGAAATTCCGGAATTAGAAATTACAACATATATAGATACAGACGGAAATGTAGTAAAAGATCCAGAAAAAGGTATAGTACCACCACCAAGCGTTATCGGAGATAAATGGCAATATACAGGAAAAGTCACAACAAAAGATGGCATTACAACATATGTATATGACCGAATCCAAACACAAATACCAAATGACCCGCCACAAGTGGAAATTCCGGAATTAGAAATTACAACATATATAGATACAGACGGAAATGTAGTAAAAGATCCAGAAAAAGGTATAGTACCACCACCAAGCATTATCGGAGATAAATGGCAATATACAGGAAAAGTCATAACTAAAGATGGCATCAAAACCTACGTATATGACCGAATTCAATCAAAAATCCCGAATGACCCGCCACAAGTGGAGATCCCAGAACTCCAAGTTACGCGCTACATCGATAAAAATGGACATGAAATTACAACAGTAGAAAAAGGTAAAAAACCGCCTTACTTATTAATCGATGGTGGATGGAGATATACAGGTATTGTGATTGAAAATAATGGCATCACAACGTATGTGTATGAAAAAGTGAAAGATGAAACATCACATGAGTCTAAAAAAGTTCATACAATTACAAAGGAAAAAGAGAAACAACCTTTAAAACCACATACTACGCAAAAACCTAAGACAGCTTTATCCACTGAGGTAAAACCACATAAAGTTGAATTACCAAAAACTGGGGAAGCCAATACTAACCCAAGTGCATTAGCTAGTATTTTATTAGCTATTGGTTCATTATTTGTCTTCAGAAGAAAAAAAGAAGACGCTGAGAAGAATTAACATTGATAAAATACATGCTTACTTAAAAAAACTTATAACTAATTGTTAAAGGAATCTGAGACCGCCATAATGTCTCAGGTTCCTTTTTTATTGAAGTATGTTTTTTCTTTATTAATAATTAAGTTATTGATTTACATTTTTGATGCAATTCCATAGAATTTTAAACGAAGGAGTGCTTAAAATGATAATTAGAACTTTGGAAGAAACTGATTTGAAATTTGTGCACCATTTAAATAATGAATATTCGATTATGGCCTATTGGTTTGAAGAACCGTATCAATCGCTTAGTGAACTAGAGAACCTTTATCAAAAGCATATTTTGGATGAGTCAGAACGCCGATTCATCATTGAAGATAATCACATTTCACTTGGTGTAGTGGAATTAGTAGAAATTAATTTTGTACATCGAAATTGTGAAATTCAAATTATTATTGATCCCATACACAGTAATAAAGGTTATGCTAAAAAAGCTTTTAAGATGGCAATTGATTATGCTTTTTTAGTATTAAATATGAATAAAGTCTATTTATATGTAGATGTAAGAAATGAAAAAGCCGTACATATTTATAAAAGTAATAATTTTATTGTTGAAGGTAATTTACAAGAACATTTTTACACACGCGGTGAATATAGAGACTGTTATGTTATGGGATTATTAAAATCGAACTGGATAGATAAACGCCAAGGGGATAATGATTTATCCAATATTCGATAATTATTTTAAGAAAGTGTGTCTACCTTGAATACGCCAATTACTCAAAAATTGAATGAATTAATTGACCATAAAGCAATTTCTCTACATGTGCCAGGTCATAAGAATATGACTATAGGACAGCTTAATAAATTAAAATTTGAAATGGACATGACAGAAATCACTGGTTTAGATGACTTACATCATCCTGAAGAGATTATTTTAGAGAGTATGCATTCTATTAAAAAACACCGAGACTATGAGGCATACATGTTAGTTAATGGGACGACTTCAGGTATTTTATCTGTGATTCAAGCATTTTCTTCTAATGAAGGTAATTATCTAATAAGTAGAAATGTACATAAATCTGTTTTTCATGGGATTGATTTAACTCAACAAAATGCTGATATTATGCCAATGAGGATTAGCGATATTAGTCATCAATATATCGCACCTGATTTGACTCAGGCTCATTTTGACAAACAAAAGTTAGCTATTTTGACATACCCCAATTATTACGGTGAATGTTTTGATATTAAAGAAACAGTGGCAACGTTGCATCAACATGATATTCCGGTACTAGTAGATGAAGCGCATGGCGCGCATTTTAACTTGCCACATTTTCCTAAATCAGCATTAGAAGTAGGGGCTGATTATGTGGTGCAGTCTTATCATAAAACGTTACCTGCATTGACGATGGGTTCGGTGTTATATATTCATAAAGATGCACCGATGAAAGAGGAAGTCATTCGATATTTAGGGTACTTTCAAACATCGAGTCCTTCTTATTTAGTAATGACGAGTATTGAATTAGCCCATCAGTTTTTTAAAGACTATGATAGTACTTTATTTTTTGAAAAAAGAAACCTACTACTGCAAGCTTTAGAAAAAACAGGATTTGAAGTAATTAAAGTGGCTGACCCTCTAAAAGTACTTATTCGTTATCCTGGTTATTCGGGCCATGAAATACAAACATGGTTTGAAGCACAGCATATTTATCCTGAATTGGCTGACGAATATCAAGTTTTACTTGTTTTACCATTATGGCATCAGCAAGATACCTATCCATACACTGACTTATTAGAGAGGATAAGAGCGATAGACTTACCAGCCAAACTAACGACGGTAGACGACGCCTTCCCTCTCCCTGTTAATGAAGGGATATATATATCACGCACTATAACCTCGGTGACATGGATTGATATAGACCAAGCCATTAATAAAGTTTTAGCGAAACATATTATTCCGTATCCTCCAGGGATACCCATTTTCCTGAAAGGCGAACGCATTACCCAGAATATGATAAAATTGATGCGATATTATCTTCAACAAGGTGGTAGAGTTGAAGGTATCAATAACGATAAAATATTAGTTAAGGATGAATAACATGTCTGCATTTATAACATTTGAAGGACCAGAGGGCTCAGGTAAAACGACTGTGCTTAAACGTGTGGCTGAGAAATTAGCCCAAGAGTATGACATTATAGCAACTAGAGAACCTGGTGGCGTACCCACTGGGGAAGAGATTCGTAAAGTTGTGCTTGAAGGGGATAAAATGGATATTCGCACAGAAGCCATGTTATTCGCTGCTTCAAGAAGAGAACATTTAGTGGAAAAAGTCATGCCTGCATTAAGTGATAATAAAATTGTATTATGTGATCGATATATTGATAGTTCGCTTGCTTATCAAGGCTACGCACGGGGTATAGGTATTGAAGAAGTGAAAAAGTTAAATGATTTTGCGATAGATGGTCTTTATCCAGATGTCACAATCTATCTTGATATTACGCCGGAAGTAGGACGAAATAGAATATTACAAAATCAGCGTGATCAAAATCGACTAGATAAAGAAGATATGGCTTTTCATGAAAAAGTGATTGAAGGATATCACCAAGTGATTGATGAATCGCCAAATCGTTTTAAAGTAGTCGATGCTACGCAAAGTATTGAAGCAGTAGTCACAGAAACATATGAGATTATTTTAAATTATTTGAAAAAATTATGATATAATATCTAGAAGAGGTGTTTTAATAATGAAAATGATTATAGCGATCGTCCAAGATCAAGATAGTCAAGAACTTTCAGACCAACTCGTAAAACATAACTTTAGAGCTACAAAATTAGCAACTACTGGTGGCTTCTTAAGAGCGGGAAATACTACATTCCTATGTGGTGTAGATGATGACCGTGTTGACGATGTTTTATCAGTAATTGATAATACTTGTGGTAACAGAGATCAACTTGTCTCTCCAATGACGCCAATGGGTGGTAGTGCTGATTCGTACATACCTTATCCAGTGGAAGTTGAAGTTGGAGGCGCTACAGTATTTGTAATGCCAGTCGAAGCATTCCACAGATTTTAATAATGAAGATAATTAATGTAGAAACAAGAATTTAATGACACCTTAGATGATGATACAATATTCGGCTGCTGTGATAGGCAGCCTTTTTATATAAGTAAAATGAATAAGGGGTATGCAAAATGGATGAACTTCACAAACTAGCTAATGCGTACCGTTCGAATAAACTATCTCATGCGTATTTATTCGAAGGCGACGATGCCGAGTCCATGCGTCACGTAGCTATGGAATTTGCAAAACTTATTCTTTGTGATGGAGACCAACAATGCGAGTTGAAAGTAGATCACTACAATCAACCGGATTTTATGTATGTAGCTTCAGAAGAAAATGCAATTAAAAAAGAACAGATTGAGCAACTTGTGCATCGCATGAATCAACTTCCAATTGAAGGTACGTACAAAGTTTATATAATAGAAGATTTTGAAAAGTTAACTGTTCAAGGGGAAAATAGTATATTAAAATTTTTAGAGGAGCCACCTGATAATACCGTGGCGATTTTAATGTCTACGAAACCTGAACAGATATTAGATACTATTCATTCACGTTGCCAACACGTTTATTTTAAACCGAGTGATAAGCAACATTTTATAGATAGATTGGTGGAACATGACATAAATCGTGCAGTAGCTGAAATGTTAAGTACATATACAACACAATTAGATACTGCTAAAGATTTAAATGAAGAACACGATTTAATAGCGCTTAGGAAAGTGATTGTTCATTGGTGTGAATTATTAATTACAAATCAACCGATGGCCTTAATTGGTATTATAGATTTATTAAAGAATGCGAAAAATCGAAAACTACAAACACTTACTTTAGCCGCAGTGAATGCTTTCTTTGAAGATATTATGCATGCTAAGGTAGAGACAAAAAATGATTATATTTATTCGGATTTGCAAGCAGAAATTGAATCATATGCAAAACAACTAACATTTAATCAAATTATATTAATGTATGATCAAATTACAGAAGCACACAAAAAATTAATGCAAAATGTTAATCCGACGCTTGTATTTGAACAAATAGTTATAAAAGGTGTGAGATAAAATGCCAAACATCGTAGGTGTACAATTTCAAAAAGCCGGGAAATTGGAATACTATGCGCCTAAAGATTTAGACTTACAGAAAGACGATTGGGTCGTTGTCGAATCTAAGCGAGGCATTGAAATTGGTAATGTGCAATTTCCATCTAAAGAGGTGGAAGAAGGGGATGTCACATTACCTTTAAAAGAAATTATAAGAGTAGCAACTGATGAAGATATCCAAACTTACTATCGTAATGAAGCAGATGCTAATGAGGCTTTAACACTATGCAAAGAATTAGTGAAAGAACAACAATTAGATATGCGTTTAGTGAATTGTGAATATACGCTAGATAAATCTAAAGTGATATTCAACTTTACTGCAGATGACCGTATTGACTTCCGAAAATTAGTTAAAGTTCTGGCACAAAATTTAAAAACACGTATCGAATTAAGACAAATTGGCGTGCGTGATGAAGCTAAATTACTTGGAGGCATAGGTCCATGTGGACGCTCATTATGTTGTTCTACATTTTTAGGGGACTTTGAGCCAGTGTCTATTAAAATGGCGAAAGATCAAAACTTATCCCTTAACCCAACTAAGATTTCTGGCGCGTGTGGACGTTTGATGTGCTGCCTTAAATATGAAAATGATTTTTATGAAGAGGCAAGAGCGCAATTACCAGATGTGGGCGATCAAGTAAAAACGCCAGAAGGCCAAGGTCGTGTGGTTGGTTTGAATATATTAGATATTTCAATGCAAGTTAAAATTGAAGGTCTTGAACAACCACTAGAGTATAAAATGGAAGAATTAAAAGCTTTAAATTAAGGAAGGTGCGTCACGTTTGAATCGTAATGACTTATTTGAAAAGATAATTCAACTTGAAAGTAATGTAACACGTTTAAATGAAGATATGACTGAACTTAAATCGTTAACGATTGACCTTATAGAAGAGAATGTTGCACTACAAGTTGAAAATGATAACTTAAAAACATTAATGGCCAAAAGTGAACAAGATTCTGAAGTGAACAAACCTGTTTATCCTACAACTCAGAACACGACAACTTCAAGAGAAAATGAAGAAGACAAACGTTCTACTAAAAATGTGAAAAAACCATTACCAAGTAAAGATAATTTAGCTGTTTTATATAGTGAAGGTTTCCATATTTGCAATGGTGAATTATTTGGTAAGCATCGATTAGGTGAAGATTGCTTGCTATGTTTGAATGTGTTAAATAGTTAACAACGAATAAATTTTAATACTGGATAAAGTGGTTTATGCCAGTTTCTAATAGACAGAGATGGATTTCAACACGAGTTGATTTTATAGTGTGTTGTAAAGACATCTCTTTTTTAGGAGTAAATATATGCTGAAAGATCAAGAAAGATTGGATGAATTAATAAAAGAAGATTTAAAAATAATTCAAAATGATGATGTGTTTTCTTTTTCAACGGATGCGTTATTATTAGGGCATTTTACTGAAGTGAGAAAAAATGACAAGATTTTAGATTTGTGTGCTGGTAATGGCGTGATTTCATTATTATTGTCAGCGAAGGGTGCACAAATGATTGAAAGTGTGGAGATTCAGGAGAAACTTGTAGATATGGCGCGTCGTAGCTATGCGTATAATCAACTCGATTATCGTTTGAAGATGCATCATTTGGATTTAAAAGAGGTATACCACTATTTCAAACCATCGCAATATACACTCGTCACTTGTAATCCCCCTTATTTTAAAGAGAATCAGCGCAATCAACATCAGAAAGAAGCGCATAAGATTGCGCGTCATGAGATTATGTGTACATTAGAAGATTGCATGTTGGCTGCCCGTCATTTATTAAAACAAGGTGGCCGTTTAATGATGGTACATCGAGCGGACAGACTGATGGACGTCTTAACTGAAATGCGCAAGGCTAGTATTGAGCCTAAAAAAGTAGTGTTTGTTTATAGTAAAATAAACAAATCAGCAGTGACGATTGTCGTGGAAGGACGTATGAATGGTAAACCAGGCCTAGAAATTGCGCCACCTTTTTATATTTATAATAGCGATGGGGAATATAGCGAAGAAATGAGAGAAGTGTATTATGGATAACCATTACGTCTATATTGTAAAATGTAAAGATAATAGTTTGTATACTGGGTATGCAAAGGATGTTAATGCACGTGTAGCGACTCATAATGCTGGAAAAGGGGCCAAATATACTAAAACAAGACGTCCGGTAGAGTTAGTTTATCAAGAAACGTACACTTCGAAATCGGAAGCTATGCGTAGAGAATACGAAATAAAGACCTTCACAAGACAACAAAAATTAAAATTAATTGAGGAGAATGCAGATGGTGACTTTATATTTAGTAGGTACGCCGATAGGTAATTTAGGTGATATTACATTTCGAGCGATTGAAACGTTAAAAAATGTAGATTTTATAGCATGTGAAGATACAAGAGTAACGAAAAAGTTATGTCATCATTATGATATTCAAGCGCCATTAAAATCGTATCATGAGCATAATAAAGAACAACAAACAGCTTATTTTATCAATTTATTGAATGAAGGAAATGATATTGCTTTAGTGTCAGATGCGGGCTTGCCATTAATAAGTGATCCGGGTTATGAACTAGTCGTTGAAGCACATCAACACGATATTTCAGTGGAAACGGTGCCTGGCCCTAATGCAGGGTTAACAGCACTTATGGCTAGTGGTCTACCATCATTTACGTACACATTCTTAGGCTTTTTACCTCGTAAGGAAAAAGAAAAAATAGATGTCCTACAAGAAAGAATGTATCAAGATAGCACGTTAATTATATATGAATCACCATTTAGAGTAACAGAAACTTTAAAAGCGATTATTAAAGTAGATGCTTCAAGACGCGTAGCAGTAGGACGAGAGTTAACGAAGAAGTTTGAACAAATTGTTATGCGAGAAGCGGAAACGTTACTTGCTGCTTTTGAAAAAGAAGAGATTCCACAAAAAGGTGAATTTGTCATTCTTATAGAAGGTGCGAAGCCACTTGAAACTGAACAGTGGTTTGAAACGTTATCTATTGAAGAACACGTAGACCATTATATTGCTGAACAGAATTTGAAACCTAAAAAAGCGATTAAGTTAGTAGCTGAAGACCGTCATATGAAGACGGGCGAAGTGTATGACATTTATCATGAAATTAAATAACTTTGTAGTGTGAAAGTCAGGGCAAGAGAGACAGTCATTTTCAAAAAATAGCCCTTTAAAAAGGCTTGAAATACTCCATAATGTTATCAATTTGTGGTAATGTTAATAAGATACGACAATAAATTTAATATATGCGTTATAATTAAAACGTAACGAAAAACATTAACTTATAAGTCTTTAAAGTGGGCTTAGATGACATTATAAATAATGTTGTATAGGAAGAGGAGGACCATTGATGGCGAAAGAAACATTTTATATTACAACCCCTATTTATTATCCTAGTGGTAATTTACATATTGGCCACGCATATTCAACGGTTGCAGGTGATGTAATTGCGCGTTATAAACGTATGCAAGGGTACGACGTGCGTTATTTAACAGGTACGGATGAACATGGTCAAAAAATCCAAGAAAAAGCGCAAAAAGCTGGTAAAACGGAATTAGAATATCTAGATGAAATGATTAATGGCATTAAAAGTTTATGGAACAAATTAGAAATTTCTAATGACGATTTTATTAGAACTACTGAAGATCGCCATAAATTAGTGGTTGAAAAAGTATTCGAACGTTTATTAAAACAAGGTGATATTTATCTTGGTGAATATGAAGGTTGGTATTCAGTCCCTGACGAAACATATTACACTGAGTCACAACTTGTAGACCCTGTTTATGAAGATGGCAAAATCGTTGGTGGTAAAAGCCCTGATTCAGGCCATGAAGTAGAGTTAGTTAAAGAGGAAAGTTATTTCTTCAATATCAATAAATATACAGACCGTTTATTAGAGTTTTATGATGCAAATCCTGATTTCATTCAACCACCTTCAAGAAAGAATGAAATGATTAATAACTTCATTAAACCAGGTTTAGAAGATTTAGCAGTATCACGTACATCATTTGATTGGGGCGTGCGTGTGCCTTCTAACCCTAAACACGTTGTTTATGTATGGATTGACGCATTAGTTAACTACATCTCAGCGTTGGGATATTTATCAGATGATGATGAATTATTCCAAAAATATTGGCCAGCAGATGTACATTTAATGGCGAAAGAAATTGTACGTTTCCACTCTATTATTTGGCCAATTTTATTAATGGCTTTAGATTTACCGCTTCCTAAGAAAGTCTTTGCGCATGGTTGGATTTTAATGAAAGACGGAAAAATGAGTAAATCAAAAGGTAACGTAGTAGATCCTAACGTCTTAATTGATCGTTATGGTTTAGATGCTACACGTTACTATTTAATGCGTGAATTACCATTCGGTTCAGACGGTGTGTTCACACCAGAAGCCTTTGTAGAACGTACAAACTATGATTTAGCAAATGACTTAGGTAACTTAGTGAACCGTACAATTTCTATGATTAATAAATACTTCCAAGGTGAACTTCCAGCTTATGAAGGTCCAAAACATGAATTAGATGAAGATATGGAAGCACTTGCACTTGAAACAGTGAAAAACTTCAATGAGAACATGGAAAGTTTCCAATTCTCAGTTGCTTTATCAACTGTTTGGAAATTCATCAGCCGTACAAATAAATACATTGATGAAACAACACCATGGGTATTAGCTAAAGATGACAGCCAAAAAGATATGCTTGGCAATGTAATGGCACATTTAGTTGAGAATATTCGTTTCGCAGCGGTGTTATTACGTCCATTCTTAACAAATGCACCAAGAGAAATCTTTAAACAATTAAATATTAATGATCCTGAATTATTCGAATTAGCTAGCCTTGAAAGCTATGGTGCGTTGAAACAACCAATTATGGTTACTGAAAAACCAACGCCTATCTTCCCAAGATTAGACACTGAAGCTGAAATTTCATACATTAAAGAATCTATGCAACCAGATCAACCAGCAGCAACTGAAGAAGAAGCGGTACCAGGTAAAGCGCAAATCGACATTAAAGACTTCGATAAAGTTGAAATTAAAGCAGCAACGATTACTGACGCTGAAAATGTCCCTAAATCTGATAAATTGTTAAAAATTCAAATCGATTTAGGTAATGAACAACGTCAAATCGTTTCAGGTATTGCGAAATTCTACCGTCCAGAAGACATCGTCGGTAAGAAAGTAGCTGTCGTTACTAACTTGAAGCCAGCTAAATTAATGGGTCAAAAATCTGAAGGCATGATTTTATCTGCTGAAAAAGATGGCGTCTTAACTTTAGTGAGCTTACCAAGTGCGATTCCAAATGGCGCAATTGTAAAATAGAACCAGCTTGTCGAAAAATATAAAGAGGTTGGGATGTAAAGATAATCACTTTTGTCCAGACCTTGAACGTTAGGAGAGGTAGAATGTTAATCGATACACATGTTCACTTAAATGATGAGCAATATAATGAAGATTTAGAAGAAGTTATTTCTCGCGCTAGAGAAGCAGGTGTAGATCGCATGTTTGTGGTTGGATTTGATACGCCTACGATTGAACGTGCGATGGAATTAATCGATAAATATGACTTTATTTATGGTATTATCGGTTGGCATCCAGTTGATGCAATTGATTTCACTGAAGAACGCCTTGAGTGGATTGAACAATTAGCACAGCATCCTAAAATTATTGGTATTGGTGAAATGGGTCTTGATTACCATTGGGACAAATCGCCTGCCGATGTTCAAAAAGAAGTGTTTAGAAAGCAAATTGCACTCGCTAAAAGAGTGAAATTACCTATTATTATCCATAATCGTGAAGCGACTCAAGACTGTGTAGATATTTTAATGGAAGAACATGCCGAAGAAGTTGGAGGCATTATGCACAGCTTTAGCGGTTCTCCTGAAATTGCAGATGTCGTCATTAATAAATTGAATTTCTATGTATCTTTAGGCGGTCCTGTGACATTCAAGAATGCTAAGCAACCGAAAGAAGTCGCTAAGCATGTGCCGATGGATAGATTGCTTGTAGAAACAGATGCGCCTTATTTATCGCCACATCCTTATAGAGGTAAACGTAATGAACCTGAAAGAGTGACACTTGTTGCTCAACAAATTGCTGAATTACGTGATATGACATACGAAGAAGTATGCCGTCAAACGACTGAGAATGCAGAACGATTATTTAATTTAAATCAATAAATTGCTGTGAGAAAGATGTTGAACAAGTGATGTCGTGGTATCATTTTATGAGGAAACTACGATATAAATGCCAGCATCTTTCTCATTTTTTATTTTTGAAAAGTTAAAACAATAACGAATAGTTTGAAAGGTAATGATAATCAATTATGAAGATAAATGAATTTATCGTTGTAGAAGGTAGAGATGATACGGAACGTGTTAAGTCAGCAGTAGAATGTGACACTATTGAAACGAATGGGAGCGCAATTAATAAGGAAACACTAGCTGTTATCCAAAATGCACAAGAAACTCGTGGCGTGATTGTGTTAACGGATCCTGATTTTCCTGGAGATAAAATTAGAAATATTATCACGGAACATGTTAAAGGTGTTAAACATGCATATATTGACCGTGAAAAAGCTAAAAATAAAAGAGGGAAAATAGGTATAGAACATGCACATCCTGAAGATATTAGAGAAGCGCTCATGCATGTCAGTTCACCGTTTGAAGAAGCAGAAGAAACTATCGATAAAAGTGTGCTCATCGATTTAGGATTGATTATCGGCAAAGATGCGAGACGTAAAAGAGAAATATTAGGTCAAAAACTGCATATCGGACATTCGAATGGCAAACAATTACTAAAAAAACTTAATGCATTCGGCTATACTGAAAGGGATGTACGTGAAGCTTTATCAATGGATAAGGAGAGTGAATAAAAGGTGGAAAGAAAAGATATCGCAACGCCTTCTCGAACGAAAGAATTATTAAATCAATACGGTTTTAATTTCAAAAAAAGTTTAGGACAAAACTTTTTAATAGATGTAAACATTATTCATAAAATTATTGATGCAAGTCAAATCGATAAATCAACCGGTGTAATTGAAGTAGGACCAGGTATGGGATCCTTAACAGAACAATTGGCTAAACATGCGAAAAAGGTAATGTCGTTTGAAATCGATCAACGCTTAATCCCTGTACTCAAAGACACACTTGCGCCGTATGACAATGTAACCATTATTAATGAGGATATTTTAAAAGCAGATATAGCTAAAGCAGTGGAAACACATTTAAATGACTGTGACAAAATTATGGTGGTAGCTAATTTACCATATTACATTACAACACCTATCTTGTTGAATTTAATGCAACAAGATATTCCTATTGATGGTTATGTCGTAATGATGCAAAAAGAAGTGGGCGAACGTTTAAATGCTGAAGTGGGCACAAAAGCGTATGGTTCATTATCTATCGTTACTCAATATTACACAGAAACAAGCAAAGTATTAACTGTGCCGAAATCCGTCTTTATGCCACCTCCAAACGTGGATTCTATCGTGGTGAAATTGATGCAAAGAGAAACACCACTCGTTCAGGTAGACGATGAACAAGCATTCTTTAAACTTGCTAAAGCAGCATTTGCACAACGACGTAAAACTATCAATAATAACTATCAAAACTTTTTTAAAGACGGTAAACAATTAAAAGAAAGTATCTCAAAATGGCTTGAACAAGCAGAGATTGATCCTAAACGACGTGGTGAAACGCTTTCGATACAAGATTTTGCACGTTTGTATGAAGAAAAGAAAAATTTCCCAGAATTAGAAAATTAAATTGTTGACAAAGTGCTTTTACACTGATAAAATTTAAATTTTATTTGACAAATCGCTATAAAATGTGGTATTATGTAACTTGTAGCGAGGTGGAGCAATATGCCAAAATCAATTTTGGACATCAAAAATTCTATTGATTGTCATTTAGGAAATCGTATTGTACTAAAAGCCAACGGGGGTCGTAAAAAAACAATTGAACGTTGTGGTGTGTTAAAAGAAACATATCCTTCAGTATTCATTGTTGAATTAGACCAAGATAAGCATAATTTTGAAAGAGTTTCGTATACATATACGGATGTTCTTACAGAGAACGTACAAGTTTCATTTGAAGAGGATAATCACCAAGAAGTAGTTGCACACTAATTTGAACATAATAAATATAGAGTAGTTCGATGTTATGCAAACTCTATAATAAAAATGATTGAGTATTGGGCTTAAATTGAGTTCAATGCTCTTTTTCATTATGGCCACTTTTAAAAAAGGAATAAAAATATAAAAGACTATTTTTACATGTTTTTTTACATAATATTTATATTAATGTTGTTATTTATCGTAGAAAACGGATATTAAGAGATTTTAAAATAGCTTTCATTAAGATTTTACATAATTTTACGG
>NZ_PPRD01000022.1 GCF_002902575.1 Staphylococcus croceilyticus | reverse complement strand
TAAAAAAGTCTGATTTCCTCTTTGTCGCTTAATCTAATTATAATTAAATAATTTTTTTATTTATCAACCGATGTTTGCGTAGAACCAACATATTTAAAGATAGTATGAACTAAAACTAATGTCAAGACTGTTGCCATAGTATTTTACAGAGTTTTTAAGAGTTTTAAATACACATCAAAAGTACGTCTACAGAATATAAAAAAGTGTTGATTTATTTTGAATTAGAGATAAATTTAAGTAGATTTTGTTACAAAAATATGTAAATACTTTAAAAAACTTTTTATTTCATTCATAATAATTTAGATAATAAAAAATATACTTTTGGGATAGGCAGATTAAAAGGAGTTTCAAAATGAGCAAAAAGCAAATAATTATAAGAGTAGTAATTATATTTGCTATTTCTTTAGTTGTAGCGATCGCATTTTTCTTTGGTATGAAAACATATCAAGGACACCGAAACATTAAATTAGTGGATAGTTATTTAGAACAAAAGCATCTTACAGATAAAGTAAAATCTGAAAAAACGTTATATAGTGCTAAAAAGGGCGTTTATTATAAAGAAGTGGTTTTTAAGGATGAACCAAACTTAACTTATGTTATTCAACCTATTGGTACGCGTAAAGGTATTTTTTCAGAGGGATTCGATACTGAAACTAAAAAAAGTATTAAAGGTGCCAAATATAATTACTTTAATCAGAACTTTAAACCTTAATATTAAGATTTGAGCTGTATTTAGACTCAGTAGAGTAGTCTATGTACAGCTTTTTTATATCTAAATTAATAGTTTTAGTTAAATCAAATATTGACAATAATAAATACGATTAAAAATTTTATATCCCAATTTTGAATTATCTGATATAATTAAGCGATGTCAGATGAAGGGGGTTCCAACATGACTCTGTTCAAGAGAAAGATTAGCTTACCGATGCAAGTTTTAATTGCTTTGGTGCTAGGTGTAGTTGTAGGTTTATTATTGTTTGGGCAAACAAATGTAGCAAATTATATTAAGCCTTTCGGTGACATTTTCTTAAATTTAATTAAAATGATCATCATTCCAATTGTCTTCTGTGCATTAGCATTATCTATTTCAAATTTAGGGGATTCGAAAAAGATAGGTAGCTATGGATGGAAAGCAATTCTTTACTTTGAAATTATAACAACAATTGCAATCGCTTTAGGATTAATTATTGGTAACTTATTCAAACCAGGTGCAGGATTAGATCCTCATAAATTACCTAAAGGCGACATTACTAAATATCAAACATCTGCTTCAGCAGCAGAACAATCTACATATGGGAATCACTTTATTGATACCATTGTAAACATTGTACCAACAAACATATTTGAAGCATTAACTAAAGGTGAATTATTACCTATCATCTTCTTTGCAGTCTTCTTTGGATTAGGATTAGCTGCAATAGGGGAAAAAGCAGATCCTGTAAAAGGATTCTTAAATGGTGTATTAGAAGCAGTATTTTGGATGATTAACCAAATCTTAAAATTGGCACCAATTGGTGTATTTGCATTTATTTGTACAACAGTTATGACATTTGGAGCCGCAGCATTACTTCCATTATTAAAACTTGTGCTAGTCGTAGTATTTGCAATGGTCTTCTTCGTGATTGTAGTTTTAGGCATAGTTGCTAGAATGGTTGGCATTAGCATTTTCTCAATTATTAAAATTTTGAAAGATGAATTATTGCTTGCTTTCTCAACTTCAAGTTCTGAAGCGGTATTACCAATTATGATGAATAAAATGGAAAAATTTGGTGCACCAAGAGATGTCACATCATTTGTAATTCCAATTGGTTATTCATTTAACTTAGATGGTTCAGCCTTATACCAATCTATCGCTGCATTATTCGTAGCTCAAATGTATGGTATCCATTTATCAATTTCTGAACAAATTATTTTAATGGTAACATTAATGGTAGCATCTAAAGGTATGGCCGGTGTACCAGGCGTTTCAATCGTAGTATTACTTACAACATTAGGTGCAATGGGCTTACCAGCTCAAGGTCTTGCTTTAATTATTGGCGTTGACCGATTATTAGACATGGTGCGTACATGTGTTAACGTAATTGGTAACGCATTATCATCAATTGTTATCTCTAGATGGGAAAATGTTTATGATAAAGAAAAGGGTAAAAAATATTTACAATCAATTTAAAAAAGAAATCTGACATTTTTTGTACCGAGTCGTTATGTACTCGGTACTTTTTTATTGAGGAAAATTTACAAAAAAATAACTCCCTCGAAAAAATTATTTTTATGCGAGGGAGTTATAATTTTAATTACATACCTTTCATGTCACCCATGTCATGAATTTTCATCATTAATCCATGAGGTACATCATCATGTTTTACTTTAGATACCCTTGAAAATTTATCTGAACCTTTTTCTTTTACAAGGAATACAAAATCACCTTTTTTAACATTAACATCAGTATCTGAAGGTAATTGAACATTTTTCTCAACTTTTTCAGTTTGTTCACTGACCATCTTTTCGATAGTATGGCTATCTTTCATATAACCATAGTAAGTTTCTTTTTGTCCTCCAGTCATCATCATGATAACTAATACAACACAAATGATAAGCATGATTGCACTTAAAGCAATGCCTAATCCTAAGCCTTTTTTATTTTTCATTATGTAGCTCCTTTGAAAGTACTATCTCATTTATACAAAATAAAGTATTAAAATGCAATAAAATACTAAAAACAATATATTCAAATGTGTCATTATTATTACATATAAAACAATAAAGTAGGCTGAAACATTTTATTTTTGTCTCAGCCTCTTCTATATATTATCAAATTAAATTTTTATAATTCGATTGTTACGGGTGTATCGATTTCATCATCATTCATAAGTGTAATTGTTTTAGGGTTAACTTTTAAGACGCATAAATCTGGATCTTCTTTTGAATCAAAGAAAGTCTTGTCTTGTGTTTCCCATAACCAATCAATTACTTTTTGGTCTTTCACAATTTCCATTGTTGCTTCAATTTCAACAAAACTATTATTTGTTGTTTCATTAAATCCTAAAAGAATGTAAGCATTAGGGTTACTTTCAATTTCATCAACTTTAGCAGTTTTAGTACTTGTCTTCGTATATAAATCTAAACCGTCATTATAAAATACCATGTATCTACTATTTGGCTTGTTATTATAAGCAGTTGATAATACACCAATTTTAGACTCTTTTAAAACCTTTTCGATTGTTTGAGTAGCTTGTTGTTTATCCAAACTCATCATCTCCTTATTAGTTTATATTACCTAAATCACTTAGTATTAAACTTAAAGACAATAATTGCTTAAACAGGTTTAATACAAATATATTTCACCTCATCATGCTGCAACGTTATTTGAAATGTTACATGATTTTTTTCTTGAATAAATAATTCAGTTTTAGGGTGATTAGAGCGGTCTAATTGTTTCATAATGCTTTTTTCAATATAGACAGGCAATTTGTCCTGTGGCATTAAATTTTGAATAGATCCATGTTCATTATTAAGTGTGCTTATAATAAATAATGAGTTTTCGTTTAATTTATTTTGAAAATGATAGTGCTGTTTGCTATCTGATAAATAACGGTCATTAATTTTATTAAAAAGAATAAAATGATAATTGCCGTCTTTACGACTCATAAGATAATTATTCGCAATTGTGATAGGTTCATCTACAAATGCAGTAATAAATTGATACAAGTGCATAATTGGAAGAATGCTTCCATGATTATTGAATAATGAAATATACATAGGGTCATTTTCAATTAGTTTATAACAGATACCGCCACCATATTTTAGTAAGGCAGTTAAATGGCATACCAAATCAGATAGTTGCAATGGGTGAGCGCCATTATTTGTATATTTAAAACAACGTAGCGACAGACTACTATATACAAATTGGGTTGACGGAATTTTAGAATCTTCAATAAAACGAATATAGTTTTCAAAATGTGTACTCGCATGGGTAAAGCCACGTTGCTTATCTATCAATACATTTTTTGTATTAATGTTTTCAATATCTACAAAGTAGTAGTCAAAGTTCATACGATTCATAATATCGTAAGTCTCTTGTAAGGTATCATATTGATGTAGTAAGCCATCTACAATTAAACCAAATTTAATTGCGCGATTTTTATTTTTTAATTTTAGATGAGCTAAATGTATATCTTGAATAGATATTGTTGCTGTATCAAAAACTAGCATAAATTTAACAATTTTTTTATTCCATTTATAATCCTGATTATTATGTATAAATGAAATAATCAAACGATAAATTTCTTTGAATTCAGCTTTATTTTTAATGG
>NZ_PPRD01000021.1 GCF_002902575.1 Staphylococcus croceilyticus | reverse complement strand
TTATTCCATCATCTCTACGAGATGTTCCGAATATATCCTTAGAAAGGAGGTGATCCAGCCGCACCTTCCGATACGGCTACCTTGTTACGACTTCACCCCAATCATTTGTCCCACCTTCGACGGCTAGCTCCAAATGGTTACTCCACCGGCTTCGGGTGTTACAAACTCTCGTGGTGTGACGGGCGGTGTGTACAAGACCCGGGAACGTATTCACCGTAGCATGCTGATCTACGATTACTAGCGATTCCAGCTTCATGTAGTCGAGTTGCAGACTACAATCCGAACTGAGAACAACTTTATGGGATTTGCTTGACCTCGCGGTTTCGCTACCCTTTGTATTGTCCATTGTAGCACGTGTGTAGCCCAAATCATAAGGGGCATGATGATTTGACGTCATCCCCACCTTCCTCCGGTTTGTCACCGGCAGTCAACTTAGAGTGCCCAACTAAATGATGGCAACTAAGCTTAAGGGTTGCGCTCGTTGCGGGACTTAACCCAACATCTCACGACACGAGCTGACGACAACCATGCACCACCTGTCACTTTGTCCCCCGAAGGGGAAAGCTCTATCTCTAGAGTTGTCAAAGGATGTCAAGATTTGGTAAGGTTCTTCGCGTTGCTTCGAATTAAACCACATGCTCCACCGCTTGTGCGGGTCCCCGTCAATTCCTTTGAGTTTCAACCTTGCGGTCGTACTCCCCAGGCGGAGTGCTTAATGCGTTAGCTGCAGCACTAAGGGGCGGAAACCCCCTAACACTTAGCACTCATCGTTTACGGCGTGGACTACCAGGGTATCTAATCCTGTTTGATCCCCACGCTTTCGCACATCAGCGTCAGTTACAGACCAGAAAGTCGCCTTCGCCACTGGTGTTCCTCCATATCTCTGCGCATTTCACCGCTACACATGGAATTCCACTTTCCTCTTCTGCACTCAAGTTTTCCAGTTTCCAATGACCCTCCACGGTTGAGCCGTGGGCTTTCACATCAGACTTAAAAAACCGCCTACGCGCGCTTTACGCCCAATAATTCCGGATAACGCTTGCCACCTACGTATTACCGCGGCTGCTGGCACGTAGTTAGCCGTGGCTTTCTGATTAGGTACCGTCAAGACGTGCACAGTTACTTACACGTATGTTCTTCCCTAATAACAGAGTTTTACGATCCGAAGACCTTCATCACTCACGCGGCGTTGCTCCGTCAGGCTTTCGCCCATTGCGGAAGATTCCCTACTGCTGCCTCCCGTAGGAGTCTGGACCGTGTCTCAGTTCCAGTGTGGCCGATCACCCTCTCAGGTCGGCTACGTATCGTCGCCTTGGTAAGCCGTTACCTTACCAACTAGCTAATACGGCGCGGGTCCATCTATAAGTGATAGCAGAGCCATCTTTCACTTTTGAACCATGCGGTTCAAAATATTATCCGGTATTAGCTCCGGTTTCCCGGAGTTATCCCAGTCTTATAGGTAGGTTACCCACGTGTTACTCACCCGTCCGCCGCTAACGTCAGAGGAGCAAGCTCCTCGTCTGTTCGCTCGACTTGCATGTATTAGGCACGCCGCCAGCGTTCATCCTGAGCCAGGATCAAACTCTCCATAAAAATTTATGATGTTTGATTAGCTCATAAAACTAAATAGTGTTTGTAACTTA
>NZ_PPRD01000020.1 GCF_002902575.1 Staphylococcus croceilyticus | reverse complement strand
ATATTATATATAGTCTTTTTGTTTTTCAACATTATACTCTATATAGAATTCGCTTTTAACTTTTTCCAAGTAACGTTCTATTTCTTTGATAAATATTTCACTATTTATTGCAGTCATTTCCTTATTAAATAGTTCTAAAAATTCTTCATTAGTTAATTCGTATTGCTCTTCAAGTGTATCTCTTATTTTAATTAAATTCGTTAGCT
Organism: Staphylococcus croceilyticus; assembly: GCF_002902575.1. Classification (GTDB taxonomy): domain Bacteria; phylum Bacillota; class Bacilli; order Staphylococcales; family Staphylococcaceae; genus Staphylococcus; species Staphylococcus croceilyticus. Next base: position 48,606 of record NZ_PPRD01000020.1, on the reverse strand, counting down.
CTTTATCTATTAAATTATTAATTTTATTAGATTTTTCAATTAAACGATCATTAATAAATAACTGATTAAGACTTAATTTATTCATGGATTTTATTTTAAAGTCTTCTGCTACACTAATATAATGGCTTAAATTTTCACAAGTTCTGTAACCTACACTTTCTCGATATGCCTTATCTGAATCTTTAAAATCATATATCTTATTATTTTTTAGATTATCATATACTTTATCATTCCAATTATTAAAATCATTATAATTTTCAACTATATGTTTATAAATTCCTATTGATTGCTTCAAAAAAGAATAATGTTCAATATAGACCGGCACTTTTTTGTCTAGTAATTTTTCCGCGTATTTATATTGAATTTCTTCTTTATTTTTTCTTTTATTTATTTCGTTTTCAACTATTAATCTTACTATTTCTTTTACAAGATAAATTATTAATAATAGTAATAAAGATTTCCAAAGACCTAATCCTAGTTTCAAGATATAATTGTCCATTTTACTCACCTTTAATTATTTTACAAACTTTTAATTATATATATTATCTAAAAGAAGCATTTTAATTAGAGTTCTCTATTCATTGATATTATATCATTTAGTTTATATATTTATTTGTCTATATTATTGAAAACTTATTTATTCTTAATAAACTATTGCTAATATGATTTTATTTTTTTTACTAATTTTCACCTACTCTTTTTTTAAAAGTAGTTTTTAAGTTTTTATCAAATAATAATTAATTATTTTTATAAAAGTAGTATTCAAAATCGTATCCATTCATCATTCCTCAAATAAAACAAAAAAGCTAGAAACTGCTTTATTCTAGCGTTTCTAGCTCAATAAATTCTCTATTATTTATATTCTGGTACTACGACTCTCCAGCCGTGTTTGTCTTCTAATTTACCACTTTGGATGCCTGTGTAAGTGTCATATAATTTTTTAGTGATTTCACCTGGTTCATTATTGTTAATTACGATTTCACGGTCTTCATATTTTAATACGCCTACTGGTGAAATAACTGCTGCTGTACCTGAACCGAATACCTCTGTTAACTCACCTTTATCGTATGCTTCGAATAATTCATCGATGCCTACTTTACGTTCTTCAACTTCATAGCCAAGTTCTTTAGCTAATTCAATAATTGATTTACGTGTGATACCTGGTAAGATACTACCATTTAATGCTGGTGTAACAAGTTTTCCATTTTCAACGAAGAAAATATTCATACTACCTACTTCTTCAACGTATTTACGTTCAACACCGTCTAACCATAATACTTGGTCATAGCCTAATTGGTTTGCGTTAGTTTGTGCTAATAAGCTTGCTGCATAGTTACCTGCTACTTTAGCGAAACCTACACCACCACGTACAGCACGCACATATTCGTCTTCAACATAGATTTTAGTTGATTTTAATGTATCGCCACCATAATATGCACCTGATGGAGATAAGATGATTAATAATTTATATTGTTTTGATGCTCTTACACCTAAGATACCTTCAGTCGCAAAAACGAATGGACGGATATATAGTGATTGACCTTCACCTTCAGGTACCCAATCACGTTCAACATCAACAAGTTGTTTTAATCCGTCTAATAATAATTCTTCATCTACTTTAGGCATTTCTAAACGAGCTAATGAATCGTTGATACGTTTGAAGTTTTGATCTGGACGGAATAATACAACTTCGCCATTATGTTTATAGGCTTTTAATCCTTCGAATACAGCTTGACCATAGTGAAGACTTTGTGCTGCTGGAGAAATTTCAAATGGTGCATAAGGAACGATTTTTAAATCATGCCATCCTTTTTCTGCATCATAATCAAAACTTAGCATATAATCTGTGAAGTACTGACCAAATCCCAAATTGCCTTCTGGTTTTTCTTTAAGTGTCTCGCGTTGTTCAAATTTAACTTTTTCTGACATGATGAAAACCTCCTACTGTTTTCCTGATTAATAGTAACTTAAATTATAGCAATCTCATATTTTCTATTCAATAAATTTTCAAAAAATTCAAACTAAATCCTTATTGTAAACCCTTTCTTCAAAAATAACATACATTAACAATTAATTTAAATCCTTCATTGCTCCTAAACTATTCTTTGAAATTGAAAATTAATAATTATTAAAGATATTATACTTAAATTTTGTTAATAAAATTTATGTAAATATTACTAATTAAATTAGTTAAAATAATAGAGATACTATATATATAGAAAGTATGTGCACACAGAGTTATATAAGAAGTCCTAAGATAGATAGCGAAACGTAGTTGCGAGACTCCTAGGGGAGCAGTGCTAGTCGAAGACTACAGGCTGAGACAGCACCCCAGGAAATCGAGCAACTAAAGAGAGTGAAATCTATCTTAGAACTCTCCTTCACACAAAAAACTAGCAGGGCACGACGACCCTGCTAGTTCAATACATCAAACTTATTTATTTTTCTCTTTTTCTTCAATCGCTTTTAACATTAATTCAGTCATACCAGCTAAATCATATTTAGGATCAAAGCCCCACTCTTTACGAGAATAACTAGTATCAATATTATCAGGCCAGCTATCCGCAATCGCTTGACGTGCTGGGTCCACTTCATAATCTAACACGAAATCAGGATAATGTTTTTGAATCGCAGCTTTAATTTCCTCAGGCTCGAAACTCATCGCACTTAAGTTATAACCATTACGCGTTTCAAGCTTGTCAGCATCCGCTTCCATCAATTTAATAATCGCATCAATCGCATCATCCATATACATCATATCCATGTAAGTGTCTTTCGCGATATAGCTTGTATAACGACCTTTTCTAACCGCTTCAAAGTAAATCTCAACCGCATAGTCAGTCGTACCGCCACCTGGCTCTTTAACATGAGAAATAAGACCAGGGAATCTCACACTACGCGTATCCACGCCGAATTTTTTGAAGTAATATTGGCATAATAACTCACCAGCAACCTTATTCACACCATACATTGTAGTAGGTTGTTGAATCGTATTTTGTGGCGTATTCTTCTTAGGCGTAGAATCACCAAACGCACCAATAGAACTTGGCGTGAAGAAATGTAAATCATATTTTCTAGCAGTTTCTAAAGCATTCATTAAACCGCCCATATTTAAATCCCATGCTAAAATAGGATTCTTTTCAGCAGTCGCAGATAATAACGCTGCCATATGCATTAACGTATCCGCTTTAAAGTTCTCAACGATTTGCATCATTTTATCGCGATCAGTAACGTCTAAAATTTCAAACGGTCCATTAGCAACCGTTGAACCCTCTTCAGGCTCTCTAATATCCGTCGCTAAAACATTATCATTCCCATAAATTTCACGACATTTTAATACCAACTCAGTCCCAATTTGACCAAGCGCTCCTGTAATAACTATTCTTTCCATAAATAAAAGCTCCCTTTGTGTGTTCTACACGTATAATTGTCCTTCCAGAGAATACATAGTCCCTGATTACATGTTTATTATAGTATAAAAGCGCTTTCTTGTATACTCACAAAATACATCCTTTTTACTTTTCTCTTTTTTTGAAAAGTCAGAGATACTTAGCACCCAAAACACCATATTTATTAATTATTTTTAAAATTAACGTAAATAATCCCACAAGAAAGCTTTATATCCCTCGCCTTATGCTAAGATGAAAATGTAAATTTTATTCATAAAGGAGGCTAATATGAAACAGTATCTCGTTCCATTCATACTTATTTTATTTTTAGCATTCGGTTTAGTATCTGGTACATCCTACGCTGCCGAAACACAAGATACTAACTCGTCTAATAATGCTGCTAGTACTGAAACAACTACATCAGTACAAACACCTTCTCAACAAGGTACAACCACCACACATCAAGAAGTGAAATCATCACAACAAGATACGGCATCACATCAAGATGCGACGTCACCTTCTACACAACCGGCTACTTCAGAGAAGCCCTCTGATTCATCTCAAGGTTCTGCCTTTTCAAAAAATGAAGCATCGGTAGAAACACCTTCTCAAGAAGTTAACAAAACTGCTTCGCCAACAATTCATAAGGTGGCAACATCTTCAAAAACTGAAGAAAAAACATCTACTGAAGCACCTTCTCAAGAAGTGGCAACTCAACCTTCTACGCAAGAGAACAAAAGTTCAAAAACTACACAAGATTCAGTGCGACAACCACAAAATAACAACACTACAGAAACATCAAATACTACCGCAGACACAACACAAAAAGTTAAAACAGAGACTCCCAAAGACACAACTCAAGCAACAAAATCATCAAAATCTGCTAAACCATCAATAAAAGCAGTTGCACCAACTCCTAAGACTTCTACTAATACTGCAAAGCATACAATTTTACATACTAATGACATTCATGGCCGTTTTGTAGAAGATGAAGGTAGAGTAATTGGTATGGCTAAAGTTAAAGGCCTCAAAGAACAATATCATCCAGATTTAGTCGTTGATTCTGGCGATGCTTTTCAAGGGTTACCAGTCTCTAACAAATCTAAAGGTAAAGAAATGGCTAAATCGATGAACGGCGTGGGCTACGACGCGATGACTATCGGAAACCACGAATTTGACTTTGGTTATGATCAATTAATGCGTTTACAGAAACAAGTTAACTTCCCAATGGTTTCATCTAATATTTATAAAAACGGACAGCGAGTGTTCCAACCTTCTACTATCGTCAATAAAAATAATATTCGTTATGGAATTGTAGGTGTGACAACACCTGAAACGAAGACAAAGACGTCTCCTACTGCGGTAGAAGGAGTCGAATTCAAAGACCCGCTTCCTAGTGTGACGCAAGCAATGACAGATATTAAAAATAAGGTCGATGTGTTCGTCATTTTATCGCATTTAGGTGTAGATAAATCGACAAAGTCTATTTGGCGTGGCGATTATCTTATCGATCAATTAACTAAAAATGGCGCTTTCAAACAACCAATTTTTGTATTAGATGGACATTCACACACTGTCATTGAACATGGTGAACATTACGGTACAAACAATGTCCTTGCTCAGACTGGAACGGCACTAGCTAATGTAGGCCGTGTTGATTTTAATTTTCAAAATAAAAAAGCTTCTAACGTTAATGCTTCACTAATCAATGTGGCGGACGCTAAAGATGTGACAGCTGATCCTCAAATTGAAGCTCAAACGAAGAAAGCCAACGATGAATTCTTGAAAGAAACGTCTACAGTGGTAATTCCTAATAACACCGTGACATTTAATGGAGAACGTGCTCAAGCGCGTACACAAGAAACCAATTTAGGCAACTTAATTACAGATGCAATGGAAGCATATGGCGCTAAGAACTTCTCACACCAACCAGACTTCGCGGTGACAAATGGTGGCGGAATTCGCGCTTCTATTGAAAAAGGTAAAATAACAGAAAACGACATTATTACAGTATTACCGTTCGGAAACTTAATTTCACAAATTCAAGTTAAAGGTTCAGATGTGGAAAAAGCATTCGAACATAGTCTTGGTTCAGACACAGAAACGCAAGATGGCAAAACGGTATTAGCTCCAAACGGTGGCTTCTTACAAGTGTCAGACTCCATTCGCGTATACTTTGATATCAACAAAAAAGCAGGACATCGCGTGAATGCGATTAAAGTATTAAATAAAGAAACAGGTGCGTACGAAGACTTAGATCCAAATCGCACATATTATGTCACAACAAATGATTTCACAGCTAATCAAGGCGATGGCTATGATATGTTTGGCGGACAACGCGAAGAAGGCATTTCTCTAGATGCTGTCGTGGCACAATATATTAAAGAAGCGGATTTAAGCAAATATGATACGATAGAGCCTGTACGTATTATTAACGGTCAGCCTGAAAGTGATGAACAGCCTAATACAGGCGCTCACACTGGCGATAATCACAATAACGCTAACGGCACACCTCAACCTGGAAATACTGATGGAGGAGCGAACGTGGATGCGCCTAAACATAACGGCGAAGTGGCCCACCATGAAGATCAAGACGCACACCACTGTTCAGATAACCACTCTTCTTCTGAAAATGAAGCAACAAAAGAACACGTAGCAAGTGGTAAACATAACCACCATGAAGGCGATAACATCATCACCTTCCCTACGCAACATCAAGATCACACTTCAGATCAAGTAGAAACAAAAGGACAAGATGCTAAAACAAACGAAGTTAAAACGCATCATCAAGCAGCTAATCATAATGACGCAACAAGCGTGTGCCATAAAGTCACACATACTAATGAGAAATCAGATACATCATCTAACACCGTAGTATCGATAAACCAACCTTCTCAAGAAGGAAAAACTGCATTCGATAAACAGCAATTAGATGCAACTCAATCACATGAGTCACGCAATATTGCTAAAAGTAATGAGAATACAGCAACTAACGCACCTATGACATCTCATCACACTCCTATTACTCAATTGCCTAACACTGGTAAAAATGGAGATATTGCAGAACATGGCATTGCTATCGTATTAGTTATTACAGGTGCCGGTTTAGTTTACTTACGTAACCGTAAAAAATCAGCATAAACTTATTTCAATAATGATAAAACCGTGTAAATGGTACAATTAAGTGCCATCTACACGGTTTTCTATTTATATATTTCTATTTATTACTTTCCGCTATTTTCCACTGCTTTTTTATAGAAATAATTCGCTACTACAATATCTACAATTGCCAAGCCTACTGACTTAAATAAAGTGACTTCTTTATCATCTTCACGTCCAGGGATTTTACCTGCTACGATATCGCCAAGTTCTCCATATAGTGATTCTTGTGTGATAATACCTTCTTCTTGAGGTACTTTTAAATCACCCGTTTCTTCCATGGCTGCTTCGACAGATTCTACTACAATCTTATTAGCAACTAACATGGATTCAGATGGCAATTCTTGCATTTCTGGTTTGAACGAACCGACTGCATTCAGATGAACGCCAGGATGTAATGAATGCGAATATACTGGTTTTGTTGAATTAGTTGCTGTCACTACGATATCCGCTTCTTCCATTGCATCGTCTGCCTCATCAAATACTTTTGTAGACACGTTATATTCTTTCTCTACATTTTGAGCTAAACGTTCCGCATTTTCTTTAGTTCGACTTGAGAAGTGCACAGTTTCTATGTTTCTAACTGCCATCACTGCTGCAATTAAACCCTCAGCTTGGTCTCCTGCACCAATCACACATAATATTTTCGCATCTTCACGTGCTAAATATTTAGTAGCTACGCCTGAAATTGCACCAGTTCGAATTTTAGTTAAGTAGCTACCATCTAACACCGCTAACGTTTCTCCAGTTTCGTAATCACTTAATAACACAGATCCTGTAATTGTTTTTCTGCCTTTTTTAGGATTATCCGGTGCAAATGTTACAGTTTTGATGCCAACTATTTTTAATTCATCTGAGAGTGCTGGCATAACTAAATATCTATTTTCATTATTGAATGGTAAGACATAGCGTAATGGTGTTTCTGTTTTTCCCTCTGAAAATGCTTGCAACGACTGCGCTACTTCCTCAATGACTTCTTCCATATTCAACAATTGCTGTTGATCTTGCTCATTTAATACTAGCATTTAAACGCCCCCATATATGTATATTCATAATTATTAACTAATTACCCTACAACCAAGTCAAATAAATACATTTTCGAACTTAAAAAAAACAAAACTGTGAATATTAATTTATTTTATAAAAAACATTAACTGAGTATTGTGAAGATGTTTAAATGGTGTTATCTTTATACTATAAATAAAAGGACACTCATTAGAGAAACCTTGCGATTTCATATTACTATGAAACTATTTATAAACTTTTGACGCCAATCATTCTTCACCAGTGAAGAATGATTTTTTCTAAACTAAAAACTATCTAAGTTTAATCCACGTAGCCTTCGTTATAATACGTCGCTTTATTAGACAAGAACTCCTTCAAACTATGATGATAGTAGACTAACTTCTCATCCGCTTCTTCAACTGTTAGCCAACGTAATTCTGCAATTTCATCTTTCATATGGATTTCTGTTTTATACTCATCCACTGTTACTTTAAACATAATAAATAAAGTATGTACATCCATACGAGTTGATTTACCTTCATTGATACTAACGATATCACCTACTTTAGCAGTCAAACCAGTTTCTTCCATCACTTCACGTTCTAATGCTTCCACTAGTGTTTCACCATATTCTACCTTACCACCTGGTAATGACCATCCATCGTCATCTGTATTATGAACAAGTAATACCTCGCCATTTTCATTTTGAATTAATGCGTAAACTACTTTAAGATCTTTCATACACTGTTCCTTTCAATCATTCGGTATTTCAAAGCGACTAACCAAGTTACCATTTTTCTTTGTATAAGGTGTTATTTCGTACCCTCCACAATGTTTCATAACTGCTTGTGAAGCATAATTCTTAGGGTTGCATGTCATTAATACGGTCTCAACATCTAACGTCTTCAAAACTTTTAAAGCTTCTATAAGCATTGTTGAAGCGATACCTTGGCCTCTAAATGATTTCCTTACACCGTAACCTACGTGCCCGCCTATATTAGTTAAACGTTTATTTAATTTATGACGAATATCGACAGCTCCTACAATTTGATTATCTTTAAAATAAAACAATGTTGTGGTAGGCACCCAATCTACATCTGCGTCTTCTTTATTAAGCTCATCAACCATTTGTTTAAAAGAATCGTATTTCGCTAAATCCGTATTAGCTGGTACAATTTTTTCCTCATTGTCATACCACTCTTTTAAATACTGCACTAATGCTTCTTCATCTTGATAACTTAATTGTCTTAATTCATGCATAAACTTATCTCTCTTTCTAAAATGTTTATACGTTATATTATTTTTAGTTTATCACTCTATAATATAAAAAACATCCACAAGCCTAGTAGCCTATGGATGTTATAACATTATTAAAACGTAGTCGTTTTATTATTTAATTGTTCCTAGTTCTTTACCTACTTTTTCATAAGCTGCAATAGCTTTATCTAACATTTCTTTAGTGTGTGCTGCAGTAGGCATATTTCTTACACGACCAGTACCACGTGGAACTGTTGGGAAGACGATAGATTTAACATAGATACCTTCATCTTTAAGACGTTTACTGAATTCTTGTGTTTCTTTTTCGTCACCGATAATTACTGGAGTAATTGGTGTTTCTGATTCGCCAGTATTGAAACCTAATTTTTCTAATCCTTGTTTCAAGTATTTAGCGTTATCCCATAATTTATCATGTAATTCAGTAGAAGCCATTAATTTTCTTACAGCTTCAGTAATAGCTTTAGTGTCGCCAGGCGCTAATGAAGTTGAGAATAAGAATGGTCTTGATTGAGCTTTTAACCAGTCGATAAGTTCTTTACTACCTGCTACATAACCACCAACTACACCAATTGCTTTTGAAAGTGTACCGATTTGGAAGTCGATTTTATCTTGTAAACCGAAATGTTTAACTGTACCTGCACCTTTACCCATTACACCAGAACCGTGTGCATCGTCAACGTATGTGATTAAACCAAATTCTTCAGCGATTTCAACGATTTCTGGTAATTTAGCAACGTCTCCATCCATACTAAATACACCATCAGTGATGTACATAACTTTGTTGTATTGACCAGATTCAACAGCTTCTTTTGCTTTCGCTCTTAAATCGTCCATATCAGAGTGGTTAACACGGATGATTTTAGCTTTTGATAAACGACAACCATCAATAATAGATGCGTGGTTTAATTCATCTGAAAGGATAGCATCATTTTTGTTCATTACTGCTGAAATAGCAGCCATATTACAGTTGAATCCTGATTGATAAGCGATAGCTGCTTCAGTACCTTTAAATTCAGCTAATGTTTTTTCTAATTCATCATGTAAATCTAAAGTACCATTAATTGAACGTACGGCACCCGCACCTACACCATGAGAATCAATTGCTGATTTAGCAGCAGTTTTTAAATCTTCGTTTGTAGCTAGTCCTAAATAGTTATTTGAAGATAAGTTAATATATTGTTTTCCATTGATAGTAATTTCTGGGCCGTTTGCACCTTCAATTGAATCAATTTCATTGTATAACCCATTATCTTTTAAATATTGGATATTTTCTTCTAAAAAGTTGTGTAAAGATTGAACCATTGTCATTTCCCCTTTTATTTATTTATCAACATTATCATAACTGATTTTTGATGAACATGAAAGCACTATCATGCCTGTAAATTCAATATATTTCATATTCTTCATACCATGTACAACTGTATTTTCAATGTGTATTTATTACAGAATTTTAGGTGTTTTAGAACTCCATTTTCAAAAAATAAAAAAAGGAACTATTGAGAGAATTAAGAATTTGATATACTAAAAATCATAATAAAGAGGAAGAAGGCGTGAGTGTAATGGATTGGTTTCAATTAGCCAGTAAAAAGGAAAGTAGAATGATTCAGATGCGTCGTTATATGCATCAATATCCTGAACCTTCTTTCGAGGAAACATAGACGCATAATTATATACTTAATCAATTAAGTCATTTAGATTGCGAAATTGAATCGCCAGTAGGACGTAATGGTATTAAGGCTATATTTAAAGGTAAAGGAAATGGTCCAACTGTAGCGTTCCGAGCTGATTTTGACGCGTTGCCTATACAGGAGTTAAATGATGTTCCTTATAAATCTAAAAATGATGGCTTTATGCATGCATGTGGCCATGACGGACATACAGCCATTCTATTAGGTGTGGCAGAAATTGTTCATGAGCATCGTCATTTATTAAAAGGGAATGTTGTATTTATCTTTCAATATGGCGAGGAAATTATGCCTGGTGGTTCACAAGAAATGATTGATGATGGTTGCCTCAAAGATGTCGATAAAATATATGGAACGCATTTATGGAGTGGTTACCCTACAGGTACCATTTATTCACGTCCTGGGGCGATTATGGCCTCTCCAGATGAATTCTCAATTACAATTAAAGGTAAAGGTGGCCATGGCGCAAAACCTCATGAAACGATTGATCCTATTGTAATTATGGCTGAGTTTATTATTAGTGCACAAAAGATAGTATCACGTACCATCGACCCAGTTAAAGAAGCTGTGTTGACTTTTGGCATGGTACAAGCGGGTTCTTCAGATAGTGTCATTCCAGATTCTGCTTTTTGTAAAGGTACTGTACGTACGTTTGATACAGCGTTACAGGCGCACATTCAAAATAAAATGGATAAGTTATTGCAAGGTCTTGCCTTAGCAAACGATATTACTTATGAGATGGAATATATTCGTGGATACTTACCGGTGCATAATCATAACAGTGGCTATGAGGTAGTGAAACAAGCAGCTAATGAAATGCATTTACGCTTCAATGAATCAGAGCTTATGATGATTGGCGAAGACTTCTCTCATTATTTAAAAGTTCGCCCAGGGGCATTTTTCTTAACAGGTTGTGGCAATAAAGATAGAGGAATTACAGCCCCTCATCATAACCCCCATTTCGATATAGATGAAGCCGCATTTAAGTATGCAGCTAGTGAATTCTTGAAAATATTAGAAATTGAAAACGTGTTTTAAAATTGGATAGAGATTGATTTTATAAAGAAATGTCTTTGTTGACTCTTACATTGAGTTAATCATAGACATTTCTTTATTTATTATAGGATATGAGATTTACACAGTGTAACATGAGAGCGATTAACCGAATAAAAGGCAAAATTGCCCATTTTTATGTATATAAAAAAAGACTCCCCTAAGGGAGTCTTTGAAACAAAGAATAATTAAAATTATTCGATGATTTCAGTTACAACGCCTGATCCTACAGTACGTCCACCTTCACGGATTGAGAAACGAGTACCGTCTTCAATAGCGATAGGAGCGATTAATTCTACTGTCATTTCAACGTTGTCGCCAGGCATAACCATTTCTGTACCTTCTGGTAAGTTAACAACACCAGTTACGTCAGTAGTACGGAAATAGAATTGTGGACGATAGTTTGAGAAGAATGGAGTGTGACGTCCACCTTCGTCTTTAGATAAAACGTATACGTCTGCTTTGAATTTAGTGTGAGGTGTGATTGAACCTGGAGCAGCTAATACTTGACCACGTTGTACGTCTTCACGAGCAACACCACGTAATAATGCACCGATGTTGTCACCAGCTTCAGCGTAGTCTAATAATTTACGGAACATTTCTACACCTGTAACAGTTGTTTTAGAAGTATCATGGATACCAATAATTTCAACTTCTTCACCAACTTTGATTTGACCACGTTCAACACGGCCTGTAGCAACAGTACCACGACCTGTGATTGAGAATACGTCCTCAACAGGCATCATGAATGGTTTGTCAGAATCACGTTCTGGAGTTGGAATATAATCATCAACTGCTTGCATTAATTCTAAGATTTTTTCTTCATATTGAGCATCGCCTTCTAAAGCTTTTAATGCTGAACCAGCGATTACAGGTACATCGTCACCTGGGAAGTCGTATTCAGATAATAAGTCACGTACTTCCATTTCAACTAATTCTAATAATTCTTCATCGTCAACCATGTCAACTTTGTTTAAGAATACTACTAATGCTGGCACACCAACGTTACGTGATAATAAGATGTGTTCACGAGTTTGTGGCATTGGACCGTCAGCAGCAGATACTACTAAGATACCGCCGTCCATTTGAGCAGCACCAGTGATCATGTTTTTAACATAGTCAGCGTGTCCTGGGCAGTCAACGTGAGCATAGTGACGTTTGTCAGTTTGATATTCGATGTGTGCAGTATTGATTGTAATACCACGTTCTTTTTCTTCTGGAGCGTTGTCAATCATGTCATATGATTGTGCAACAGTGTCACCATTTTTAGCTAATACAGTTGCGATAGCAGCTGTTAAAGTAGTTTTACCATGGTCAACGTGACCGATAGTACCAATATTGGCATGTTCTTTTGAGCGATCAAATTTTTCTTTTGCCATTATTAAATCTCTCCTATTCTAGTAAAAGTTATTTCAATATTATCTCTCATGATAGTTTCTCACCATCATGAGAAATAATGATTGTTCTGAAAAGAATTCATAGTTCTTTTATAATGCATTTTTCACAAAAAATCAATTCATAAAGATGATAGCTTAAATAATAAGCTCAAGCTGTATTTTAACTAGATTTACTAGTTAAAACAAGTTTAATTATTCACCTTTATTTTTTTTGATGATGTCATCAGCGATTGATTTTGGAACTTCTGCATAGTGGTCAAAGTACATAGTGTAAGTACCGCGACCTTGAGTGTTAGAACGTAATGAAGTTGCATAACCGAACATTTCTGAAAGTGGTACATAAGCGTTAACAACTTGTGCATTACCACGAGGTTCCATACCATCAACACGTCCACGACGAGCTGTTACGTCACCCATGATGTCACCCATGTATTCTTCAGGCATTTCGATTGTAACTTTCATCATTGGTTCTAAGATAACTGGATCACATTTTTTAGCAGCTTCTTTAAGTGCTAATGATGCAGCAATTTTGAAGGCCATTTCAGATGAATCGACATCATGGTATGAACCATCAAATAATTTAGCTTTAACATCAATTAATGGATAACCAGCTAAGACACCATTTTCCATAGCATCTTTAAGACCAGCTTCAACTGATGGAATGTATTCACGAGGAACTACACCACCAACGATAGCATTTTCGAATTCGAAACCTGCGCCAGTTTCGTTAGGTGTGAATTCAATGTGAACATCACCGTATTGACCACGACCACCAGATTGACGAGAGAATTTACCTTGAACTTGTGCAGATTGCTTGAATGTTTCACGGTATGAAACCATTGGAGCACCTACGTTACATTCAACGTTGAATTCTTTCTTCATACGGTCAACTAAGATGTCTAAGTGTAACTCACCCATACCGCCGATGATAACTTGTCCAGTTTCTTCATCTGTGTGAGCATGGAATGTTGGGTCTTCTTCTTGTAATTTAACTAAAGCTTGAGTCATTTTATCTTGGTCAGCTTTAGATTTTGGTTCTACTGATAAGTGGATAACTGGTTCAGGGAATTCCATTGATTCTAAGATAATGTCATTCTTTTCACCACATAATGTGTCACCAGTACCTGTATCTTTAAGACCAACTGCAGCAGCGATATCACCTGAGTAAACAGTATCAATCTCTTGACGTGAGTTAGCGTGCATTTGTAATAAACGACCTACACGTTCACGTTTGTCTTTAGTTGAGTTCTTAATGTAAGAACCTGATGTTAATGTACCTGAATATACACGGAAGAAAGTTAATTTACCAACGTAAGGGTCAGTCATAACTTTGAATGCTAATGCAGCGAATTCAGCTGAATCATCTGGTTTAGCAATTACTTCTTCTTCAGGATTTTCAGCACGGTGTCCAACGATTGGTTTAACATCTAAAGGAGATGGTAAGTAATCGATTACTGCGTTAAGCATTAATTGAACACCTTTGTTTTTGAATGCTGTACCGCAAAGTACTGGGTAGAATTCTACGTCAGTAGTAGCTTGACGGATAGCATCTTTTAATTCTTCAACTGAAATTTCTTCGTCACCAAGATATTTTTCCATTAATTCGTCATTGCTTTCAGCAACTGCTTCGATTAAGTTAGCACGAGCTTCTTCTGCTCTATCTTTGTGATCGTCAGGAATTTCAATTTCATCAATTTCTGTACCTAAGTCGTTTGTATATTTGAAGCATTTCATTTCAACTAAGTCGATGATAGCTTCAAATTCGTCTTCGGCACCAATTGGTAATTGGATAGGTGCAGCGTTAGCTTGTAAGCGATCGTGAATTGTGCTTACAGAGTAATCGAAGTTTGCACCTAATTTATCCATTTTGTTTACGAATACGATACGAGGTACACCATAAGTAGTAGCCTGACGCCAAACTGTTTCAGTTTGAGGTTCTACACCTGATTGAGCATCAAGTACAGTAACAGCACCGTCAAGTACACGTAATGAACGTTCAACCTCTACAGTGAAGTCTACGTGTCCTGGAGTATCGATAATGTTTACACGGTGGCCTTGCCATTGTGCTGTTGTAGCAGCAGATGTGATAGTAATACCACGGTCTTGTTCTTGTTCCATCCAGTCCATTTGTGAAGCACCTTCGTGTGTTTCACCAATTTTGTGGATACGACCTGTATAGTATAAAATACGTTCAGTCGTAGTTGTTTTACCAGCATCGATGTGAGCCATGATACCGATGTTACGAGTGTTTTTCAATGAAAAGTCTCTAGCCATTGTTTTTCTCCTTCCAGTTATTACTGAATAAGTACTATAGAATATGGCGATGCCCTAAGCATGAACCATCTTAGCTTGGTAAACCAATTTGTCGACGGAACACACTCAGGGTTAAAGCTTTTATCTTACCAACGGTAGTGAGCGAATGCTTTGTTCGCTTCAGCCATTTTGTGAGTATCCTCACGTTTTTTAACTGCACCACCTGTATTATTAGCAGCGTCTAAGATTTCGTTAGCTAAACGATCTTCCATAGTTTTTTCACCACGAAGACGAGCATAGTTAACTAACCAACGTAATCCTAAAGTAGTACGACGTTCTGGGCGTACCTCAACTGGTACTTGGTAGTTAGAACCACCCACACGACGAGCTTTTACTTCTAATACTGGCATAATGTTGTTGATTGCTTCTTCGAATACTTCTAAAGCATCACGACCACTGCGTTGTTCCACAAGGTCAAATGCTGAATAAAGAATTCTTTGAGCTGTTCCGCGTTTACCATCTAACATAATTTTGTTAATTAATTTAGTAACTAACTTAGAGTTATGAATTGGATCTGGTAATACGTCTCTTTTAGGTACTGATCCTTTACGAGGCATAATGAAAATCCTCCCTTCCTATTATAGTATATTCTCAAAAATTGATATTAAAATTTACACAATCTTAATCTTAATTTTTAGGTTTTTTAGTTCCGTATAATGAACGACCTTGTCTACGTCCATCAACGCCTGAAGTATCAAGCGCACCACGTACGATATGGTAACGCACACCAGGTAAGTCTTTTACACGTCCACCACGTACAAGTACAACACTGTGTTCTTGTAAGTTATGGCCGATACCAGGAATGTATGCATTGATTTCAATATTGTTTGATAAACGCACACGTGCATATTTACGTAAAGCTGAGTTAGGTTTTTTAGGTGTCATAGTACCTACACGAGTACAAACACCACGTTTTTGAGGTGAGTTTAAGTTAGTAAATTGTTTCTTTTTACTATTGAAACCTCTGTTTAAAGCTGGTGAATCTGATTTTTTAGTTTTGCTTTGTCTAGGTTTACGTACTAATTGGTTAATAGTTGGCATTGAAATGTCCTCCTCTCTTCACTTTTTAATTCCACACATCCAGGTGGTTCATTTTTAGGTTAAATAAAATTTAGTAAGCAATATACTTACTAATTCTCATTCAATAACGCAACAATTGTTGCATTAACATTGATACCTACATATTTCCCTAAAGCTTGTTTGCTTTGAAAATATGAAATAGATATATTTTTATGATTGATTTGGCTAAATACGCGAGCCAATAAATGGACTTCAACGTCTTGAGCAATAATCAATGATGCAACTTGATCTCGTTTCAACGCTTTAAGCGTTTCTTTAAGACCAACCACAAAGTGTTGTTTGTTAAAGCGTGCAACTTTTTCATTAGACATTAAAATATCCTCCAAAGTTCTGCTTGCATCAACCTTTAATATAGTAACACTTTTAAACATATCAAGTCAACATTTTTTACAGACTTTTTACTCATTTTCAAAAAATAAAGAACGAGAGCGAGGCTTCATTCTCAAAAGATTGATAAGCCCCGTCTCGTCAGTAATGAAGATAAATCTTAAACAGATTTTATCTCATCTATTATTCAGTAACTTCAACTTCTTCAGTTTCAGACACTGGTGTTCCAGCTTTATCATATTGAACGTCACTATAACGTCTCATACCTGTACCAGCTGGGATTAACTTACCGATAATTACGTTCTCTTTAAGACCTAATAAGTCATCACGTTTACCTTTGATAGCAGCATCAGTAAGTACACGAGTAGTTTCTTGGAATGAAGCAGCTGATAAGAAGCTTTCTGTTTCAAGAGAAGCTTTAGTAATACCAAGTAATACTGGCTTAGCAGTAGCTGGGCGTTTACGTTCTTTGAATGCTTCTCTGTTAGCGTCAGTAAAGTTATGAATATCAACTAATGAACCTGGTAATAGTTTAGTGTCACCAGCTTCGATGATTCTAACTTTACGTAACATTTGTCTAACCATTACTTCAACGTGTTTATCGTCGATTTCTACACCTTGCATACGATAAACTTTTTGTACTTCTTTAAGTAAGTAGCTTTCAGTCGCATTTAAACCAGCAACAGCTAAGAAGTTCTTAGGCTCGATAGAACCTTCAGTTAATACTTCACCGCGTTCAACTGATTGACCGATTTCAACTACAATTCTTGAAGTACCTGAAGCTAAGTAAGATCTAGTTTCGTTAGCACCTTTGATCACGATTTCTTGTTGGCGATCTTTAGCTAATTTAATATCTTCAACTACACCTTCGATTTCCGTAATTACCGCTTGACCTTTAGGGTTACGCGCTTCGAAAATCTCTTGGATACGTGGAAGACCTTGTGTGATATCGCTTCCGGCTACCCCACCTGTATGGAATGTACGCATTGTAAGTTGGGTACCTGGTTCACCGATTGATTGAGCGGCGATGGTACCAACTGCTTCACCCACTTCAACTTTTTCACCTGTAGCAAGGTTTTTACCGTAACATTTTTCACAAACACCGTGACGAGTGTTACAAGTAAATGCTGAACGGATGTACATTTGTTCGATACCAGCATCTGTAATTTGCTTAGCAATTTCTGCTGTGATTAATTCGTCTGGACGGATGATAATTTCATCTGTTTCAGGGTGACGAATAGTTTCTTTAGAATAACGACCTTCGATACGTTCGATAAATGGTTCAATCATTTCTGTACCTTCTCTGATATCAGAAACTAATAAACCACGGTCAGTACCACAGTCTTCTTCACGAACGATAACGTCTTGTGCAACGTCAACAAGACGACGAGTAAGGTAACCTGAGTCAGCTGTTTTAAGGGCTGTATCGGCAAGACCTTTACGCGCACCGTGTGTAGAGATGAAGTATTCTAATACTGTTAAACCTTCACGGAATGATGATGTGATTGGTAACTCGATAATTTTACCTGATGGCGCAGCCATTAATCCACGCATACCGGCTAATTGTGTAAAGTTAGATGCGTTACCACGGGCACCAGAGTCACTCATCATGAAGATTGGGTTTGTTTTCTCAAGAGATTGCATTAATTCGCCTTGAATTTGGTCTTTAGCGTCAGTCCAAATTTCAACAACAGCGTTATAACGTTCATCTTCAGTAATTAAACCACGATTAAATTGTTTAGATACACGTTCAACTAATTTTTCGTGTTCATCTAAGATTTGTTGTTTATCTGGAAGTACCACGATGTCAGATACACCAACTGTGATACCTGCTTTAGATGAATATTTGAAACCTAAGTCTTTCATAAGGTCAAGCATCATAGATGTATCTGTAATGCTAAATCTGTTGAAGACTTCAGCGATAATATTTCCTAAGAATTTTTTATTGAATGGTTCAATAAGTTCTTTATCCTCGAAGTATTCTTTAAGACCACCTTCACCTAATTCAGTTGGATTGATGAAGTATTTATCTGGTGTTTGACCTTCAAGGTTAGCTTGACTAGGTTCATTAATGTAAGCAAATGAATCTGGAATGATTTCATTGAAGATAACTTTACCTACTGATGTAACTAAGATCTTATTGTTTTGTTCTTCAGTGAACGTTGGATTGTTAAATGATTTAGCATGTACACCAATACGAGTGTGTAAATGAACATAACCATTTCCATAAGCTTTAAGCACTTCGTTAGTGTCATTGAAAATAACACCAGTGTTAACAGCATCTTTACGTTCTAAAGTTAAGTAATAGTTACCTAATACCATATCTTGTGATGGTGTAACTACTGGTTTACCATCTTTAGGGTTCAAGATATTTTGAGCAGCTAACATTAACATACGAGCTTCAGCTTGTGCTTCTTTAGATAAAGGTACGTGAACGGCCATTTGGTCACCGTCAAAGTCCGCGTTGTAAGCAGTTGTTACAAGTGGGTGAAGACGGATTGCACGACCTTCTACTAAAGTAGGTTCGAATGCTTGGATACCTAATCTGTGAAGTGTAGGTGCACGGTTAAGTAATACAGGGTGTTCTCTAATAACATCCTCTAATACATCCCATACTTCGTCATCCATACGCTCAATTTTACTTTTAGCATTTTTAATGTTTGTAGCAATTTCGCGTTGAACTAATTCTTTCATAACGAATGGTTTGAATAATTCAAGCGCCATTTCTTTAGGTAGACCACATTGATACATTTTCAAGCTTGGTCCTACTGCGATAACTGAACGTCCAGAGTAGTCAACACGTTTACCAAGTAAGTTTTGACGGAAACGACCTTGTTTACCTTTCAACATGTGAGAAAGTGATTTCAATGGTCTGTTACCTGGACCAGTTACTGGACGACCACGACGACCGTTATCAATTAAAGCATCTACTGCTTCTTGTAACATACGTTTTTCGTTTTGAACGATGATACCAGGAGCACCAAGGTCTAATAAACGTTTTAAACGGTTGTTACGGTTGATAACACGACGGTATAAGTCGTTTAAGTCACTTGTAGCAAAACGGCCACCATCTAATTGAACCATTGGACGAATTTCTGGTGGGATGATTGGAAGTACATCTAAAATCATCCATGAAGGATTGTTACCAGAATTTCTAAATGATTCTACAACTTCTAAACGTTTGATGGCACGAGTTAATCTTTGACCAGTCGCAGATTCTAACTCATCACGTAACGTTTTTAATTCTTCGTCTAAGTTAATTTCTTCTAATAAGTCTTTAATACCTTCAGCACCCATTTTAGCTACAAATTGGCCTGGGTATTTATCATAGTAATCTCTGAATTCTGCTTCAGATAATAGAGATTTTTTCTCTAAACCAGTTGGACCTGGATCTACTACAACATAAGAAGCGAAGTAAATAACTTCTTCTAATGCTCTAGGAGACATGTCTAATAAAAGACCCATGCGACTTGGGATACCTTTGAAATACCAAATATGAGATACAGGAGCTGCTAATTCAATATGTCCCATTCTTTCACGACGTACTTTAGATTTAGTTACTTCTACGCCACATCTATCACATACCATGCCTTTGTAACGTACACGTTTGTACTTACCACAACTACATTCCCAGTCTTTTGTAGGTCCAAATATTCTTTCACAGAAAAGACCATCTTTTTCTGGTTTCAAAGTACGATAGTTAATTGTTTCAGGTTTTTTAACTTCACCGTAAGACCAAGAACGGATTTTTTCAGGTGAGGCTAAACCGATTTTCATATAATGGAAATTATTTACATCAATCAAGGAGCCTACCTCCTTCAATTTAGATTAGCTGTGCTATTTGATTGATTCACATTTATTGAAACTAAAAATAAGTCAGAAAAGATAGCGTCTAGGAAAGTTAAAGTAGGGACCTTAACTTTCCTTAGAACCTTTATCTTTTACTTCGTATTATTTCTATACTTAATTGCTAATTAGTCAGTAGTTTCTTTTTGAGTTTCTGGAACATCTTTTTGTTGTAAGTCTACTTTGCGCTCAGTTGCATCTTCATCGTCAACGTCAGCCATTTCGATTTCGTTATCATGTTCATCCATTACTTTTACATCTAAACCTAAACTTTGTAATTCTTTCATCAATACGCGGAATGATTCTGGAACACTTGGTCTAGAGATGTTTTCACCTTTAACGATAGCTTCGTAAGTTTTAACACGACCTACAGTATCGTCAGATTTGTAAGTTAGGATTTCTTGTAATGTGTATGCAGCACCGTATGCTTCAAGTGCCCATACCTCCATCTCACCGAAACGTTGTCCACCGAATTGTGCTTTACCACCAAGTGGTTGTTGTGTAACAAGTGAGTATGGACCAGTTGAGCGAGCGTGTAATTTGTCGTCAACCATGTGTGCAAGTTTAAGCATGTACATTACACCAACAGAGATACGGTTATCGAATGGTTCACCAGTACGACCATCGTATAAGACAGTTTTACCGTCACGAGCCATACCAGCTTCTTCAATTGTTGACCATACATCATCATCGTTAGCACCATCGAATACTGGTGATGCAACATGGATACCTAAGTTTTTAGCAGCCATACCTAAGTGTAACTCTAAAACTTGTCCGATGTTCATACGTGATGGTACACCAAGTGGGTTTAACATGATATCAATTGGACGTCCATCTGGTAAGTAAGGCATATCTTCTTCAGGAACGATCTTAGAGATAACCCCTTTGTTACCGTGACGACCACACATTTTGTCCCCAACATGGATTTTACGTTTTTGAACGATATAAACACGTACTAATTGGTTTACACCTGGTGATAAAGTATCATCGCCCTCTTCACGATTGAATACTTTAACATCTAGTACGATACCGCCTGCACCATGTGGTACACGTAATGATGTATCACGTACTTCACGTGCTTTTTCACCGAAGATAGCGTGTAATAATCTTTCTTCAGCTGTTAATTCAGTTACACCTTTAGGCGTTACTTTACCCACTAAGATGTCACCGTCTTTAACTTCAGCACCAACATAAACGATACCGCGATCGTCTAAGTTTTTAAGTGCATTTTCAGAAACGTTAGGAATATCACGAGTGATTTCTTCAGGTCCTAGTTTAGTATCACGCGCTTCTGATTCATATTCTTCAATATGAATTGAAGTGTAAACGTCATCTTTAACTAAACGTTCACTCATGATTACAGCATCCTCGTAGTTATAACCGTCCCAAGTCATGAAACCAACTACAACGTTACGGCCTAAAGCCATTTCGCCTAGTTCCATTGAAGGTCCGTCAGTTAAGATTTCGTTGTATTCAACTACATCGCCAACAGAAACGATTGGACGTTGGTTGTAACAAGTACCTGAGTTAGAACGTTTGAATTTAGCTAATGGGTAACGGTCTAATTCACCTTCGTGTTCAGTACCGTTCTCTTCAACTAAACGACGTACTAATACTTCATTAGATTCAACGTGTTCAACACGACCTCTGTGTTTAGCAGTGATTGCCGCACCTGAGTCACGTGCTGCTACGTGTTCCATACCAGTACCTACGAAAGGTGCTTCTGGATTCATCAATGGTACCGCTTGACGTTGCATGTTCGCACCCATTAACGCACGGTTAGAGTCATCGTTTTCTAAGAATGGGATACATGCTGTCGCAGCTGATACTACTTGTTTAGGAGATACGTCCATGTAGTCCATTTTTTCTTTAGCCATAACTGTGTTGTTACCACGGAAACGACAAACAACTTCGTCGTCTAAGAAACGGCCATTTTCATCTAAGCGAGAGTTCGCTTGGGCAACTACATAGCTATCTTCTTCATCAGCTGTTAAGTAATCGATTTGATCTGTAATAGAGTTAGTATCTAAGTCTACTTTACGATATGGTGTTTCAATGAAACCAAATTCATTAACACGCGCATAACTTGATAATGAGTTAATCAAACCAATGTTTGGTCCCTCTGGTGTCTCGATAGGACACATACGACCATAGTGAGAATAGTGAACGTCACGTACTTCCATTTGAGCACGTTCACGTGTTAAACCACCAGGTCCTAAGGCAGAAAGACGACGTTTATGTGTTAACTCAGCTAATGGGTTAGCTTGGTCCATGAATTGAGATAATTGAGAGCTACCGAAGAACTCTTTAATTGATGCAATTACAGGACGGATATTGATTAATTGTTGTGGCGTAATTGAATCTGTGTCTTGAATTGACATTCTTTCACGTACAACACGTTCCATTCTTGATAAACCGATGCGGAATTGGTTTTGTAAAAGTTCACCAACTGAACGTAAACGACGGTTACCTAAATGGTCAATATCATCTGTATAACCAATGCCATTTAATAAGTTAAAGAAATAACTCATTGAGGCAATGATGTCAGCAGGAGTAATACATTTCACTTCTGAATCTGGTAAAGCATTACCGATTACAGTAGTTGTACGCTCTTCTTCATCATTTGGTACATATACTTTAATAGATTGAATTTCAACAGGTTCGTCAATAACGCTACCTTCTAATTCAAACACTTCACTATTAGCATTTGTTTCTAAAACTTCCATAATTTCGTCTAATTTACGACGGTCTAAAACTGTGCCTTCTTCAGCAACAATTTCACCAGTTTCGCTATTAACGATTGGTTCAGCTAATTTTTGGTTGAATAAACGGTGTTTTAAGTGTAATTTTTTGTTTGTTTTGTAACGACCAACACTTGCTAAATCATAACGTTTAGGGTCGAAGAAACGTGAGTATAATAGACTCTTAGCATTTTCAACTGTTGGTGGTTCACCAGGACGTAAACGTTCATAAATTTCTAATAATGCTTGTTCAGTATTTTCAGTGCTGTCTTTTTCAAGTGTGTTGCGTAAATACTCACTATCACCTAATAAATCAATAATTTCTTGATCATTAGAGAAACCTAAAGCACGTAATAATACTGTTAAAGGTAATTTACGTGTTCTATCAATACGAACATAAACTACATCTTTAGCATCAGTTTCGTATTCTAACCATGCACCACGGTTAGGAATGATTGTCGCATCATAATTTTCGCGACCATTTTTGTCGATTTTTTCATTGAAATAAACGGATGGTGAACGTACTAATTGAGAAACGATAACACGTTCTGCACCATTAATTACAAACGTACCTGTATCCGTCATTAATGGGAAGTCACCCATGAACACTTCTTGTTCTTTGACTTCTCCAGTTTCTTTGATAATTAGACGTACTTTAACACGAAGAGGTGCAGCATAAGTAGCGTCACGGTTTTTAGATTCTTCTAAATCATATTTTGGTTCACCTAATCTGTAATCTACAAATTCTAAAGAAAGGTTACCAGTGAAATCTTCAATTGGTGAAATGTCACGGAACATTTCTAATAAACCTTCTTTTAAGAACCAGTCGTAAGATTTAGTTTGAATTTCTATTAAGTTTGGTAATTCTAATACTTCTGAAATTCTCGCATAATTTCTACGTTTACGATGTCTTCCATATTGGACAACTTGACCTGCCAAACAGATTCACCCCTCAAATATTGCGTGCTAAACTGATACACAAAACAAAAAGTCGCATAACAAGACAAAAAGAAAACGGCAACACAACTGATGACACCATTTTCGATTCTGCAATTATTCTTGTTTTACGTACTCATTTTGCGTAAAAGTACACACTTATTGAACATAAATTTTTACATTTTATAACTATATCAGAATACTACCTTGAAATCAACCTTTTCGACTTTTCAAGATGTAGTAGCCTTTATTTTTATTCACAGTTTCTACATTATTAAATATCTCTTCCATTTTCTTTTTAGCAGAAGGCATACCTTGTTTCTTTTGAATGACCACATATAATTCACCTTGATCTTTTAACTTTGAATATGCCTCTTCAAAAATACGATGAACAACCTCTTTACCTGCACGGATAGGAGGATTAGTTAAAACAAAATCATAACTATTATCTTCAACTTGCGATAAGCCATCACTTTCTTTTATCTCTACATTATCTATGTGATTCGCTTTTCTATTCTTTTCAGCTAAGTTTAAAGCACGTTGATTCACATCAACCATTGTGATGTGATGATGTGGTGAAACTTTTGCAATCATCAGACCAATTGGCCCATAACCACAGCCAACATCAATAACCTTTTTGCTTGGACCTGGAGGATGTTCATTTAGAAATGTTTGAACAAGCGTATCAGAACCAAAGTCAACTTTCCCTTTAGAGAACACACCAGCATCCGTAGTTAAAGTTAATTCATGTTGGTGATAATGGTAATGAATCACCTTTTCATCACTTTGAACTTCAGGATTCTCATCATAATAATGCCCCATTATTACACCTCTCTATCATTGTTCATCTTTTATTTGCTAGAAAATGAAGTAAAAACCCCGTTATCGTGATAACGGGGTTTTAATTTCTCAAAGAATTCAAGCTATCTTAGCCTCTTTGCTTTAGAAAGTAATGAGTTATATAGATAACTTTAATATTAAGTTAAGATACTAGAATTATTTTAATTCTACAGTAGCTCCAACTTCTTCTAATTGTTCTTTAAGTTTTTCAGCTTCTTCTTTAGCAACGCCTTCTTTGATTACTTTAGGAGCGTTGTCAACTAATTCTTTAGCATCTTTTAAGCCTAAGCCAGTTGCTTCTTTAACAGCTTTAACAACTTTGATTTTTGAAGATCCAGCTGAAGTTAATTCAACGTCAAATTCAGTTTTTTCAGCTGCTGCGTCGCCGCCACCAGCTGCACCAGCTGCTGCTACAGGAGCTGCTGCTGTTACACCAAATTCTTCTTCAATTGCTTTTACTAAATCGTTTAATTCTAATACTGACATTTCTTTAATTGCTTCAATGATTTGTTCTTGATTAGCCATTTTATTATTCCTCCATTTATTTTAATATTTTACGCGCAGTTATTCAGCGCTTTCTTCTTTTTGTTCTCCAACAGCTTTAACCGCATAAGCGAAGTTGCGTACTGGAGCTTGTAATACTGATAAAAGCATAGATACAAGACCATCGTGTGAAGGTAATGAACCAACAGTTTTAACTTCTTCTGCTGAGATAACGCTACCTTCCATAACGCCTGTTTTAATTTCTAAAGCTTCGTGTTCTTTAGCAAATCCTGCGATAACTTTCGCTGGAGCAACTACATCTTCAGTAGAAGTAGCGATCGCTGTAGGACCAGTTAAGAATTCATCTAAGCCTTCGATACCTGCTTGTTCAGCTGCACGACGAACCATTGTGTTTTTGTATACTTTATACTCAACACCAGCTTCACGTAATTGTGAACGAAGTTCCGTTACTTCGGCAACAGTTAAGCCACGGTAGTCAACGATAACAGTTGAAACTGAATTTTTAAGTTGTTCAGCAATAACATCAACTTGTTGTTTTTTAGCTTCAATAATAGCAGACATTCAGACACCTCCATTTTTATTTTTGGTGCTTTTTTTTATTTTTCAATAAAAAAAGCACTTTCTACCCACGGCAAAAAGTGCTTGAAAGATCATTTTAATAATCATCACGTTCAAGTCAATTTAGCCTCGGTAGGATAAATTTTAAGTTATTATATAACTCCTACTGTCTTAGGTAAAATAATCACAATAAGTAATATAACCTGTTTATTGTGATATGTCAACATTTTTTTAAAGACTGAAAGAAATTAATTTTAAACTTCTTAAGCAAATATATAATCATATGTGCTATGCCGAAATTACATCAAATTCTCTCAGTCTTTAATCTATATCATATATTATTTAAATTATAATTTGAATGAAGCAGTGTCTACTTTAACTCCAGGACCCATTGTTGTAGTTACAGCAACAGATTTGAAGTAAGTACCTTTAGCTGAAGATGGTTTAGCTTTTGTTAACACATCTTGTAAAGCTTTAAAGTTTTCAACTAATTGTTCATCGCTGAATGAAACTTTACCGATTGAAGCATGTACGATACCAGCTTTTTCAGCACGGTATTCAACTTTACCAGCTTTGATTTCTTCAACAGCTTTTTTAACGTCCATAGTTACTGTACCAGTTTTAGGGTTTGGCATTAAACCTTTAGGTCCTAATACACGACCTAATTTACCAACTTCGCCCATCATGTCTGGAGTAGCTACTACTACGTCAAAGTCGAACCAACCTTGTTGGATTTTTTGCACATATTCAGATTCACCTACGTAATCTGCGCCTGCTGCTTCTGCTTCAGCGACTTTGTCACCTTTAGCAAATACTAATACACGTTGTGATTTACCAGTACCGTTTGGTAATACTACTGCACCACGGATTTGTTGGTCATTTTTACGTGTATCAATTCCTAAACGGAAAGCTACTTCAACTGATGCGTCAAAGTTAGCAATGCTTGTTTCTTTAGCTAAGCTGATTGCTTCTTCAACACTATAGTGTTTAGTACGATCAACTTTATTAGCTGCTTCTTGATACTTTTTACCTTTTTTAGCCATTTATTGTTCCTCCTTTAGTGGTTTTAGCGGAATTTCCTCCCACGCTTACTTGTGTATTACACAAGTTAAGAGCAGATAACAGATGAATATTTCACGTTTCAAATTACCTTAAGGTTTCAAAACTTACAAAATTCATCACAGACAATATTATTGGTTGTCGTTTCTGTTACCTGCCATCGTCTAACGAGGTTTACACATAATCGTTTATACTCTAAGAACCGATTAACGGCGTCCTAAAAACAAACTTTTGTTTCAACCTCTTAATTTTATTTCGATAATCTAACTTTTATGTTCAAAAATTATTGTACAGTGATACCCATACTACGTGCAGTACCTTCGATAATACGCATAGCTGCTTCTTCGTCTGCAGCGTTTAAGTCTTGCATTTTAGTT
This sequence comes from Staphylococcus croceilyticus, assembly GCF_002902575.1. Taxonomy (GTDB): domain Bacteria; phylum Bacillota; class Bacilli; order Staphylococcales; family Staphylococcaceae; genus Staphylococcus; species Staphylococcus croceilyticus. The sequence continues at coordinate 21,059 of NZ_PPRD01000020.1, read as the reverse complement.
TGTGCAATTTCACGTACTTGATCTTTAGTTACTGTAGCAACTTTAGTTTTGTTAGGTTCACCAGAACCTTTTTCTACGCCAGCTGCTTTTTTAAGTAGTACTGGAGCCGGTGGAGTTTTAGTAATGAATGTAAATGAACGGTCTTCATATACACTAATTTCTACCGGAATGATTAAACCTGCTTGTTCTTGCGTACGTGCGTTGAATTCTTTACAGAATCCCATGATATTCACACCTGCTTGACCTAATGCTGGACCAACTGGTGGTGCTGGGTTCGCTTTACCTGCAGGAATTTGTAATTTAACTACTTTTTCTACTTTTTTAGCCACGATGTGCACCTCCTTGATATCGTGATGTGGTCACAGGGCTCAGTTTTGCCCTCCCACTCATAAACATTTCGTGACGAAATGAGCGTTCTAAAAACGCGACCACATTATTTTAACACTGAATTCACTTAAAAATCAATAGTAAAATTTCATCTTTTTTAAGAGACTTTGTTTTTCAGTGTCTTTTTTCTTCTGATTAAAATTTATAATTTTTCAACTTGATCAAATTCAACTTCAACTGGTGTTTCTCTACCAAACATATCAACTAATACAGTTAATTTAAATTTATCAGGTTCAATTTCTTGTACTTCGCCTACTTGATTAGCGAAAGGACCAGATTTAATACGAACTTGTTCACCAATGTCTAATTCGACATCAATAGTTTTTTCTTTAAGACCCATTTGTTTTAAAATAAATCTCATTTCTTCTGGAAGTAATGGATTAGGCTTAGAACCTGCACCTGCTGAACCAACGAAACCAGTTACGCCTGGTGTGTTACGTACAACGTACCATGACTCATCTGTCATAACTAGTTCTACTAACACATAACCAGGAAATGTTTTCTTAACTTGTTTTTTAGCTTTTCCATCTTTAACTTGTGTTTCTTCCTCTTCAGGTATGACAACTCTAAAAATTTGCTCTGTCATATTCATTGATTCTACTCTTTTTTCTAAATTCTTTTTAACTTTATTTTCATATCCAGAATACGTATGCACGGCATACCAACGCTTTGCGCCGACTTCTTCAGACATGTTGTCACTCCTTCTCTCAGACTTCAGATAAAACTTTCAGTCTTTATACTTAAAATTACATTGTCGATAAACTTATTTTTAATTATTACTCTTATCTAAATAATTGAATTAAATTACCAATACCTACGTCTAACAACCAGAAAAACACCATGAAGAAAATTACTGTAGATACTACGATTACAGTATATTTGAAAAGTTCTTCTTTAGTAGGCCAACTCGTTTTTTCCATTTCACTTTTAACGCCTTGGAAGAAACTTTCTTTTTCTTTACCTGTGCCTTTATCTTTAGCCATCAAAATTACCTCCATACTTACCGTTGATTAGCCATCTATCTAAAATATTACTCATTACCAAGCTTATTTTGACTCTTTATGAGTCGTATGAGCGTTACATCTTGGACAATATTTTTTTAATTCTAATCTCGTTGCAGAATTTTCATTTTTCGGGACATTATAATTTCTGTTACCGCAAACTTCACAAATTAAAGGTACTTTTTTCACAACAATTCACCTTTACTCATTTTAATACCAGTATACTATACATAAATTTCACAAGAAATGTCAAACTAGCACAGTAGTGCCGTTGCTTTAATTAGCTAGCAATAATACTAATTTAAATAGTTTCTCATTTTCATTTTACAACGTTGAATACTATTGTAAACTACTTTATCTTTAATGTTTAACTTTCTAGCTATCTCTGTTGGAGAATAATCACTTAACATTAATTGCGCTACACGTCTTTCTAAGTCACTCAAATACAATAAGCTCTCACGTATTTCCTCGCTTTGAGCTTGTGTTAAGCAATATGCTTCAGTTTGGTTAGAAGATTTGTTCCATTTATATCTCACAACATATTCATTTATTAAAGATTCATTTCTATTAGCCTCTGCATATCTTTTTCTCCAAAAATCATTCCTAAGCGAGCGAACCATACAATTCAAGTAGTGCTCAAATGGAATGTTTAGCGTAAAATCAAAAGTTTGCAGTGACAAATACGTTCTAATAAATAATTCTTGTACTAAATCTTCAATATCTGAAACAGACACACCCGCTTGCTTAAACTTTATTGAAAGACTTAAATGTAACTGGCTTACTATAAATGTAAATAATTGTTCTTGTTCACGACGATTTGTACTTTGTTGGAAGTTAATGAATGCTTGTTCTAGTTGTTTGAAATTTTGAGTCATACACTATACCTTTCATATTAAATTAGGCATAGTGTATAAAGGACTGATATTAAATGGCAAGTGGCCAACTTTACTCTTTTTTATGGTTGCCACGTCTTATTTTTTCAAATTCTGCTAAAACATCATTTGATAGCGAAATTCGAGTTCTTGGCTTACTTTCACTAAAATCATCTAAAGACTTACTCACTGTGATTGCATTTTCTTTCAAATCACGCCACATTTCTCTAGATGACACACGATAGGCACCCGCGCCAAATATCGCATGTTGTTCACTCATATCACTCGTTACAACTGTGATATGCGTTGTATGCTTATTATACAAATTATAAACATAGCGTTCGATATAGCTATCTGCAGTTTCTTTTTCTTTAGTAAAAACTGTCTTCACACCGTGATAAATATACTCTCTTTCAATACCTGATTGTTCATAAGCATCAAATACACATACAATCTCATCTGCAACAACAGCATTATAATTGGCAATGGCATCAAGCAATTGTTCACGTGCTTCTTGTAAATTCTCACGTGCAATCTTACTCAATTTTTGAGATTGCCCTATCATATTATAGCCATCGATAATTAAATATCTATCCTTCATGCGTTATCTCCGAGTTGATGTCTTTTACGATACACTTCATACATCATTAAACTGGCTGCTACTGACGCATTAAGGCTATTAACATGACCAACCATTGGTATCTTAATATAGAAATCACATTTATCTTTAACTAATCGACTCATACCTTGACCTTCACTACCAATCACTATCGCTAACGGCATATCTGCTGCCATCTCACGATAATCAGTAGCATTATCCGCTTCAGCACCAGCTACCCAGTAACCATTGTCTTTCAACTCATCGATTGTTTTAGCTAAGTTAGTCACACGCATTACTGGTACGTGTTGAATGGCACCTGTTGATGCTTTTGCCACTGTTTGAGTTAAGGCAACAGAACGTCTTTTAGGTATGATGACACCATCGACACCACTAGCATCAGCAGTTCTCAGAATAGATCCTAAGTTATGTGGGTCTTCAAGACCATCTAAAATAACAACTGTAGATAGACCTTCTTTTTCTTTTTGCGCTTTAACAAATTGATCGAAATCTGCATATTCGTATGGTGCAATTAATGCTGCTACACCTTGATGAGGTGCATTTGCTAAATTATCTAATTTCGATTTTGGCACTGTTTGAACAATTAATTTTTGTTCTTTTGCATTTTGTAAGATGTCATTAATTTGTTGTTTTCTTATGCCTTCTTGAATCCAAATTTTATTGATGGTATGTCCAGAGACAATCGCTTCTTTAACAGCGTGTCTACCAACAATTACGATATCTTCCACTGATTTCACTCCCTTTCATTGACTAATTGAACAATTTCATCAAGCAACGCTTCTAATCTAGTCTCTTGATGATCTAAATATAAAAATCCTATGACTGCTTCTAAGCCTGAACTTTTGCGATATGTTTGTATATCTGTATTTTTAGCTTTGGTATAACTTTTAGCATTACGACCTCTTTTAACGATGTCCATTTCCTCGTCCGTAAACCATTGTGCTTCAATCAACGTTTCCAATGTTTGCGCCTGACTTTTAGCAGAAACATAACGCTTAGATACTTGATGTAAACGGTTAGGTTTACTTTGTAATTTCAAGACAATATAACGTCGCACATGTTGATCCAATACTGCATCCCCCATATATGCTAACGTTAAAGGGTTTAATAATTTTGGCTCCATATTAACCACGTTTGAAACGCACACCTTGAGGCGTATCTTCTAAAATAATATTTTGTTCTTTCAACATATCTCTAATTTCATCAGCGCGAGCAAAGTCTTTATTTTTACGTGCTTCATTACGTTCTTCGATAAGCTTTTCAATATCTTCATCTAATAACACGTCTGAGTCATTACCTTTAAGTGGCACGCCAAGAACATCACTAAAAATTCGATAAACTTCTTTAAAACGGGCGATTACTTGTGTTGATGTTGTATTCTCTAATACATATTTATTCGCAAGTTTCGCTAAATCGTACCAAGCAGTTACTGCATTGGCAGTATTAAAGTCATCATTCATCACTGTTTCAAATTGTTCTAAAATAGTATCAATTTGTTCAATATAATCAGACTGATCTGTAAGATCTGTCGCAATAGCTTCACGTTCTTCAATTAATTTATAACTGTTACGAATACGTTCTAAGCCACTTTTTGCAGCATTCACTAATTCTAAGTTATAGTTAATTGGGCTTCTATAATGCACACTAATCATGAAGAAACGTAGTACATCTGGATCAACTTCTTTAATAATGTCATGCACTAAAATAAAGTTACCTAAAGATTTACTCATTTTTTCATTATCAATATTGATGAAACCATTATGCATCCAATAGTTCGCAAAAGGTGCGTGGTTATGTGCTTCAGATTGAGCAATTTCATTCTCATGGTGAGGGAATTGTAAATCTGAACCACCAGCATGAATATCAATTGTTTTACCCAGTTCATGGTAAGCCATTACTGAACATTCAATATGCCAACCTGGACGTCCTTCACCAAATGGACTTTCCCAACTAATTTCACCTGGTTTCGCTTTTTTCCATAAAGTGAAATCTAGGGCGTCTTCTTTTTGTTCACCCGCTTCGATTCTAGCACCTACTTTTAAGTCATCAATTGATTGGTGACTTAATTTACCGTAGCCATCAAATTTACGTGTTCTGAAGTAGACGTCACCATTGCTTTCATATGCATATCCTTCATCTACTAACTCTTTGATGAATGCAATAATTTCATTCATATGATTCATTACTCGAGGATTTGAAGAGGCTTTTTTAACATTCAAAGCACCGACATCTTCATAGAATGCTTTGATATATTTATCTGCAATTTCAGGTACATTTTCATTAAGCTCTTGTGAGCGTTTAATTAATTTATCATCTACATCCGTAAAGTTTGAAACATAAGTGACTTCATAGCCTTGATATTCAAGGTAACGACGTACAACGTCATAATTAATAGCTGGACGCGCGTTACCAATATGAATGTAGTTATATACTGTTGGACCACATACATACATTTTCACCTTACCTGGTTCGATAGGCTCAAACGTCTCCTTTTGACGCGTTAATGTATTATATAATGTAATCATCTTTAATCTCTCCGTTCTTAGCTTTTTCAAGTTGTTTTTCTAGTTGTTTAATTTGTTCATATAATGGATCCGGTAAATTACGGTGATCGAATGTTTTACCAATACGTTTCCCTTCTTGTTTCACAATATGGCCTGGAATACCTACTACTGTTGTATAACTAGGCACAGATTGTAATACGACTGAATTTGCTCCAATATTAACATTAGAATCTATTTGAATGTTACCTAATATTTTTGAACCTGCCGCAATTAGCACATTATCGCCAATATCTGGGTGACGTTTTCCTTTTTCTTTACCCGTACCGCCTAGTGTTACGCCTTGATAAATCGTTACATTATCGCCAATTGTACATGTTTCTCCAATCACGACGCCCATACCATGGTCGATAAATAAACGTTTCCCAATTTTGGCCCCAGGATGAATTTCAATTCCTGTAAAGAAGCGAGAAACTTGAGATATGATTCTAGCAAGGACATATCGTTTTTTGTTATATAATTTATGCGCAATCAAGTGACTCCATACCGCATGTAAACCAGCGTAAGTTGTAATAACTTCAAATGTTGTACGTGCTGCTGGGTCCTGTTCAAATACCATTTTCACATCGTCTCTAATTCTTTTTATCAAGACTGTCTCCCCCTCAGTTTTTAAAAGTAATCAATTCCACAATTACGACTTCTCAATCTAAATTTTAGTTAATAAAAAAGCACCTCTAACACATATATATGCTAGAGGCGCTACCGCACGGTTCCACTCTGTATTTAGATAAAGATAACCCATCTATCCTTTAATTCATCAAGACAGCCTCTTTATCATACTCATTTACATATTCAATTGATACTTAATACAAAGGTGCATTCAATATTGATAATGATGTGCTCGCAGCGACCGCACACTCTCTGAATACATTATCTGATATTTACTAATCCTTTGTTTCATGTGTAACCTAATCATATGAGCTTTAATGTAAAATTTCAAGTACAAAGATACATCCGCTTTAGAAATCAGTTTTGCTCGCTTTTCGGTTCTGCTCAAACCCTAAACGCTTTTGTTCAGACCTTTATTTACGGCTTCCCAAAAGCAGAATTCTCGGCAGCGGGGCCCCAACATAAAGACTTTCAAATAGAAAGTCTACGAACAACGCGAGTTGGGGTTACACTCAAAGTCTCGTCAAAACTTGGAAATCAGTTTTGCTCGCTTTTCGGTTCTGCTCAAATCCTAAACGCTTTTGTTCAGACCTTTATTTTAAACATGTTTTTTCAAGCGTGACAACACTTTGTCTTTACCTAATACTTCAATTGTATTTGGTAATTCAGGACCATGCATTTGGCCTGTGACAGCTACACGAATTGGCATAAATAATTGTTTACCTTTAATACCAGTTTCTTTTTGAACTTCTTTAATTGTTTTCTTAATTTCTGCAGCTTCAAATGGTTCTAAAGCTTCTAATTTACTGTATAAGTGAGACATTAATTCAGGTACTTGTTCACCATTAAGTACTTCTTGTTCTTCTTCACCTAATTCAGGCATATCTTTAAAGAACATTTCTGATAATGGTACGATTTCGCCTGCATAACTCATTTCTTTTTGGTAAAGTGCAATAAGTTTACGGCCCCAATCTTTTTCTTCTTCACTAGGTTCAGCAGGAATTAAGTTCGCTTTAATTAAATGTGGTAATGCAAGTTCAAATACTGTTTCACTATCTTTTTCTTTCATATATTGGTTATTAACCCAAGCAAGTTTTTGTCTATCAAACATTGCTGGTGATTTAGAAAGACGTTTTTCATCAAAAATCTTAATAAATTCTTCTTTAGAGAAGATCTCATCTTCACCTTCAGGAGACCAACCTAATAATGTAATAAAGTTAAATAACGCTTCAGGTAAATAACCTAAATCACGATATTGCTCGATGAATTGTAAAATTTGACCATCACGTTTACTTAATTTCTTACGTTCTTCATTAACGATTAATGACATATGACCAAAGCGAGGTGGTTCCCAACCAAACGCTTCATAAATCATTAATTGTTTAGGTGTGTTAGATACGTGGTCATCGCCACGAATAACATCTGAAATTTCCATATAATGATCATCAACTGCTACAGCAAAGTTATAAGTAGGAATACCATCTTTCTTCACGATAACCCAGTCGCCAATGTTATTAGAATCAAATGAAATTTCGCCTTTAACCATATCATTAAACGTATAAGTTTTATCTTGTGGCACACGGAATCGAATTGATGGTTGACGACCTTCCGCTTCAAATTGTTGACGCTCTTCTTCAGTTAAGTGCGCATGTTTACCACCATAGCGAGGCATCTCACCACGTGCAATTTGCTCTTCACGTTCTTTTTCAAGCTCTTCTGACGTCATATAACATTTATATGCTTTATCTTCATCTAATAATTGTTGAATTAATGGATTATAAATATCACCACGTTCAGACTGACGATATGGACCATAACCATTATCTTTATCCACTGATTCATCCCAATCTAAACCTAACCATTTTAAGTTCTCAAATTGAGAAGCTTCACCATCTTGAAGGTTACGTTTACTATCAGTATCCTCAATACGCACTACGAAATCTCCATCATAATGCTTAGCAAATAAATAGTTAAATAATGCCGTTCTCGCATTACCAATATGCAAATATCCAGTTGGACTCGGCGCATATCTAACTCTTACGCGTTCACTCATTATATTCACTCCTAATAATTATTCATTAATCAATCACGGTTCATCTAACCACAGGGCACACTATTGTCGCCTCAGAAACATCTTCTTCCATTAGAAAAAAGCTATCCCAAACTATCTATAAAGACGCGTTTTCGAATAACTTTCCTCACCCACTCTATACTTAGATAAAACGTCACATTTCTACACTATTGTAGCACTAAATCAACACTTTGATAAGTCTCACGTCATCTCTGTATACAGCATTTTTTATTTTTTTAAAAGAGTGCCCTAAACAGCTAGCGTTCCACATGAAACCCATGCGTCTCTATCAATTCTGATTCCTCATCCATCTCGCATGCGTTTCATGCTAATCATATATTATAATAGCTAACTCACTTAACCAGCCTAATTAACATCATCTAATTTTTTAGCAAAAATAATACGTCCGGATGACGTTTGCAATAAACTGATAACTTCTAATTCTACTTGTTTACCAACAAGTTGCTTCGCATTATCAACAACAACCATTGTACCATCATCAAGATAACCTACACCTTGGCCCGGCTCTTTACCCATCTTAGTTAATAAGATGTTAATACGATCACCTTGATGCACATTTGGTTTAATTGCCTCAGATAAATCATTAACGTTTAACGCTTTAATCCCTTGTACATGACATACTTTATTTAAATTAAAATCTGTTGTAATGACATGCGCATGATAAGATTGCGCCAATTTCACTAATAACTCATCAATATCACTATGTGACTTTTGAGGATGAATCACACGTGTTGGATAATCCAAGTCATATAATTCATTCAAAATATCTAAACCACGTTGGCCTTTCTCACGTTTCACACTATCATTAGCATCGGCTACAACTTGAAGTTCATTAATCACACCTTGAGGTATAAGAATTTCACCATCAATAAATCCACAACGGATAACATCTAAAATACGTCCATCAATAATCGCACTTGTGTCTAGTAATTTAGGTATAGCACTGACATTATTTTTAGACATTGAACGTGCCATATTCTCTGGTAAAAACATAAGCATTTCGTCGCGCTTTTTCAAACCAAATTGGAAACCTAAGTAACATAATAATAGCGTAATAATTATCGGCACTAAATGATTTAACACTGAATTGCCAATCATTTCTAGTATGAACGAAGCCATCACAGAGATGAATAAACCAATAATAAGACCCAATGTGGCAAATAAGATTTCGACTGCACTACGTTGTAGAATCCATTGTTCTACATCTTTTAATGTCTTAGTGACTTTATTTATAAACAAACCAAATATTAAGAAAAACAACACGATGCCTATGAAACCATCAACGTAGTAATTTGTTAAAATAGGATAATCTTTAATATTTAAATCACGTAGTATCTCGGGTATTAACAGAATACCAAGGGCTGTGCCAAGAATGATATAGATAATCACGACTATACCCTTCAATACCTTCATAAATCTCACCTCTTTAGCTGTCTTAATTATGCTTTAAATGCATATTTTAATGCTTCATGCACAGTTGACACTCCTACTACACGAATACCTTCTGGGAATGTCCATCCGCCAATATTCGTTTGAGGAATAATCACTCTTTCAAAGCCTAACTTCGCTGCTTCTTGTACACGTTGTTCAATACGTGAAACACGTCTAACTTCACCCGTTAAACCGACTTCACCAATATAACAATCTAGTCCATCTACTGCTTTATCTTTGAAACTTGATGCAGTAGCTACAATCACACTTAAATCTACTGCAGGCTCTGTTAAACGTACGCCCCCTGCTACCTTGATGTAAGCATCTTGTTGTTGTAAGAGATAATTTTCCTTTTTCTCTAATACTGCCATTAATAAACTTAAGCGGTTATGATCAATACCAGTCGCCATACGTCTTGGATTATTAAATGTGGTAGGCGTTACTAAAGCTTGCACTTCAATAAGCAGTGGTCGCGTACCTTCCATTGTTGCAACGATTGTAGATCCTGGAACATTAGTTGAACGTTCTTCTAAGAACATTTCAGAAGGATTTTGTACGCCTTTTAGCCCACTTTGTTTCATTTCGAAAATGCCCATTTCATTTGTTGAGCCGAAACGGTTTTTAACTGCTCTTAAAATACGGTAAGCGTGATGTTCATCGCCTTCAAAATACAATACTGTATCTACCATATGTTCTAATAATCGTGGTCCAGCAATTTGTCCTTCTTTAGTCACGTGTCCAACTATAAAAGTAGCAATATTCATTTGTTTAGCAATATTCATTAAACTTTGCGTACTTTCACGCACCTGTGACACAGAGCCAGGAGCCGAACTAATTTCAGGATGATATATCGTCTGAATAGAATCCACGACTAAAATATCTGGTTGTTCTTGTTGTACAGTCTGATGAATTACTTCTAAATCTGTTTCAGCTAAAACATTTAAATTACTTGAATCTTCTTCAAGACGATCTGCACGTAATTTAGTTTGATTTAGCGATTCCTCACCTGTAATGTAGAGTACGTTTAATTTTTGCGATAGCGATGCACAAATTTGTAATAATAACGTAGATTTACCGATACCTGGATCGCCACCGATAAGTACTAATGAACCGCTGACAATACCGCCACCTAAAACGCGATTAAATTCTTTAGATTCTGTTTGGACTCTTGGTGTCGCTTCATGTTTAATGTTGTTTAATTTTTGGACTTTAGCGCTAGACTCTTTTGCTTTAACCCCATGTTTAGGGTTTGCAGCTTTTTCAACTATTTCTTCCATTTGGTTCCATGCACCACAATTGGGACACTTACCCATCCATTTAGGTGTTTGGTAGCCACAAGCCATACACTCAAAAATCACTTTCTTTTTGGCCAAAATTGCACCTCCGAATTTTCTATGAACAAATCTATTTTATATGTATCGATTAATAATGACAAATGTAAAGATAGAAAATAAAGAGGAGTAAAAATCTATACATAAAATTAAGGCCAAGACCTATCGTCTTGACCTTTTCATTATTGTTTACGCTTCAACGTCAGAAGTTGTTTCTTCTTCAGTTGCGTTATCGTTACTTTTTTCGCGAATATCATATTTAAATTCATTACCATCATGGTCGATGATAACTTCTTTACCTTCGATTTTATTACCTTCTAAGATTAATTCGCTTAAGTTATCTTCAATTGTTTTTTGAATCGCTCTGATTAACGGACGTGCCCCATATTCTGGATCATATCCTTCATCAGCAATTTTCTCTTTAGCTTTATCTGTTACCACGATATCAATATCTTGTTCTGAAAGACGTTTAGTTAATTTGTTAACCATCATTGTTACGATTTCTTTCAATTCATCTTTAGTAAGTTTGTGGAAGACGATAATATCGTCAACACGGTTTAAGAATTCTGGACGGAAAGCATTTTTCAATTCTTTCATCATTGTTTTACGAATCGTTTCGTAATCATGACCATCAGAACCGCCACCGAAACCAGCGAAACGTTGGTCTTGTAATTCTTGTGCACCTACGTTTGATGTCATGATAATCACTGTATTACGGAAGTCAACTTGACGTCCTTTAGTGTCCGTTAAGTGACCATCATCAAGTACTTGTAACAAGATGTTAAACACATCTGGATGTGCTTTTTCGATTTCATCGAATAAAATAACTGAATAAGGTTTACGTCTTACTTTTTCAGTTAATTGACCACCGTCATCGTGACCTACATAACCTGGAGGCGCTCCGACTAAACGGCTCACTGCATGTTTCTCCATGAATTCACTCATGTCAACACGAATCATAGCATCATCTTCACCGAACATTGACTCAGCTAATGCACGAGCTAATTCTGTTTTACCTACACCAGTAGGTCCTAAGAAGATAAAGCTACCAATTGGACGTTTAGGATCTTTCAATCCAGCGCGAGCACGACGCACGGCTTTACTAATAGAAGTGACAGCGTCGTTTTGTCCAATGACACGTTGATGCAATGTGTCTTCAAGGTTTAATAAACGATCAGATTCTGTTTCATTAATTTTAGTTAATGGAATACCAGTCCAACCAGCAATTACTTCAGCGATATCTTCTTGAGATAATGAAGTAGATTGGCCACCTTGAGATGTTTTCCATTCATTTTTAGCGTCTTCGTATTGTTTTTCTAATTTAGTTTGTTTATCACGTAAGTTCGCTGCATTTTCAAATTCTTGTGCATGCACAGCAGCATCTTTTTCGTTTTTCACTTTTTCAATTTCTTGTTCAATTTCTTTTAAATTGTTAGGTGTTGTATGACTTTTTAATCTTACTTTAGAACTTGCTTCATCAATTAAGTCGATGGCTTTGTCTGGTAAGAAACGATCAGAAATATAACGGTCACTTAATTTCGCAGCCGCTTCAAGCGCTTCATCTGAAATGTTAATGCGGTGATGCGCTTCATAACGATCGCGTAAACCTTTAAGAATAGCAATTGTATCTTCTACTGTAGGTTCATCCACTTGAATTGGTTGGAAACGACGTTCTAATGCTGCGTCTTTCTCAATATTTTTACGGTATTCATCTAATGTAGTGGCACCGATGCATTGTAATTCACCACGTGCTAATGCAGGTTTTAAAATATTTGAGGCATCGATAGCACCTTCAGCACCACCAGCACCTACTAATGTGTGTAATTCATCGATAAATAGGATGACATTACCTGCTTGATGAATTTCTTCCATTACTTTTTTCAAGCGTTCTTCAAATTCACCACGATATTTTGTACCAGCCACAACTGTACCCATATCTAATGACATGACACGTTTATTTTTCAATGTTTCAGGTACTTCGTTATTCACGATTGCTTGTGCTAAACCTTCAGCAATAGCTGTTTTACCTACACCAGGTTCACCAATTAAAACTGGGTTATTTTTAGTACGACGACTTAATACTTCAATGACACGTGTAATTTCTTTATCTCTACCAATGACTGGATCTAACGTTCCATCTTTAGCAATTACCGTTAAATCACGTGCTAAGCTATCTAAAGTTGGTGTGTTATTAGATTTATTTACTGTCGCATTTTTATTGCTCATTTCTGGGCTACCTAATGCTTTTACTACTTGTGCGCGTGCTTTTGTAATATTTAAATCTAAATTGGCAAAGACGCGTGCTGCTACGCCCTCATTTTCACGGATTAAACCTAATAAAATATGCTCTGTACCTACGAAATTATGGTGTAACTTTCTAGCTTCATCCATAGAAAGTTCAATGACTTTCTTCGCTCTTGGTGTGTAATGAAGCGTACCTGTTTGTTCTTGACCGTGACCAATGAGCTTCTCAACTTCTTCAATCACTCTATCTTCAGTAATATTAAAACTTTCTAAAACTTTAGCTGCGATACCTTCAGGTTCTTTCATTAAACCAAGTAATAAATGTTCTGTACCTATATTTGAATGGTTCAAACGGATTGCTTCTTCTTGCGCATGTGCTAACACACGTTGTGCGCGCTCAGTTAATCTACCAAATAGCATATCGTTCTATACCTCCTATTTTGTATGTTCTCTTAAAATATCTCCGCGTCGTTGGTTAACAGATATTGTTTCATCTTCGTCATTATATAAGAATGCGGATTGAATGCTGACCATCAGCTCATTAAATTTAAAATTATTTAACGATAGATAGCCTAAATCCACGCCTAATTTCACTTCACTTAGTCGATAAGACGCTTCTTCCATTGATATCATTCGACTATTCTGTAATATACCTAATGACCGATAGATACGATCTAATGTTTCAAGTTCATTATATTGAGTTAAACGTTCACGAATTTGTTTCTCTTCATTAATAATCTGTTGAACAACTTCTGTTAAATTATCAATAATTTCTTCTTCTGTTTTACCAAGTGTAAGCTGATTTGAAACTTGATAAATATGTCCGTAAACTTGTGAACCTTCTCCATATATACCTCGAATCGTAAATCCAAAACGATTAATTGTTTGAGCAATACGATTCATTCTTTTCATAATGGATAAGCCAGGTAAATGAAGCATGACACTTGCTCTCATTCCCGTACCTACATTAGTAGGACAAGTTGTTAAATAGCCTAAATGCTCGTCATAACTTATATCAAGCTTTTCATCGAGCTGGTCATCAATTTCAGATGCCTGTTTATATAAATCATGTAATGACAAATCACTTCCCATTGCTTGAATGCGAATATGATCTTCTTCATTAAGCATGATACTCATCGATTCATTCTCATTTAATAACACCGCTGAGGCAGGTTGTTTAATTAATTCAGGACTAATAAGATGTTTCGCCACAAGTTTCATTTTACTTTGTTGATCCATCGTATCTAGTCTCAACAATGCTAATTCAGGCAATGCATCCTGAACTTCATTAATCACTCTAAAACCTGCTTGCTCAGATGGAAACATTAATGGATGGACATGGTTTTCTAAATTACGCGCTAAACGAATACGTGATGACATAACGATAGGCGCTTCAGATGTTTCTTTCATCCATTCACTAATATGAGGGTTGATATCACTCATGACGTCCCACCTCACTTTCATCTCTCAAGGCTTTAATTTCATCTCTAACCACAGCAGCCTCTTCGAAGTTTTGTTCTTCTATTAATATATTTAAATATTTTGTTTTTTCTTCAATCTGTTTTTTTATAGCAAGTTTTTTATGTGAAGAGCGAGGTGTTTTACCTACATGTTCAAATTGTCCACCTTGTACACGTCTCACAATATCTATAATGTCGTCTTTGAATGTTGCATAACAATTGGCACATCCAAATTTCCCTACATGCGCTATATCTTTTAACGTCATATTACATGTTGGACATCGTTTTTCTTCTTGAAAAGCCACTTCATGAAAATTAATTCCATGCTTAGTAGCAAGATGTTGTAAAATTTGTTTCACCACAAATGCTTCTTCTATATCATCTTGAAACTGAGAATGTGACGATGTATGTTCATTTTGATGCCATGGATTATCTCCTTGCGCACAAATCGAACATACCCACTTTTCAGAAGAGCCTTCTTTACTTTTAACCGTGAGTTTAACCTCTGCTTCATTTAAATGACAATTTTCGCAAAGCACACATAGACACCTCGCTTTTCTCTATTAATAGTAATTAATAATTGGTAACAAACGTTTTAAAATATTTGCTCTAATAATATCTCTAGCAATAACATCCATTTTTAAAGTTTCACGATCGACAACAGCTTGTATCATTCGAGCTTCTCTTTCGGTAATTAGATTTTTATCTAATAGACCATCAAGAATGTAATAAGCTTGTTGTTGTGAAATAGATGGACCGATAAGTTGCATTAGGTGATTAATATACCCCGTTGCATCTTTATTTTCAATTTTTGTGATTCGGATATAACCTCCGCCACCACGTTTGCTTTCTATTTCATAGCCATGTTCATTTGTAAATCTTGTTTTAATTACATAATTTAGTTGAGAAGGCACACAGTCGAAACGTTGAGCAATATTTGCTCGTTGAATTTCTACCACGTCTTCATTAGTTTCTTCAAATAATTTTTTAATGTATTGTTCTATGATGTCAGACATGTTGTGCATGATTTACCACCTCTTTTGACCTTCTTTGACTATATTATATGAGCATATTTGACCTTTTTCAACCAATTTGTTTTTATAAATTAAAAAATTATGATGTTACATACACTGATTTATTGTATTATATAAGGTAAAGTAAAAATTTAAAGGAGTAGAATCATGCATATTCTTATTGGGATTATAGGGATAATTTTCTTTTTAGCACTTGCCTTTTTATTTAGCTCTGACAGAAAGAATATCCGCTGGCAATATGTTGGGATATTGCTTGTTATCCAGCTTATTTTCGCGTTTATTCTATTAAAAACAACAGTAGGTATTACAGTCATTGGTGGTATCTCAGAAGGGTTTAACTATTTATTACAAAAAGCAGCAGAAGGGGTTAACTTCGTATTTGGTGGATTTAAATATGTAGATCCTAAGAATCCACCATTCTTCTTTAGCGTATTATTACCAATCGTATTTATTTCAGCATTAATTGGTATCTTACAATACACTAGAATTTTACCTTGGATCATTAACGTATTAGGTTTCTTAATTTCTAAAATTAATGGTATGGGACGTTTAGAATCTTACAATGCAGTAGCCGCTGCCATTTTAGGACAATCTGAAGTGTTCATTTCATTAAAACAACAGTTACCTTACATTCCAAAACAACGTTTATACACACTAACAGCTTCAGCAATGTCTACAGTATCAGCATCAATCATCGGTGCTTACTTCACATTGATTGAACCTAAGTATGTTGTAACAGCCGTTGTTTTAAACTTATTTGGTGGTTTCATTATTGCTTCAATTATTAACCCATATAAAGTTAATGAAAAAGACGATAAATTATTAGTAGATGAAAGCGAAACGAAAAAACAATCCTTCTTCGAAATGTTAGGGGAATACATTTTAGACGGATTTAAAGTTGCCGTTATCGTTGGCGCAATGTTAATTGGTTATATTGCTATCATCGCATTATTAAATGGTTTAGTCAGTGGTGCCTTTAGTTTAGTATCTGGTGGCGCAATTAAATGGGATTTCCAAACATTAATTGGATTTGTCTTTGCTCCATTAGCGTTCTTAGCTGGTGTACCTTGGGAAGACGCTGTTCAATCAGGTTCAGTCATGGCAACTAAATTATTATCTAATGAATTCGTTGCAATGCAATCATTAGGTCACTTAAAAGGTATCTCTGAACATGCGAAAGGTATTACATCAGTATTCTTAGTATCATTCGCGAACTTCAGTTCAATCGGTATCATTTCAGGTGCCATTAAATCACTTAACTCTGAGAAAGGTGACGTCGTAGCCCGCTTCGGTCTTAAACTATTATTCGGTGCGACATTAGTTTCATTTATCTCAGCAGCAATCGCTGGATTCTTTATTTAATATAAAATTTAAACAAACCTAGAACGCGTAAGTTCTAGGTTTATATTTTTGAAAAAGGAGGCACTCATTTTGAGCGCCTCCTTATAATTTATATTACTTAACCATATGATTAATAAAGTATTGTGTCACTCTATAATCATCAGTTAATTCAGGGTGGAATGATACCCCTAAATATTTTCCTTGTTTAACGGCAACAATCTTGTCACCTACAGAACTTAATACTTCTACACCATCCTCTACGCTAGAAATGTGTGGTGCACGAATAAACACACCATCTATATCTTCAGCAATGCCTTTAATATCAAGTTCAGCTTCGAAACTATCAACCTGTCTACCAAATGAATTACGTTCCACAGTAATATCTAATTTTTTCAAATAGCCTGTTTCACCTTCGACATCTTTAGCAAGGACAATTAACCCTGCACATGTACCAAACATTGGTAAATCAGATTGTTGTAACTTTTCCGTGAAACCATAGAGATCCATAAGTCTTCTTAAAGTCGTAGATTCACCACCAGGAAGAATTAAGCCATCTATTTCATCTAATTGTTCAACTTTTTTTACTGCAATACCTTCGTGACCACTTAATTCAATGTGTCGAATATGTTCACGCACGGCACCTTGTAATGCTAATACACCTATTTTCATATCTTACCAACCACGCTCTTGCATACGTTCTTCTAATGAAATTTTGTTCATATCTAAACCTTTCATAGCAGTACCTAATTCTGCAGCTAATTTACCGATTAATTCATAATCTTGGTAATGAGTTGTAGCTTGAACAATTGCTTTAGCAAATTTCTCAGGATCTTCTGATTTGAAAATACCTGAACCAACAAATACACCATCAGCGCCTAATTCCATCATTAATGCCGCATCTTGAGGTGTTGCTACACCACCTGCCGCAAAGTTAACTACTGGTAAACGACCGTTATCTTTAATTTGTTTTAATACTTCGTATGGTGCGCCTAACTCTTTAGCATATGTCATGATTTCATCATCGTTCATCACTACTAAACGACTAACTTCAGAGTTAACTTTTCTCATATGTCTTACTGCTTCAACGATGTTACCAGTACCAGGTTCACCTTTAGTACGTAACATTGCTGCACCTTCGCCAATACGACGTGCTGCTTCACCTAAATTACGGCAACCACAAACAAAAGGTACTGTGAATTGATCTTTTCTTAAATGATATTCTTCATCAGCTGGCGTTAACACTTCTGATTCATCAATATAGTCTACGCCCATTGCTTCTAATACACGTGCCTCAGTAATATGACCAATACGTGCTTTAGCCATAACAGGAATAGATACTGCATTCATAACTTCTTCAACAATCTTAGGATTAGCGCTACGTGCTACCCCACCAGCTGCTCTGATGTCAGATGGTACACGTTCTAAAGCCATAACTGCTACTGCACCGGCTTCTTCTGCGATTTTAGCTTGTTCTGCATTGACAACGTCCATAATAACGCCGCCTTTTTGCATTTCAGCCATTCCTCGTTTAACTCTATCTGATCCTACAATTTTAGACATATAATTTACCCCTTTTCCGATTGATTAAATTCATTGTAAGTTATAAACTGATATTTAAAAAGGTACAATTTATTTATAAAATCAGGGGTCAGTTCAATATGTCTAATAAGCAAAAATTATATATTTCTCTTTATGAAAAGTTAAAAAATCAAATTATCGAAGGACAATATCAAGCTAATGATAAATTCCCATCTAAACGTCAATTAAGTGAACATTTATCTCTAAGCCATACTACTATAGAACATGCCTATCAACTTTTATTAGATGAGGGTTTCATATATTCAAAACCACGTTCAGGCTATTATGTATCTGATATTCAATCTCTTCCAATAATAAATGTTCCTCATTCAAATATTGAAAAAGCGGTACCTTCAACAACGAATAGCCAATACCGATATGCTTTCAATCTTGCAGAAATAGATGCTGAATACTTTCCGCTCAATCTTTTTAGAAAATACGCCAAAGAAGTCTTTGAAGATAATCAACTCTCTCTTTTAGAAAAAGGGGATATTCAAGGTGAAGCAAGTTTAAGACAACAAATCGCACATTATTTATTTAACAGTAGAGGAGTAACTTGTCATCCAAATCAAATCATTATTGGTTCTTCAACTGAACAATTATTAAATATGGTGATAGATTTATTAAAAGATTCATCATTTATTATCGAAAAACCAAGTTATCCTCCCATTAAGCATGTATTAGATAAACAAAATCGTGATTATATTCAAGCAACTGTAGAAAAAGATGGCATTAATGTAAGTGAAGTAGTTCATTCAGAGAATAACATCCTATATATCACCCCATCACATCAATTTCCAACTGGGTATGTAATGAATTTAAAGAAAAGAACTCAACTTATTAAGTGGGCACATCAAACTCCAAAACGCTATATTATTGAAGATGACTACGATTCTGAATTTAGATATTATGGTAAACCTATTCCAGCATTACAAAGCTTAGATAAAAAACAAAAAGTTATATATATAAGTACATTCTCAAAATCACTCTATCCAAGTTGTCGCATTGCTTACATCGTATTACCAAATAAATTACTAAAAAAATATTATGAGCTATCACATAAAGAAAGTAATACAGTACCCGTCCACATCCAACAACTTATTGCTAACTTTATGTCTTCAGGTAGTTTTGAACGTCATTTAAATAAGATGAGAAAAATTTATCGTGATAAATTAAATTATATTTTAAAAAAATTAGAACCTTACAAAGATCAGTTAAAAATTGAAGGTGCACTTACCGGCATGCATTTTACCATTACAGTACAAAACGGTATGACTTTAAAAGAATGTTTAAATAATGCGCAACATTATGAATTAAAATTAAATGTCTATGATTACGAAGAAGTTCAACAAGCACTTCCAAAATTTATTATTGGCTTTGGTGGGATACCTAATCATCAACTTGAAGATTACACAGAAGTATTAATTAAATCTTTAACTGTATAAAAAAGAGAGTACGTTTTTGAGTCGACTACTCGTAACGTACCCTCTTTTAATTAAAGAGCTATATTACTCATTGATTAATAAAACTCTAGTATTTTCTTCCAATCATATGAAATCATCACAGAGATACTCATAACTAATAATAAAATTACAAGTTCAGATGCCATGTAACCTTGAGAGAGATGCACTGTAAATAAAGCACCTAGCATAATAACAATGAAACCTGCAGCAATATAATTTGAAAATAATCCAATAACCATCAAAATACCACCGATAAATTCAAACAGACCTAATAAAATTCCGAAAAAAGCTGGAAAACCTAAATTAGACATCATTTCCATTGGTTGTTGGAAGCCACTAAATACTTTTTGAGATCCATGTATTATAAAAGTAATACCTAGCATAAGCCTAATTAACAATAAACCAATTCGCATTATATTTTATTCTCCTTTGATATATTTATTATACTAAATATATCACATATACTATATGAAAATACTTTACAATTCAACCTCTAAAATTTAAATACTCTAATTTTACTTCGAGACAAGCGTTCGCATCTTGCTTCATTTTCTAAAATACCTTGCTCATTTAGCCCTACTAAATTCGCTTCGTTATTTTCTCAATTCATCAGCTTCAATCGTTTTCTTTTCGTAAAGCTAAATAAACGTAAATATGTTCTATAAATTAAATTTTAGACATAAAAAAAGAGACCTTACGGTCTCGATATCGGCTCATCGCATCCATACGATTTCATTGCCTGGCAACGTCCTACTCTAGCGGAACGTCAGTCTGCTACCATCGGCGCTAAGGAGCTTCCTTTACTTCGAGACAAGCGCTCGCATCTTGCTTCATTTTCTAAAATATCTTGCTCATTTAGCCCTACTAAATTCGCTCCGCTATTTTCTCAATTCATTAGCTTCAAACGCTTTCTCTTCGTAAAGCTAAATAAACGTAAATATGTTCTATAAAATAAATTTTAGACATAAAAAAAGAGACCTTACGGTCTCGGTATTGCCTGGCAACGTCCTACTCTAGCGGAACGTCAGTCCAACTA
>NZ_PPRD01000002.1 GCF_002902575.1 Staphylococcus croceilyticus | reverse complement strand
ATAATAAATATATGCCATACTAAAAATATAATTATTTAAATTTCACAAAATTTTATATTTTTAAAAATTGAATACAAAGGGTGATAACATGAAAAAAGTAGCGTTTTTATTACTTTCAAGTTTCTTATTATTGGGCGCATGTAGCAGTCATGATAATTCAACTAAAGACGTGAAAGAAAGTACACATAAAAAAGATAATCCAAAAGCACATAAAAGCTCTGGTAATTCAGATCGTACAGAAGGCAAAAAAATAGATAAACACTAAACTATAGAAACAAGAATAACCATTACTTTTTAATCAACTTATTAAAGAGTAGTGGTTATTTTTTTATAATTGATCTACGTACGAATCACTACCAGTTCTTAAGTAACTTACTTTTATCAAAATGATTAAGAAATGCATAATCTATAGCTTCTCTATTAATTCTTTTAATTTCTTCGATAGAAATCACGCCGTTTTCAAGTAAAGTAATATATTCTTTTATCAAGTTAGTTTGCGTAACAATGCGATTATCTGTATTAATTAAATACGGTATATTTAAACGTTTAAGACTATCTAAATCTAACTCTTTAATATGGTTAATCGCTTTAGTTTGAACATTACTTTTGGGACATATCTCTAATAATGCATTTGAATTTTGAAAATGATTCAATTGTTCTTTATCATTAAATAGTGCTACTCCATGCCCTATTCTTTTCACGCCCATTTTTACAGCATCATAAACATTCTTGATACAACCACATTCACCTGCATGCAACGTGATATTAAGTTTCTTATCTTTGGCATATTGAATAGCTTCAGCATGTTGAGACATAGAATTATCATCTTCCCCACCCGCCAAATCAACGCCAACAATAAATTTTTTTCAATATCTCTGTATCATGAATCTGTTTGAATATATTTATGTTCTCTTCATTCGAATGATGTTTCATACCACAAACTAGTATTCTCACCATGATGCTAAATTCTGATTCTGCAATTTCTGCACCTTTACATACTGCCTCTAAAGTATCTCTAATACTCATACCTTTTTGAGTATGAAATTTTGGAGCAAACCTCAATTCTATATATTTAATACCATCTTTTTGAGCTTGATTTGCTACATCTATAACACTTTCAGTTAAACTATCTTCCGTTTGCATCACTTTTAATATCTCATCAAAACATGTTAAATATTCTGCTAAATTTTCGCATTCTTCTTTAGCAGAAACTTTATTAAAATTGATATCGGTATGTTGTAATTCTGCTTGTCTTTTCAAATATTCAAAGCTTACAGAACCATCCAAATGACAATGTAATTCTATTTTGGGTATTGCAATGAGTTCTTCTATATCTATCATTACCAATTCACCTACTAATAAAAATTATATTGTTAGCATTATACAATAACTGTTTTAATTTTCAATTTTTTAACCTAACTTCATATGCAAAATGGGGTAATCTCTACCTTGTCCATCTTTTTGAGATTCATCATATTTTATAAAGCCATTTTTCTTATAAAATTTAATAGCATTCTCGTTATCTTTATTCACATCAACGTACTGTACTTTATTTTCCATAATTAGATATTGTACAATTTTCGTACCATATCCTTGATTAAAATATTTAGGATCAATAAATAACATTTCTAAGTTTTGTTCATTAGTTCCAGAAAAACCGAGGACTCCCTCCCCGTCATACCACAATATGCCTCTACATATTTAAAATAGGTTGGTATTTCATTTTTCAATTCTAATCTATCACTTTCTTTTAAAAACGCATGCGTTTCTAATACGGATCTTTCCCATATATCTAATGCCCTGTCATAATCTTGTTCTTTTAATTCAATTTTAGTTAAATGCATGATAACCTCCCAAAAATTCAAATTTGAATATATAACTTTAAAAAAGTACAAAAAAAGAGCAAGGTCAATGATATGTCAGAGGATTACTTCCTAGACACAAAATAGACACTTACTCAATTTAAACCTTTATATATAAGGCTTTATGTATGGAGGCGGCGGGATTTGAACCCGCGTCCAGAGGTCCTGATACACATCTTTCTACGTGTGTAGTCTATTGATAAATTTCGCATAATAGTAAGCAACAGACAACCAGTATTATGCTAGTTTGATTGATTTTCATCTAAACAGACTTCAAACGGCAGTGTTTAGCATATCCTACTAGGGTTGAATCGCGTTAACAGCACGTAGGAAATGCTGTTAGGCGATGCAGAGTGCTATTACGCAGCTACTGCGAAATTATTGTTTGATTTGTCAGTTATATTTAACCGAATGTGTTGATGACGGAGACAACCCTCCGACACGCTTAATGAGCTCGGGGGACCCCTGTCGAATCCAAGAACGCCCCCTAAATGCTATTAAGAAAACTAATAAATCATAATTATTTAACTGACTTCAACTCTAAATAACAACTTTCACTATCATATCAAAGGAGGCCCGATTAAGCAACAATTGTGCTTAATAACGGGCTTTAATTGCACGATCTACATCACGCTTCATTGCTTTGTCTTTTAAAGCTTGACGTTTATCGTGAAGTTTCTTACCGCGTGCTACTCCTAACAATACTTTACATTGACCATGTTTTAAATATAGCTTCAATGGAATGATTGAATAACCAATTTCTCTAGTGCGCTCACCTAGTTTAATAATTTCACGTTTATGGAGTAATAATTTTCTAGAACGCAAAGGGTCATGATTGAAACGGTTACCCTCTTCATATGGCGCAATATGCATGTTATTGACGAACATTTCGCCACGTTTAACTTGGGCGTAACTATCTTTCAAGTTGGCACTACCACGACGGATAGACTTAATTTCAGTACCTTTTAATTCGATACCCGCTTCAATCGTATCTTCAATGTTGTAATCATGTCTTGCTTTACGGTTCTCAGCCAATGTGCCTGGTGATTTCTTTTTCTTCTTAGCCATAACTACTTGTCACCTCTTTGCTGATTATTTTTTCTTACGGCGTGATTTTTTCTTCACACTTTTATCTTTATAAAATGGTTTGTGATTGGTTTTGCCTTGTTTATCACGGTTACGTTGGTTTTTACCTTTACGTTGTTTACGTTTTTTCTTTTTACCTTTATTACTATCATCTTTAGATTTATCTAAAGATTTGCCACGCGTTTTAGCTTGGATTGTTTTACCTCTTGCTGGACGTTGGCTTCTATCATTTTTAGGTAAAGGCATACCTACAATTTGGAAGTCGATCATACGCTCATCAACATCAACGTGTGTTACTTT
Source organism: Staphylococcus croceilyticus (assembly GCF_002902575.1). Taxonomy (GTDB): domain Bacteria; phylum Bacillota; class Bacilli; order Staphylococcales; family Staphylococcaceae; genus Staphylococcus; species Staphylococcus croceilyticus. The sequence goes on along the minus strand of NZ_PPRD01000002.1, from coordinate 52,556 downwards.
AACTTTAACTTCATCACCAATACGGAATACTTTAGCTTGGCGTTCACCAATTAAAGCCATTTGACGCTCATCAAAGTTATAGTAATCATCTGTCATATTAGAGATATGAACCATACCTTCAATTGTATTAGGTAACTCGATAAACATACCGAAGTTTGCTACAGAACTTACGATACCTTCAAATTCATCACCGATATGTTGAATCATATATTCAGCTTTTTTCAATTCATCTGTATCACGTTCTGCTTCGATAGCACGACGTTCACGTTGTGACGTATGTTCTGCTAATTCAGGCAATTTGTCTTCCCATTTGTGTAATTCTTTATTATCCATTGCTTTATCAATGAGATATTTTCGAATTAAACGGTGTACTGTTAAGTCAGGATAACGTCTAATTGGAGACGTAAAGTGCGTATAATACTCTGCTGATAAACCGAAGTGTCCTAAGTTAGTATCATCATAATGTGCTTGTTGCATTGAACGTAGCATCATTGTAGAGATAACCATTTGTTCTGAACGGCCTTCAACTTCTTCTTGAATAGATTGTAATGTTGAAGGATGGATATCTTCTCCAGTACCTTTGACCATAATGCCAAAGTTTGTAATAAAGTCAAAGAACTGACGTAAGCGATCTGATTTCGGTTGTTCATGCACACGATAGATGAATGGTACCTCTAATTTATTAAAATGCTCGGCTACTGTTTCATTGGCAGCTAACATGAATGACTCGATCAGACGTTCACCTTCACCGCGTTCACGTAATACTACATCAGTTGGTAAACCTTCATTATTAACTAATACTTTAGCTTCACTGATATCAAAGTCGATTTCACCACGACGTTTACGCATTTGAATTAGACGATTTGATAATTCTTGAGCCAAATCAAGCATAGGTGTAATCTCTTGATATTGCTTACGAACTTCTGGATTTTTATCAGTGATAATTTGATTAACTGCATCATATGTCATTCTATAATTAGAATGAATCACACTATCAAAGATTTCATGATTGACCACTTCACCACGTTCATTAATTTCCATACGACAGCTTAATGTTAAACGGTCTACTTCTGGATTTAATGAACAGATACCATTACTTAGACGATGTGGAATCATTGGAATAACGCGGTCTACTAAATAAACACTTGTCGCTCTATCATATGCTTCTTTGTCTAAAGCTGAATCTTCTTTAACGTAATAGCTTACATCGGCGATACTTACCGTTAATTCAGTATGGCCGTTCGATAATTTTTTCACACTGATAGCGTCATCCAAGTCTTTTGCATCTGCGCCATCAATCGTAATCGTTAATTCATCTCGTAAATCCGTACGCCCTTTAATTTCCTCAGGCTTGATTTCCTCTGGTACAGATTCAGCTTCTTTCAAGACATTATCTGGAAATTCAATTTCAATACCATGTTGATAGATAATAGATAATATATCTACACCTGGATCATTTTTATGGCCTAAAATCGCAGACACATGACCTTCTGGATTATCCGTACCATCTGCATACTTAGTAATTTGGACAAGCACTTTATGGCCGTCTACAGCACCTAAGCTTTGACCTTTCGGAATGAAAATGTCTTGCATAATACGCTTGTCATCAGGAATAACAAATCCAAAGTGTTTAGCCTCACTATAAGTACCTACTACTTGTGTGACTGAATGTTTCTCAATAGATTTAACTTCCCCTTCAATTTTACCTTTGTGTTCACCTTTAGATTTTTGAATTTCAACAATAACCGTATCACCATCTAATGCACGATTAATTTTTGTTGGCGGAATAAAAATATCTTCCATATCCTCATCTTCTGGACGTAGGAAAGCAAATCCTTTTTTATTTTGACTTAATGTTCCTTTAATTAGTTTAGAACTTGTTGCTTTTTTAGATTGTTTACGTTGATATCTATCTGTTTTAGTTCTTTCTACTAAACCTGCCTGTTCGAGTTCTACTAGCACCTTTATTAAATCTCTAAATGAGTCGGCACTATTAAGACCTAAAGCATCTTGAAAATCAGACACCGACATAGGTTCATAATCCGGTTGTTTTACGATTTCTTCAATGGATTGCTTTAAATTCATCATGCCCCTCCTTTCTTCTTTCATTTCTTATTATTTATTTTATTATTCAGACCAATCTAACGATTCTAAGAACTCATAAACGTCTTCGAATACTTGTTCTTTCTCTTTGTCGATTGTGATGACATGACCTGAATTTGCATACCATTTAATGTGTTTTTCATCTGAGTCGACATTCTCATATATATAATTAGCTGATTGAGGATCAATCATTTGGTCCTTTTCAGCTTGGACGACTAAGATAGGATCTAAAACTTCATCGATTTCATTTCTAACATTGCCTAGTGTTTCACTTAATTCTTTTAATGTTTCAGTAGGACGGAAATCTTCCATTTCTTTATCAATCGTCGCTTGATCCTTACCTTCATATTTTTTAAAATTACGTGCATACTCTAAGAAGCCTTCATAAATAGAACCTTCCGTTTTAACTTCTGCAGGCGCACACATAGTTATAATGCCCTTAACAGGTCGATTTAAGCTTATTTTTAATGCAAACACACCACCTAATGATAAACCTGCTACTGCAATTTCTTCATACCCTTGATCTACTAGATAGTCGTAACCATCAAGTACATCTTTAAACCATACATGAGGACTAGATTTTAAAATTTCTTCTGGTGGTGCTGCATGTCCTTCATATTGTGGGGCGTATGATGTATACCCTTTTTTCTGTAAGAAACGCCCTAATTGTCTTACATCTGATGAATTACCTGTGAAACCATGTAATAGTAAGACAGCACGTTTCCCTTCTTCAAAAAAGAACGGTTGTGGTAACTTAATTTGCATTGAATAATCCCTCTCCATCTAATTGTCTATGTTACTTTTTTAAGTACTCCCTGTAGTGATGTCTTCTTACTTCCTTTAAAGACATTTACCTTTATAAACAGTATATATTATTCCCGCATTCCACTGAAATTATACATGTTGTATGGGCTTTAAACCATTACTTTGTTTATAAGACGTTATCACGACTTAATTATAAATAAAAAAGCCCGACATTTATATCGTCGGACCTTATAAACCAAAATAGCTTATGCCAATCATTAATAAGAAGAAAATGACTGCTAAAATAATTGTTAATCTATGCAAGAATAAATCGACGCCACGTTGTTTTTGCTTACCAAATAACTGTTCTGCGCCACCACTAATAGCACCTGAAAGTCCATTACTTTTACCTTCTTGGAGTAATACAACAGTGATTAATGCAATACAATCGATTATTAATAGTACTATAAAAAGTGTATGCATGAAAATTGTCCTCCGTTCATTATATACGTTCAGAATTATATCATACTCAATACTTGCTTATCAATGTCTAACGATTGAACGTGCTCTTACGCATGATTGAAATGACTAACATATATATTGCTAATACAATTGACCCTATAATGACAATTATGATAGGTGCAATGAATAATGCTGATTTAATAGTAATAATTGCGTTAATAACCATCGCTAAGTTGACCAGTGTAAACAATACGTTAGACACATATACTGCAAACATAAACCACCATAAATATTTATGACGATTCCATAACGCAATCACACCTGCTAAATACGCTAAGATATACATAATTCCTGTATATCTAAAGCTGTTTAGAATGTTTGCGACAGTGCTGTCATTCACTTTTTGGCCTGCTTGTGTTAATAGCTCCTTAGCCGTTTGCGTATCCAATGCTACAAAGTTATGAATAATTAACAATATACTAAATATTAAAGAACTGTAACCGATTAATTTACCCGCATTGCGTTCTCGTTTACTAGACTGTGGGGATTGATTCTCCATGTTTGACTCTCCTTCTTTTCAATACACGCCTATTATATCAGTTTGCTTATGTAAGTTAAATATAGGGGATGTTGTGGTGGTAGTTTGTTCACATAGCTGTCGCAATTCAAGCGGGGTATTGGTAGCTTCATGGTGTGGTATTTGCTCTTTCTGAAAATGAGGTTATGTGGGATGTATGGCCTCCATTTCCAAAAAATAAAACTAAAAAAGCCTGCCACAGTCTCAACTCTGTGACAGGCGATATTCATTTGCGTGAACTCTATTCTTTTGAAAACTGAAGTTTAATCAGCGTTATCTTATTTATCTAAATTGTAGAAAGATTTAATGCCGTCAAATTTAGCAGTTTCGTATAATTCGTCTTCAATACGTAATAATTGGTTGTATTTAGCGATACGGTCAGTTCTTGATAATGAACCAGTTTTGATTTGGCCAGCGTTTGTAGCTACTGCGATGTCAGCGATTGTTGTATCTTCAGTTTCACCTGAACGGTGAGATACTACTGCAGTGTAACCAGCTTTTTGAGCCATTTCGATTGCTTCGAATGTTTCTGTTAATGTACCGATTTGGTTAACTTTGATTAAGATTGAGTTACCGATACCTTGTTCAATACCTTTAGAAAGGATTTCAGTGTTTGTTACGAATAAATCGTCACCTACTAATTGAACTTTGTCACCGATGCGGTCAGTTAATTGTTTCCAACCGTCCCAGTCGTTTTCATCCATACCGTCTTCGATAGTGATGATTGGGTATTTACCAATTAATTCTTCTAAGTAGTCAACTTGTTCAGCTGCGCTACGTTTCGCACCATGTTCACCTTCGAATTTAGTGTAGTCGTATACACCATTTTCATAGAATTCTGATGATGCACAGTCAAATCCTAAGAATACATCTTCACCTGGTTTGTAACCTGCTTTTTCGATAGCTTTGATGATTGTTTCTACAGCATCTTCAGTACCTTCGAATTTAGGAGCGAAACCACCTTCGTCACCTACTGCAGTTTCTAAACCACGTTCGCTTAAGATTGATTTTAAGTTATGGAAGATTTCAGCACCCCAACGTAATGCTTCTTTGAATGATTCTGCACCTGTTGGTAAGATCATGAATTCTTGGAATGCGATTGGTGCGTCTGAGTGAGAACCACCATTAACGATGTTCATCATTGGAACTGGTAATTGTTTACCATTGAATCCACCTAAGTATTTGTATAAAGGTTGACCTAATAAGTCTGCTGCTGCACGTGCAACTGCGATAGACACACCTAAAATAGCGTTTGCGCCTAATTTACCTTTGTTAGGTGTACCGTCTAATTGAATCATCATTTTATCGATAGATACTTGATCTAATACTGAGAATTCACCTTCAACGATTTCTGGTGCGATAATTTCGTTAACATTTTCAACGGCTTTAGTTACACCTTTACCACCGTAACGAGATTTGTCTCCATCACGTAATTCTACTGCTTCGTGTTCACCTGTAGAAGCTCCTGATGGTACTAATGCACGGCCAAAAGCACCGCTTTCAGTTAAAACTTCAACTTCAACTGTTGGGTTACCACGTGAGTCTAAGACTTCGCGAGCATAAACATCTGTAATAATTGGCATGTTAAAAATCTCCTTTTAATTTAGATTCTATAATTATTATAGCTTGATTTTAAATTTTAATAAAATATTTGTACTATTTTAAGAACTGCTCAATATAGGTATGTTGTGCTTCACTACCTATATTGAAAAAGTCCTCATTCACTATTGTTAGTGAGATTAGTGTTTAATTAATGACTCTCCAGTCATATCTGATGGTTGCTCAACATTTAATAAGTCAAGTAATGTTGGCGCTAAGTCCCCTAGACGACCAGTTTCACGCAATGTAACGCCTTCTTTAGTTACAATAACTGGAACTGGGTTTGTAGTATGCGTAGTCATTGGTTGATCATCATCAGTTAACACTTGATCAGAGTTACCGTGGTCAGCAGTGATGATTGCATAGCCATCCATGTCTAAGATTTTGTCAACGACTTCACCTAAACATTCGTCTACCGCTTCAATAGCTTTAATTGTTGGTTCTAACATACCACTATGACCCACCATATCAGGGTTAGCAAAGTTTAAGATAATTAAATCTAAGTCACCTTTGTCTAACTCTTCAAGTAATGCATCTTTAACTTCATATGCACTCATTTCTGGTTTTAAGTCATACGTTGCTACTTTAGGTGAATCAATTAAACGACGACGTTCACCTTCGAACTCTTCATTACGTCCACCGCTCATGAAATAAGTAACATGAGGATATTTCTCAGTTTCTGCGATACGTAATTGAGTTAAGTTGTTATTTTGAGCAACTTCACCAATTGTGTTAGTTAAGTCAACTTTTTCAAAGACAACTTCTGCATCTACATTATCATTGTATTTAGTGAATGTAGCATAGAATAAGTCTTTCACTTGTTCTACTTTAAAGCCATCAAATGCTTTATTAGTAAATATTTCTGATAATTGTGCTGCTCTGTCAGGACGGAAGTTAAAGAAGATAACTGTATCCCCTTCATTTACGCCATTATTTTGGCCTTCAACGATAAATGGTTCAACAAATTCGTCTGTTAAATCATTAGCGTAGTTTGCTTCCACACCTTCTTTAGCTGAAGCATAAGTTGGTCCATCGAAATTACGAATAGCATTGTATGCTTTTTCTTCGCGGTCCCAACGTTTGTCACGGTCCATTGCATAATAACGACCTGAGATTGAAGCGAATTGACCTAAGCTTAATTCTTTAAACTTAGCTTCAGTTTCTTCGATATATTTAAGTGCAGATTTTTGATCTACGTCACGGCCATCTAAGAATGCATGTACGTAAACTTTATCTAAACCTTTTTGTTTAGCAAGTTCTAATAATGCAAATAAATGTTTATAATGACTGTGCACACCACCGTCTGATAATAAACCAAATATGTGTAATGCTGAATCATGGTCTTTAACATGTTGTGCAGCTTTGCTTAAAACTTCATTCTCGTAAAACTCGCCATCTTCAATTGATTTGTTAATACGAGTTAAACTTTGATAAACAATACGTCCTGCACCAATGTTCATGTGACCAACTTCAGAGTTACCCATTTGGCCTTCAGGTAGACCTACGTCTAAACCACTTGCTTCAATTTGAGTTGTTGGGTATTTGCTGTAATAGCGATCAAAGTTAGGTTTATGCGCTTGTTTTACAGCGTTACCATGTTCACTTTCTCGGTTAGCAAAACCATCTAAAATGATTAATGCTGTTGGTTGTTTAGCCATATTATTTAGCACCTTCTAACAATTGTACAAAATCTTCAACTTTTAATGATGCGCCACCAACTAATGCACCATCAATATCAGATTGAGCCATGTATTCTTTAACGTTGTTAGGTTTCACACTACCACCGTATTGAATACGTGTTGCGTCTGCAACGTCTTGGCTAGCAACTTCTGCAACTGTTTTACGTACTTGTGCACACATTTCGTTAGCATCTTCAGATGTAGCAGATTTACCAGTGCCGATAGCCCAGATTGGTTCATAAGCGATAACAACTTCTTTAAGTTGATCATCAGATAAACCTTCTACAGCTTTTTTAACTTGGTTGCTAACAACGTCATTTGCTTTACCGTTTTCGCGTTCTTCATCAGTTTCACCAACGCAAATAATTGGTGTCATACCGTGATTAAAAACAGCGTGTGCTTTTTTGTTAACATCTTCATCAGTTTCGTGGAACAATTCACGACGTTCTGAGTGTCCAATGACAACATATTTAACACCTAAGTCAGCTAATGCTACTGGAGAAGTTTCTCCTGTGTATGCACCATTATCTTCAAAATAAGTGTTTTGAGCACCAATTTTTAATCCTTTTGCTTTACCATCGTTCACTAGAGAAATTAATGCATCTAATTGAATTGTTGGTGCGCAAATTACTGATTCAACTTCTTTTTCATCAGGTAATGCAGGTAGATTATTTACAAAGTCTTTAGCTTCTTGAACTGTTTTATTCATTTTCCAGTTACCAGCTATGATTGGTTTTCTCATTGATTACACTCCTATATATTAATTGTTTTTTTGAATATTTATTTTCGCTAAACATCTTAGCTATAATGCTTTTTCCCGTGAAAATAAAGACAAAAACGTTATTCATTTTCAAAGGTTTAATTATTTATCATTAATTGCTTTAATACCAGGTAATTCTTTACCTTCAAGGTATTCTAATGACGCACCGCCACCAGTAGAGATGTGAGTGAAGTCATCTTCAAAGCCTAATGAAATTGCTGCAGCTGCTGAGTCACCACCACCAATAATAGTAGTAGCGTCTTTTAAGTTAGCAATTGCTTTACATACGCCGATTGTACCTTGAGCGAAGTTACTGAATTCGAATACACCCATTGGTCCATTCCATACTACTGTGTGAGCGCCTTCTAATTCTTTAGCGAATAATTCAACTGTTTTAGGACCAATATCCATTGCTTCTTGGTCTGCAGGAATTTCATCACTAGATACTTCAGTAATCTTAGCGTCGTTAGAGAATTCTTTAGCTACTTTAGCATCTACAGGTAAAACGATTTGATCGCCGTTATTTTCTAATAACTCTTTAGCGAAATCAATTTTATCTTCTTCTAATAAAGATAAACCAATTTCTTTACCTTGAGCTTTTAAGAAAGTATACGCCATACCGCCACCGATAAGGATTTTATCAGCGATATTCACTAAGTTTTTAATTACGCCAATTTTATCAGAAACTTTAGCGCCACCTAAGATAGCAACTACTGGTTTATGTGGGTCATTAACTACGCCACCGATAAATTTAATTTCTTTTTCCATTAAGTATCCAGCAGCAGTTTCTAAATGTGTAGAAATACCTACGTTTGATGCGTGTTCACGGTGAGCTGTACCGAATGCATCATTTACAAATACATCGCCTAATGAAGCCCAATATTTACCTAATTCAGGATCATTTTTAGATTCTTTTTTGCCATCTAAATCTTCGAAACGAGTATTTTCAACTAATAATACATCGCCTTCATTTAAGTTTTTAATAGCAGATTCTAATTTTTCACCACGAGTTTCAGGTACGAAAGTGACTTCTTTCCCTAATTTTTCAGATAATGCATCTGCAACAGGTTTTAAAGTTAAACCTTCTTTATCACTTTCTTCTTTTACTTTTCCTAAGTGAGAAAATAATACTAATTTACCACCTTGTTCAATGATGTACTTAATTGTAGGTAATGCTTGAACAATGCGGTTATCGTTAGTGATTTTACCGTCTTTTAAAGGTACATTAAAATCAGCACGTTCAAGAACAACTTTTCCTTTTAAATCTAAATCAGAAACAATTTTTTTTGCCATTATAATTTCCTCCTCTAATAGGAATTATTGATATAAAAATAAGCGGAGAAGCGTTAGTGCTCCCCGCTTACTCATAAGCTAACTTATTTCTATAATTTGTACAAGTGTATTGTTAAAAAGACAGTTGTACTGAGCACAAGTTTAATTTAACTAGGCTTCTAAATTATTTAGATAATTCTGCTAAATATTCTAAAGTACGTACTAATTGAGCAGTGTAAGACATTTCGTTGTCATACCAAGCTGCAACTTTAACTAATTGACGGCCACCTACTGACATTACACGAGTTTGTGTAGCATCGAATAATGAACCGTAAGTCATACCAACTACGTCTGAAGAAACGATTTCGTCTTCAGTGTAACCGAATGATTCGTTTGAAGCGTTTTTCATTGCATTGTTAACGTCTTCAACTGTAACGTCTTTTTCTAATACAACTGTTACTTCAGTTAATGAACCAGTTGCTACAGGTACACGTTGTGCACCACCATCTAATTTACCATCGATTTCAGGAATTACTTTACCGATAGCTTTCGCTGCACCTGTTGAGTTAGGTACGATGTTTTGAGCTGCTGCACGAGCACGACGTTTGTCACCTTTTCTGTGTGGACCATCTTGAGTCATTTGGTCACCAGTGTAAGCGTGGATAGTTGTCATTAAACCTTCAACGATACCGAATTCATCGCTTAATACTTTAGCAACTGGTGCTAATGAGTTAGTAGTACATGAAGCACCTGATACTACTGATTCAGAACCATCTAAGTCTTTGTGGTTAGTATTGAATACGATAGTTTTAACGTCACCTTTAGCTGGTGCAGAAATTAATACTTTTTTAGCTCCTGCATTGATATGAGCTTCTGCTTTTTCTTTTTCAGTATAGAAACCAGTACATTCTAATACTACGTCAACACCTAAATCGCCCCAAGGTAATTTGCTTGCATCTGGTTCTTCGTAAGATTTAACTTCTTTACCATTTACACGGAAACCACCATCGATAACTTCAACTTCACCAGTGAAGCGACCTTGCATAGTGTCATATTTTAATAAATGAGCTAACATTTCGTCATCAGTTAAGTCGTTTACTGCTACTACTTCAATTCCTTCTACATCTTGAATTCTTCTGAATGCTAAACGACCAATTCTACCAAAACCATTAATTGCTACTTTTACTGCCATTATAATGGCCTCCTTTAAAATGATATTTAAAAAGTTATTAACTTTTTATTACTTATTTAATATTACTTTTGCTGCTGCTTCATCAGTAATCAATACCGTGTTTTTAGGAGCAATACTTAGGTAAGCTTTAATTGCTTCGCCTTTGGATTTACCCCCGGCAACAGCGAATATAAATTCTTTCGTTTCTAAATCCTCAAGTTGTAAACCGATTGTCTTTACTTTATAAACAACCTTTCCTTGAGCGTCAAAATAGTAACCGAAAGCTTCAGCAACGGCTTGGTGATGTTGAAGTCTTTCAATCACCTCATCAGACGATTGTCTACGATGCGCCATCTTCAGCGCATCACCAATACCGTGAATTGTTATATTTGCTTGCTTGATTTTATCTAATGTATGTACGACAGGAGGTTCCATCAACAATGTGTTATAAGTTGATTCACTTACATTATCAGGCACATATAGTGTCGTGTAATAACCACCAGTTTGTTGAGCCATACTTGCTGAAATTGTGTTGGCTTGATAAATAACATTCTCACCAAGACCGCCTCGAGCTGGGACAAAGAAAACATTGAATGGTAATAAGTGCATCGCTCGACTAACATTAGCCATTGTAGATCCACCTGTTACTGATACAATTGCATCTTCATACAATATACTTTCCAATAACTGGCCAGCTTGTCGGCCCATTTCAGCTTTTACATTCTCGTGATTATCAGCGTCTCCAGGTACGACATGAACTTCTTTGATGTTATATGCCGTTTTAATCTGAGCAGCGAGTTGATTATCATCACTATAAACATTGAAGTAATCATTGAGTTGGTTTAAAACTTCAGTACCTTCGTCTGTAATCTCCATACCTGTTGATTTAACTTGAATAAGATCTTGCTTTTTTAACATATCTGTTTCAGATCTTAAAACACGCTCTGTAATATCCATATGCTCACTTAAACTTCGTCTACCTACTGGCTGATTATTTGAGATAGTAGTTAAGATAGAAAAGCGTCGATACATTTTATCTATTAAATCAGGTATCAGCTTTTGTTGAATTTTAATCAAGTCTTTCACTACTACCTTCCTCCTTTATTTATCAAAGGTAACCAATAGTATAAAAAACCGGTTTGACTTTTTGTGTCCCGCGTGGGACAAAATCTAACCTCTTTACACTTGCAATAGTACTATTGTGCTTATGAAATTGCAAGAGAAAAACTCTAATATTTTAAATTATCTGTAAAATTATTCCGAAAGAGTATAATCGGAATATTTTTTGTCCATATTTAGGTGTTAAAATCTTCTTATTTTAAAATATTACCCTCCCTTTTAATTTTTTATGCGAATTGTTTTTATTTTATTTTTCTAATATTTTTAGTTTAAAATAAAGTAAACATATGAGGAGGGGGCTAAACGTGAGTCAAGAAGAACGAGATAAAGTTGAGGTCATTGACCCATCTGATCAAAGATATAAAGATGATAACTATTTTAGAAATGAAAGAGATGACTTTGAAAATTCTTCACCTATTCATTATCGATATGGTTGTGGTTGTCCTTTTGGTTGTCTTTCTTCTATTTTTATTTCTGTAATTCTTTCAATCTTATTAACTTTTTTACTTAATTGGATGTTCTAACTAGAAACGCATATACATGCTATTTGGTATTAATATTGAATTATCATACAAAAAACGCCCTCCAATTTTTTACGTTGAAGGGCGTTTCTTTAACTTACTTAATTGTTATCATTTTCATTTGATGACTGTGATTGTTGACTCTGATTTTGAGATTGTGCAGTACTACGTTGTACCGACTGTTGAGTTGATCTTTGTTGAGTTGAAGCTTCTTGTGTATTCGCTTGTTGTGTATTATTAGTGCTTGGTGCTTGATTCGTTCTAGGCGATGACTGATTAGTTGTTGCATCATTATTGTTGTTATTGCTATTACTATTTGAGGCTGAACCTGAATGTGTAGTATTAGATTGAGAAGGATTATTTTCGTTATCTTCTCGTTCCTGTGTTGGTTGTTCTTGAGTATCTGTTTGTTTATTTTGTGTAGTGTTCTGAGTTGATTGTTGTTGTTTAGTCTTAGAATCATTCGTTGATTCTCTTGTACGTGGTGTTTGTGGCGTGTTTTGTTGTGAAGATGGTGTAGCTTGTTGGGTTTCTTGTGTTTTAGGTGCTTGTCGCGTTCCTACATTGCCTTGATTAACAACATCTGCATTGTACTGTTCATTGTTTGGCGTTGAATTATCTTCATTTGATTGAGTTCCTTTTTTACTATCTGACTTATCTTTAGATTTATCTTTTTTGTCACTATCTTTATCCTTTTTATCTTTCTTATCTTTCTTATCTTTCTTATCTTTCTTATCATCTTTTTTATCGCTATCTTTATGCTTTTCTGTAGTTTGATTACTTAAACGTTCACTTCCACGTTTTGAATTGTCTACAAATGAGAAAATAGCAAAAACTAGTCCTATAAGTAAAAGTAAAATGACAATTGTACTGATAATTTTTGAAATACTACTCATTTTTAATTGTCTGCCTCCGTCATCTTAATTTTTGTTTTTCCAAGTCTTATGATGCTCCACATTGAAACTTAGTGGTGTATTTCTATGAATGTAGCATATAATTTTACAGCATTTATCTAAAAAAATCATATCGAAAGAATTAAGTTGTAAAATAAATATCATATATAATCTCTTATATATGATAACATCATAAGTACTTACAAACACTAAATTTAAATAAGTTATCTATTTCTAAATTTGAAAGCGTGATAAGAATGCATGAAAACTTTTCAAAAGAAGGCTTTGATAATAGCACTACAAGTAAGACTAAACTTAAGTCAATGATGATAAATAATGACCATTATGATGAAGATAAAACATCTTCTTTTGATTTTTTACTATTATCAATAATTTTTATTCCTTTAATCATATTGTTCCTAAAAATTTTTTATTAGTACTATAATAGATATACAATAAACCCATACGATTAACGTATGGGTCATTACTAAAGGGAGTCAAAATTGACCTTCGCTAATTATGGGTATACTAATATTAATTGAAAGATGTTAATAGTATGCGAAGGTTCTCCTTTATTATATCTTAAATTTTTCGAGAAATAATCAGGTTTACAGCTTAGGAAATGACATATTATTGACTAATCATTGGACATTATTTGAACAGAATAGTGTGTTATTAAAATCAAAAAATTATTTAAACGAGGTGTAAACATGAAACAATATCTTATTACCGGTGGCACAGGAATGGTAGGTAGCCACTTAGTTGAAGAAATTAAAAAGCAAGATGCACATATCACTATTTTAACGCGTAGTGATAAAGTAAGTGATGAACCTAAAGTTTCATATATAAATTGGTCGAAAGACGGATGGGAAGAACAAGTTCCAGATATTGATGTGGTCATCAACCTTGCTGGTGCATCATTAAACAAACGATGGACTGAGTCATATAAACAAACGATTATGATTAGCCGTATCCAATCTACACAAGCTTTGGTTGATTTATTTAAAAATCGCTCTAAAAAGCCTGAAGTATTATTTAATGCAAGTGCTATGGGCTATTATCCTCCAAGCTTACATCACACATATACTGAGCAATATCACACGCTTCCATTCGATTTCCTATCAGATGTAGTGTATCAATGGGAACGTATTGCTAAAAAATTTGAAGCGTTTGGTACTCGTGTTGTGTTGGGTAGATTTAGTATGATTTTATCTGACGAGGGTGGCTCTCTTCCAATGATGAAATTGCCATATAAATTCTATGTAGGCGGTAAATTAGGTTCTGGTCGTCAATGGTATTCTTGGATTCATATTGAGGACTTAGGTCGTGCTATTTTATTCACGATTAATGAGCCAACTGCTAAAGGACCTTTCAATATGGCAGCACCAATACCTGAACGTCAAAACTTATTTGGTTATACGCTTGGTCGCGTTATGCATAGACCGCACGAAACATGGGTTCCAGCCTTAGCCATGAGAGCTGCTTTAGGACAAATGTCTACAGTTGTATTAGACACGCAAAAAGTTCTACCTAATAAACTTGATGCGTTAGATTTTAATTTCAAATATCCTAACCTGAAGATAGCTCTTGAAGATTTAATTAGCAAATAAACATAGGAGTTTGATACCATGAATGACAACAAGTTAACCTATATTTTGCTCATTATTGCAAGCATATTTCTTATCTTGAATGGTATATTTGCTTTTGAAAATAATATAGGCATTATCATAATGTCTATATTTTTCCTAATCATAGGTATACTTTTATTAGTTGTATCAGTCAGATTATTTTTGAAAGCGTCAAAAAATTCAAGATAAGTATAAAAAAGAGGGAGCGCCAGTTACGGCGTTCCCTCTTAAATCTTTATTTAACTTATTTATTTTTGATCTTCAGGTTGCATTACACTATCAATTAAACCATATTCTTTAGCTTCATCAGCTGTTAAGAAGTTATCACGATCAGTATCTTTTTGGATTTTTTCAATACTTTGGCCAGTACGTTCAGCTAAAATTCTGTTTAATTTTTCGCGAGTTTTTAAGATATGGTTAGCAGCGATTTCGATTTCAGTTGCTTGACCTTGAGCACCACCTAATGGTTGGTGAATCATTACTTCAGCATTAGGTAATGCGAAACGTTTACCTTTTGCACCAGCTGCTAATAAGAATGAACCCATTGAAGCAGCCATACCGATACAAATTGTTTGTACATCTGGTTTGATGTGTTGAATAGTATCATAAATCGCAAATCCAGCAGTCACGCTACCGCCTGGAGAGTTAATATATAGATAAATATCTTTTTCAGAGTCTTGAGCTTGTAAGAATAATAATTGTGATACAATTGAATTTGCTACGTTATCATCAATTGCTGAACCTAACATGATGATACGGTCTTTTAATAAACGTGAATAAATATCATAAGCACGTTCGCCACGATTTGTTGTTTCAATAACTGTAGGAATTAAATTCATTTATATTTCCTCCTTGTAATTAACTGTTGTACTCATTTTACAACAAAAGTCAAATATGGTCAAAAATTAACTATTGACGCTATTTTTTAATTTTTTGTACACTATAAACATACATACAGATTGTACTTTTAAAATCACAAATAGTACAGAAATTCGGCTTTTAATATTCTCTCCCCGTAGTGTAATGGATAGCACATAAGATTCCGGTTCTTATAATAAAGGTTCGATTCCTTTCGGGGGGACTAATAGTTTATAAAAACATACTTTTTTAAACTAGAACGTTGTTATTTTATTTTCCCTTTTAAATAAATGCTAAATCCCACTAATTTTAGAGTCTTTTTTGAGTACTTACGCCTTCTCTTTTTAAACATTTCTTCCATTGCTCAAGCTATCAAGTAAAAATTTCGATAAGTAATAATTAATTCAAAACTACCTTACATATTAATAATTGTATTATATAATAAAATTATTAATCACCACTTAAGGGCTTTTATGATAATACTTTTCGGAAAATCATAGCGATTCTATACAAATAATAGTTACCCTTTTAAAGAATTAAACAATACTTTAAATACAAAAGCATAGTGCTAAGATCTTAATATCATATATTAATAGAATATTTAACTGTTTCATTTTCTGTTAATACAATTTTTTAAGGAGATAGATTTATGGAAAACGAAAGCTATAATCGTTTGTTAAAGATGATTAAAGATTTTGAACAAGAAATTATAAAACTGGCAGGAGTTGGGCAACAGTCTAATCATAAATTAATTCATTATATAGATAAAGATGAGAAATTCACTTTAATAGTAAATAGAAAAGGCCACAGAAATAAATATAATCTAACATTACTACTTCACAGCGCTACTGAAAAGAGTTTAATGGTACGTTTGTTCTGATCACTCTAATCCCCCTAATGATACTAGAATTCCAACACCTCACCTTCATATTTTTTCAGAAGAATATGATAATGGTAGAATAGCTATTCCCTTATCAAAATTATCAAATAAAGCATTGGAAAATGAGTTAATGGATTCTTTAGAATTCTTTATGGATTATACAAATATTAATCACAAAAATGCTATAATTATTCCAAAGTTATTATAATAAAAAAGGAGTGATCAAAGTGGAAATTATTGAGCAAAAAATGGATGAATATTTTAATTGGCTCAAACAACGTTATAGCTATAAAAAGCTTGATGGCTCTACTGAAATCACCACTCCTTTTAAAAATCATTTAAATGATTACATTAGAATATATGTAGATATAATTAATAATAATGAATTACTACTTTCTGATGATGGCTTAACGTTAAATGAGCTAAAAATGTTTGGTATTGATATTAATACTAAAGCTAGACAAAAATTAATTAGTTCAATTATGAATCAATTTAATTTGACATTGGATGACGATGAGATAATATCCTATGTCCAAAACGATACTTTTGCCCAATCTAAACATAATTTAATTCAAGGAATTTTAAAAATTTATGATTTAACTTTAACAAGCAAATCAAATGTTTCAAGTCTATTTTATGAAGAAGTTTTCGACTTTTTATTCAATGAAGATATAACTGGTACAGCGAATGTTGCCGTAGCTGGAGAGTCAGGTATTAAATATACTATAGATTTTATTTTGCCTGCTAAAAAAAATAAGCCTGAAAAACTTCTAAATTTTGCAAATAATTTAGATTTTAATAAAATAACTTCTGATGCTTTTGCTTATAGAGATGTAAAGCCTAACAGACCTCATAGAAATAACCTAGAATCTCAAATGTTTATAATTGCAAATGATATCGAAAATAGTGTTTCCTCTCGGGTAAAACAGGCTGCTGACTATGAAGGTGTTTCAATTCTTAAATGGTCTAATAAGCAAGAAATATTAGAGGCATTAAATTAATAAGTTAAAAACAAGTTTAGATTAATATATAAAAAATATTTATTGTGCTAAATAACAGGAAGGAAATCAGATTTTTAATCTTGATTTCCTTCTATGCTTTTTATTCAACAACATTCTACTATATAATAAAAAGGTATTTTTGACTAATCTTCAAAAATACCTTTCTTCATATTTATAATTCTATTTTCTCGCCACTACGTATTTTGTCAGCAAGTTCGTTTAATTTTCTCAAACGATGGTTGACGCCTGATTTCGAAATAGGTCCTGTTGAAACCATTTCTCCTAGTTCTTTTAATGAAATTTCTTGATGTTCTACACGTAATTTTGCAATTTCTCTTAAGCGATCTGGAAGATTTTCAATACCAATTTCTTCATCGATAAGTTGGATGCTTTGTACCTGTTTCATCGCTGCACTTACCGTTTTATTTAAATTAGCAGTTTCACAGTTTACTAAGCGGTTTACTGAGTTTCTCATATCTCTAACTATGCGCACATCTTCAAATTTTAATAGTGCTTGATAACCACCTATTAAGCTAAGAAATTCTGAGATTTTTTCTGCTTCTTTTAAGTAAGCTATACTTCCCTTTTTACGTTCTAAGTGTTTAGCATTTAAGCCATAACTATTCATTAGCTTGGTTAAACCTTCGGAATGATTCTCATATTGGGAAAATATTTCAAGATGGTAAGAAGAGGTTTCTGGATTATTTACAGAACCACCTGCTAAAAACGCACCACGTAAATAACTTCTACGCATTTCGTCATCTTTAATCATACTCGCGTCAATATCATGTACAAATATACCATTTTTTAATATTCCAAGTTCATCTAGAATTTCTCTGGCTCTTACTTTAGTACGACAAATATAAATATTATTTTTCTTTAATTTCATTTTCTTACGTACTAATATTTCAATTTCAACATTAAATATTCGTTTAATTAATGAGTAAATACGACGGGCTGTTGTCGCATTTTCAGTTTGAACATTAATTACAAATTGTTGATTAGATAGACTAAGGGCACCGTTCATACGGATTAATGCGCTAAGTTCCGCTTTAGCGTTGCTTTCATCTACTTCTATACGTGTTAGTTCATTTTTCATATCTGATGCAAAACTCATCGCCTTATTTCCCTTCCTTTCCAATCATTGTCATAAATATATGTAATTAACATTCCAAAATTCATTAAGTTATCATAATTAATCGTTTATAAACACACGCTCTCTATTGTATCATAATTTTCAAAGTGCAAAAACGATATACTACTTCTTAGGTTTAAATTGAATTGTACTTGTTAATTCAAGTGCTAAGTCATAGATTAATTTAGCGAGTACTTTAGTATTATGACGCACCAAATGCTGATCATATACCTCTACTAAATTAGAAGACGTAATAATCTTAATATTATTCTTAGTTAAATCATCCTCGTTCATAACTACTGGTTGGGCATTGCGATTTTTATAATGTTGTAAAATTTGTTCATCATATTTCTCATCGCTACAAATCACATAATCAATGAACTGCTTACCAGCATGGTCATGAATAGCATTGATATGATCTAAAACATCATAATTATTTGTTTCCCCTGGTTGTGTCATGATATTAGCAATATAGAGTTTAGGCGCTTTCGAACTCAAAATAGCGTCAGACATTCCTTTTACACATAAATTAGAGATGACACTAGTGTAGAGAGAACCTGGGCCTAACACAATTAAATCCGCTTCATCAAGGGCCTCTATGGCTTCTTCCATAGGTTCAACATTCGGCGGTTCTAAGTATACACGCTCAATTTTTTTATTTTTTTGAGGAATTTTAGATTCCCCTTTTACAATTTCTCCATCTTCTAAAACGGCATTTAACATGACGTTAGTATTTGTAGATGGAATAACTTTCCCTTTAATATTTAAGATTTTACTTAATTCTTTAACCGCATGACCAAAGTCATTTTTAATATTAGTGAGTGCTGCTAATAAAAGGTTCCCAAGTGAATGACCTTCAATTTGATGTTCTTCAAAGCGATATTGGAATAATTCTTCTAATATCGGTTCTGCATCACTAAGTGCTGCGATTACATTACGAATATCTCCTGGCGCAGGGATATCCATTTCATTTCGAATCTTCCCCGTGCTTCCCCCATCATCGGCTACCGTAACGATAGCTGTGATATCAATGGGATATTCTCTTAATCCTCTAGCTAATACTGATAGGCCTGTCCCCCCACCTATAAGTACGACTTTTAACTGTTTCATTTTTTCACGCCACTTTCAATATGTGCATCTCTGTGATGAACATAAACATTATAATCAAAGATTTCGTCAAGTTCTTGACCAATACGCTTAGCTAGCGCTACTGAACGATGTTGTCCGCCTGTACAACCTATCGCAATAACTAACTGAGCTTTTCCTTCTTTTTTATACCCTGGAATCATGAATTTTAGTAAGTCCATTAACTTTTCAAAGAATATTTCTGTCTCTTTCCACTTCATAACATAATTGTAAACAGCTTCGTCTTCCCCTGTCATCGGTCTCAAGTCTTCTACATAATATGGGTTAGGTAAAAATCGCACATCAAATACTAAATCTGCATCCATTTGAATACCATGTTTAAAACCAAAACTTGTCACATTGATACTAAATGACTTAAAGTTTTCATCCTTAAATTTCTTTTTAACTCTGTCTTTTAATTCTTTAATTGTTAAGTTGGTTGTATCTACAATGTAATTTGCAAAAGTACGAATTCTAGAAAGCAGTTGTCTTTCTTCAAGAATAGAATCGATAAGTGACATTTGGCCATTTTCATTTAATGGGTGAGCACGACGAGATTCTTTATATCTAGAAATGAGTTTTTCAGTATCTGCTTCTAAAAACATCACGTCAACGATGACGTCGTTGCGACTTTTTATAGCATCAATTTCTTCTACTAATGACGTAAATAATTCTTTACCTCGTAAATCAATAGCTATCGCTACTTTTTGTAATGATGGGTTTCCTTGTTCCATTAATTCAACAAATTTCGGCAATAAAATCGGTGGTAAATTGTCTACACAGAAGAAACCTATATCTTCTAAACATTGAATGACTACAGATTTACCTGCGCCTGATAATCCGGTCACTACTAATAATTCACTTTTGCTAATTTTTTCACTTGTTTCATTATTTGTTTGATTTATCATTATGAACACCGCCCAGTTAGTCTATGTTTATATCTAATATGTATGCATAAGTATCTATTTACTTTCATAATATCATATGTTTAAGGGAACGTAACTAACGAGATAGTTTTGTTTTTTGGGGTTTCATTTTCAAATAAAAAAGCTAGAACAATGCCATTCATGAAAAGTTCATTGAGGCATTATCCTAGCTTGATTCTATGCTTACGCTTCTGCTTTATCTTTTAATTCTTCAATGTAGTCGATTGCACTTTGAGCAGCAATACTACCGTCGCCTGTCGCAGTTACAATTTGACGTAGACCTTTGTCTCTAACGTCTCCAGCTGCAAAAATACCAGGGACAGATGTTGTCATGTCGTCTTTAGTAACGATATAACCCATGTCATTTGTGATACCTAAGTTATTGAATGGTGCAGTTAATGGTTTCATTCCGATATAGATAAATACACCGTCAGCATCTAATGTTTGTTCTGAGGCATCTTTCGTAGATACTAGTGTAACGGAACCTACTTTACCATCTTTTTCATTAATTGATTTTAATGTGTGGCTCCAAATGAAGTCGATTTTTTCATTTTTAAATGCACGATCTTGTAATATTTTTTGAGCTCTTAATTCGTCTCTACGGTGCACAATTGTAACTTTATCTGCGAATTTAGTTAGGAAAGCGCCTTCTTCAACTGCAGAGTCACCGCCGCCGATTACGAATAAGTTTTTATTTTTAAAGAATGCGCCATCACATACAGCACAGTAACTTACGCCACGTCCGCCTAGTTCTTGTTCACCAGGTACGCCGATTTTTTTATATTCTGCACCAGTTGATATAATAACAGCATGCGCTGTGATTTCTTTGTTACCTAAATTAATAACTTTGTAGTCACCTTTATCTTCAATAGATTTAATATCGCCGTATTGGTATTCAGCGCCAAATTTTTTCGCATGTTCGAACATTTTAGTTGATAAATCTGGACCAGTAATCATTTCAAAACCTGGGAAGTTTTCTACTTCTTCTGTGTTAGCCATTTGGCCACCTGGCATTCCTCTTTCAATCATAACAGTGCTTAAGTTTGCACGTGATGCATAAACTGCTGCAGTCATACCAGCGGGTCCAGCACCGATAATCGCAACATCATAGTTTACTTCAGTCATTTTTATGCCTCCTACGTTTTTATTATCATGCGCATTATATATTATAATAGTCATTTCTTAAATTTATATGCTCAATAACTGATTAATCGCGCTATCTAGCTTGTATTTTGAAGTATTAAACAATTCTATTATTTCTTTTTTAGTCATATGGGTGTCGTAGTATCGATGATAAAGGTAGACATGTGCTGCCACGTATCTATCTACGTCACTTAAATCTACTTCATTTGCAATTAATCCTTCGCCTTTATCAATCCAACTTATAAACAGCTCTGTATCTTGACGTAATTCTTTATTATTGTAAAGTTTGAGTAAACCACGATGAATAAAATCTAATTTATTCAAGTGAAGTCCTTGTACTAAATAAGTTAAGTACAGTTTTTCATAATCATTCATCGTTTCAAGAACTGACCAAATTTCTTCAGTCATAAGAATTTCCTTACCATTTAACTGATTCAATAAGAAGACACCATATAATCTATAATGGCTATCATCGTCCATTAATAGTGGTTGAATTTTCTGATCAAATATTTGTTTACTTTCTTCTATTACCCATGGCGCGTAACCAACATCCACTTTAGAAATCTGTAACAGCTTGTCCCAGAATAATTCACTTTGTTCTTTATTTCCAAGGTAATAATAGTTAAAGCTTAAAGCGTTAAACATTTGAATTGAAGCGAACTTGCCCTTTTTATACAGTGGTAATAAAAGTTGTTGAGACGCTTCATATTGTTTTAAATAACTTAAGACGATACCTAATTTGAAACTTTCATCATCGTTCATTGGTACAACTTTGCTTAAAATCTTTAAATACTTTTGATATTTTTCAGTTTCATTTGTGTTATAGAGCAACAACGTATAGTGGCATAAGGCATGCACATCTGAATTATCTTCACTTAAGAGTGTTTCAAATAATTCTTTAGCCGTTTCGTATTCACTTAAGTACAAATAACACATCGCTAATAAATTACGCACGACGCGATGTTCTTGGATGCCTTCATCTTGTTGCAATATGTATGCGCGTGCTTCTTCTAAACGTCCTTGTGAAAATAAATATTGGAATAACAATTGTGTTGCAAATAACTGTGCTTCTAATTCAATTTTTTCTTCACTTATATAAGACACTTCGAATGTTTTTTCTAATTCTGCTCTATACTCTTTATCTTCAGTCAAAATCACATAATTAATACCAAACAAGAAGGCCTTGTTTGGCTCATTAAGTTCGATGTTTAATTCACTTAATTGGTAATAACTTTCTTCTACATGGTTTCTTTTAATAATATTCTCGTAAAAAAGCTTTTCAGCTTGGCTACCTAAATTCATTTTAGTAAGACAATGCGTATAGTTTAATTGAATATCAAAATCATCTGGTGACAAATCAAGCACTTTTTTATAGTACTCCGCTGCTTTTTTATAATCTTGTTGTTTAAATTTTTGATCTGCCATTTTTCGATAGAAGTCTTCATCAAATACCATTGATATTACATTATTGTTCTTTTGTGCCATACTTTGTCACCTCTCTTTCTATTTATATTGTATGTGCATTGGATTTCCATATACAATCGCGTTATCTGGAATATCTTTAGACACTATAGTGCCGGCTTTCACTGTTACATTATGTCCAATATGAATACCTGGCAAAATGGTAGTATTAGCGCCTATTAAAGTGTTATGTCCGATCTTTACTGGACCATAACGATATTCTTCTGCTAATACTTCATGCGTTAATATTGTAGTATTATAACCAATTACACAATTATTGCCAATGGATATTAATTGAGGATGGAAAATATCCATCATCACTTTATAAGCAATTGCGGTCTGTTTGCCGATCTTCATTTTCAAAAAATGAATATAAATCCATCGTTTCAACTTTAAGTTAGGTATGTAGCGACATAGCTCAATGATTAACGTATTTCTAAAGGTCTTTGGAAAACTGACAAAGCGGTAAATACGCCATAATGGATTTACCGCCTGTCTTGTTATCTGGGTTAAACGTCGCATTATTTCGCGTTCACCTTACTGTTAGGCCAACTTAATGGTCCTGCTTCTTTATAAATTGGGGGGGGGTGTTTCAAACGTCTATAAACAATTAAGATAAGTCCTACAATAATTAGGATAACAGATACTAATTGAGCAACACGTATATGACTCGTTAACATTAAACTGTCTGTTCTTAAACCTTCTACAAAGAAACGGCCAATTGAATACCAGATTAAATAAAGTGCGAATGTTTCACCTACACGAAGATGCTTTCTAATCGTCATTAGGATAATAAATCCTAGTACATCCCAAATCGATTCATATAAAAATGTTGGATGATAATAAACACCTTCAACATACATATTACGAATAATAAACTCAGGAATATGTAAATGTTCTAAAAACGTTCTAGAAACCGGCCCCCCATGCGCTTCATGATTCATGAAATTGCCCCAACGTCCGATGCCTTGCGCTAAAATAATACTTGGTGCTACGATATCTCCAATTTGAAATGGATTTAAATTCTTTATCTTACATACAATTATTCCCGTAATAAATCCACCTATTAAACCACCATGTATCGCGATACCACCGTGCCAAATCTTAGGAATTTCTGCAGGATTCTCCATATAATAAGGCCATTGGAAAATCACAAAATAAATACGTGCAACTAAAAATCCAAAGATAGCACTATAAAAAATGACATCGACTAATGTATCTTTATGTAAACCAACATGCTTCAAACTTTCCTGGGCTATAAAATAACCGATAAGAATACCTACGGCGATAATTATCCCATACCACTTAATAGCTAAAGGTCCTAAGTGAAAAGCAGTTGGATCAATATAATTCAAATTAAACATCATGTCTTACTTCTCCTTGCTTTGATTACCTTTTCTTAAAATTTCTTCATTTAAGCGTTGGTTAAATTCTTCAGCCGTATTGATACCCATAATATTTAAACGGTAGTTCATAGCAGCCACTTCTATGATTACAGCTACGTTTCTACCCGGACGTACTGGAACGGTTTTTTTAGTAATTTCAGTATCAAGAATTTTTAAAGTTTCTTCGTTCAAACCAACGCGGTCGTATAATTTATCTTTGTTCCAATTTTCCAAATTAATATTTAAGCGGATTTGCTTTTCCGTCAAAATAGACCCTGCGCCAAACAATGTCATAACATTGATAATACCGAGGCCACGAATTTCAAGCAAATGTTCAATTAATTTCGGTGGTGTACCGATGAGTTCACCTTTAGTAATTTGACGAATTTCAACATTATCATCGGCTACTAAGCGGTGGCCACGTTTCACTAACTCTAATGCTGTTTCACTTTTACCAATACCTGAATCTCCAGTGATTAACACACCTACTCCATATACATCGACTAATACCCCGTGCAACGATGTGCTCTGTGCTAGCTCATGTTCAAGAAACGTAGTTAAACGACTCATCAAACTTGTTGTGGCATCTTTAGAAACAATTAATGGGGTATCCATTTCTTGAGCTGCTTCGATTAATTCTTGAGGTGGTTCTAGTCCCCTTGTCACAATGATTGCTGGTGTTTCTGGACGGCATAATTTGCGCATACGTCCTTGTCGTTCTTCATCTGGCAATAAATTATAGAAAGATAATTCAGTTGTTCCTAATAATTGGATTCTATCAGCCGCATAATGTGAAAAATATCCAGCCATTTCCAAACCAGGACGTGATATATCCGTATTTTTAATATGTTTATGTAATCCTTTTTCCCCAGTAAACAGTTCTAAATTTAATATTTTGACTAATTTCTCTGTCGTTAACATGAGTTCACCTCAAAATTTTCACTTGAATTCATTTACTATCATATCAAAAATGAAGTCACTATTAATATAAAAATGTCGCTTTGGAGGTGAATTTGTTTGTTCAAGCTCTAAACAAATAAAAAAGTCTTCCCTATTTTAAAGGTTAGAAGCACTACTATAGCATCGAAGAAATCAATATTCCCTATCATTTCTTCGCTTTACTTCCATCACTTTATATAGGAAAGACCACTAATATATATTTACTTTTTACTTAGCCACTCTGTGCGCGTTGTGGCATATTTATTCGACTGAGTCACGTTCAAGCACGGGTTTTAAATATTTACCAGTGTAAGACGCTTCGACTTGAGCAATTTCTTCAGGTGTACCGGTAGCTACGATAGTACCGCCACCTTCACCGCCTTCAGGACCTAAATCGATAATATGATCTGCAGTTTTAATCACATCTAAGTTATGTTCAATGATGACTACTGTGTCACCATTTTCAACAAGTCGGTTTAACACTTTCAATAATCTACTAATATCATCTACGTGTAAACCAGTTGTTGGTTCATCTAGGATATAAATTGAACGACCAGTAGAACGTTTATGCAATTCTGATGCTAATTTCACACGTTGTGCTTCCCCACCAGAAAGTGTAGTAGCTTGTTGACCTAATGTGATATAGCCTAAACCTACATCTACGAGTGTTTGTAATTTGCGATGTATTTTAGGAATATTTTCAAAGAAATAAGTTGCTTCTTCTACTGTCATTTCTAATACATCTGCAATATTTTTACCTTTGTATGTGACTTCTAAAGTTTCACGATTATAACGTTTACCATCACACACTTCGCAAGGTACGTACACATCAGGTAAGAAATGCATTTCAATTTTGATAATACCGTCGCCTTTACAAGCTTCACAACGGCCACCTTTCACGTTGAAACTGAAACGTCCTTTTTGATAACCACGAATTTTAGCTTCGTTTGTTTGCGCAAAGACATCGCGAATATCGTCAAATACACCAGTATAAGTCGCCGGGTTTGAACGAGGCGTTCTACCAATTGGAGATTGGTCGATGTCGATAATTTTATCTAATTGATCAATACCTTCAATTGCATCGTGTTCACCAGGTCTCACTTTAGATTTATTAATTTTTTGTGCTAAAGATTTATATAGTACTTCATTTACTAATGAACTTTTACCTGAACCAGATACACCTGTCACTACTGTCATCACAGATAATGGTAGATCTACGTCTACACCTTTTAAGTTGTTACTACGTGCGCCTTTAATGCTAATTTTTCTATCAGTAATTTCACGACGATGTTCAGGTACATCTATACGTTTTTTACCACTTAAATATTGACCAGTTAATGATTTCTTATCTTTCATAACTTTAGTTGGTGTACCACTTGAGACAATCTCACCGCCGTGATTACCTGCGCCGGGACCAACGTCTACAAGATAATCTGCCGCTCTCATAGTATCGTCATCATGTTCGACAACAATCAGTGTATTGCCTAAATCACGCATTTCTTTTAGAGTACCGATTAATCTATCATTATCACGTTGATGTAAGCCGATAGAAGGTTCATCTAACACATAAAGTACGCCAGTTAAACGTGAACCAATTTGTGTAGCTAAGCGAATACGTTGCGCTTCCCCACCTGATAACGTACCTGATGAACGATTTAATGTTAAATATTCTAAGCCGACGTTATTTAAGAATGATAAACGAGAAATAATTTCTTTTAAAATTTGATTCGCTATCGCTTTGTCTTGTTCTGATAATTCGATATTTTCATAGAACTGTAAAGCATTATTAATAGAGTATTCTACAACTTCACCAATGTTATAACCGCCTACGTAAACAGATAAGGCTTCTTTACTTAAACGTTTACCGTGACAAGTTTCACATGGTAATTCTGTCATATATTTACTCATGACTTCACGTGTGTATTCTGAAGGTGATTCATGATAGCGACGATCAATGTTAGGCAATACACCTTCAAATTTCATTTTTCTATGGCGTGTACCACCGTTACGACTATGGAATGAAAATTCTATTTGTTTATCGCCAGAACCATTCATTAGAATATCTTTTTGTCTATCTGTTAATTTCTTATACGGTTTATCCATATTAATTTTGTAAACTTCACAGACACGTTTTAATAATGTGGGATAAAAGTCAGAACTTGTCGGTTCCCAAGGTTCAATGGCACCTTCGTTTAAGCTTTTATTTTGATCAGGAACAACTAAGTCCACATCGACTGTTAAACGTTGCCCTAACCCACCACATGTTGGACAAGCACCAAATGGACTGTTGAAACTAAACATTCTAGGTTCTAATTCGCCTATTGAAAAGCCACAAATTGGACAAGCATGGTTCTCAGAGAATTTAAGGTCTTCACCGTCAATAACATCTATTGTAATATTGCCTTCCGCTAATTCTAAACCTGTTTCAATCGAATCAGCTAAACGTGATTCAATACCTGGTTTTACAACTAAACGGTCTACAACAACTTCAATTGTATGATTTTTATTCTTATCTAATTCTGGCACTTCATTCACATCGACGATTTCGCCGTCAACACGTAAACGTACATAGCCTTTTTTACCAATATCTTCAATTAATTTCTCATGACTACCTTTTCTATGAGAAATCACTGGCGCTAAAATTTGAATTTTAGTGCGTTCTTCAAGCTCTAAAATGCGGTCTACCATTTGTTGAACAGTTTGTGATTCGATTTCAATGTTGTGATAAGGACAGTACGCTTTACCTACACGTGCATAAAGTAAACGAATGTAATCATAAATTTCAGTTACAGTGGCTACAGTTGAACGTGGATTCTTACTTGTTGTTTTTTGGTCAATCGAAATGGCAGGAGATAAACCTTCAATAGTATCTACATCTGGTTTATCCATTTGGCCTAAAAATTGGCGTGCATAGGCACTTAAAGATTCTACATATCGACGTTGACCTTCTGCATAAATCGTATCAAAGGCAAGTGATGATTTACCTGAACCAGATAATCCCGTCATAACAATTAATTTATTTTTAGGAAGTTCAATATCAATATTTTTTAAATTGTGTGCTCTCGCACCTTTAACTACGATACTTGGTCCCTTCATTTATCTGTCACCCTTCTGCTTTTAATTCAAATAACATATCTCTCAATTCTGTTGCTCTCTCAAAGTCTAAGTCTTTAGCTGCTTTTTTCATTTCTTTTTCTATATTTTCAATTGTTTTTTGACGTTCTTTCTTAGTCATTTTCTTAGGTACTTCTATTTGTTGTTTTTCGTTTGTTTCATCATTTTCCACAGTAGCACTAATAACATCATGAATTTTTTTATTAATTGTTTTCGGTGTGATGCCATATTTTTCATTATGAGCCATTTGAATTTCACGACGACGCTGTGTTTCATCAATCGCATACTGCATTGAATCCGTCATCTTGTCAGCATACATAATGACTTCACCTTTATCATTACGCGCAGCACGACCGATAGTCTGAATTAATGAACGGTTAGAACGCAAGAAGCCTTCTTTATCGGCATCTAAA
Source organism: Staphylococcus croceilyticus (assembly GCF_002902575.1). Lineage (GTDB taxonomy): Bacteria > Bacillota > Bacilli > Staphylococcales > Staphylococcaceae > Staphylococcus > Staphylococcus croceilyticus. Next base: position 23,648 of record NZ_PPRD01000002.1, on the reverse strand, counting down.
ATAACCACAAGTGATACTTCAGGAATATCGATACCTTCTCTTAACAAGTTAATACCTACGACAACATCGTATGTACCCATACGCAAGTCACGAATAATTTCAATACGTTCTAGCGTTTTAATTTCTGAGTGTAAGTAGTTAACTTTGATACCCGCTTCTTTCATGTATGTCGTTAAATCTTCACTCATTTTTTTAGTTAATGTCGTCACTAATACACGTTCATCTCTATCAATTCTTTCTTGAATTTCACCTAATAAATCATCAATTTGATTTTTCGTTGGACGTACATCAATTTTAGGATCTAATAAGCCAGTAGGACGAATAATTTGTTCAACCATTTCATCCGTATGTTCAATTTCATATGGACCTGGTGTAGCTGACACATATACCAATTGGTTTGTTTTTTGTTCAAACTCTTCAAATTTAAGTGGGCGGTTATCCATCGCGCTTGGTAAACGGAAACCATGATCTACCAACACTTTTTTACGTGCTTGGTCACCATTAAACATCCCTCTAATTTGCGGTAACGTTACGTGTGATTCATCTATCATCACTAACCAGTCATCACCGAAATAATCCAGTAAGGTGTAAGGTGTAGAACCAGGTGGTCGTAATGTTAAATGAACAGAGTAATTTTCAATGCCCGAACAAAAGCCCATTTCACGCATCATTTCTAAGTCATAATTTGTACGTTGTTCTAAACGTTGTGCTTCTAATAGTTTATTTTCATCTTTTAATTCTTTTAAACGTTCTTCTAATTCTTTTTCAATACGCTCGATAGCTATTTTCATTTTCTCTTCACGCGTAACGAAGTGAGAGGCTGGGAAAATAGCGAAGTGTTCTCTTTCACGAATGACTTCGCCTGTTAGGTAATTCACTTCGCGAATACGATCAATTTCGTCGCCAAAGAATTCTACACGTATACACATTTCTTCACGTGACGCTGGGAAAATTTCAACAACGTCACCGCGTACTCTAAACGTACCTCGTTGGAAATCGATATCATTTCTAGAGTATTGTACGTCGACTAATTTACGTAGCAATTCACTACGATCCATTTCCATTCCTACACGTACACTCACTACTAAGTCCTTATATTCTTCTGGATTACCTAAACCATAAATACAACTTACACTGGCGATAATAATAACATCATCACGTTCAAATAGTGCACTTGTAGCAGAGTGACGTAATTGGTCGATTTCGTCATTAATCGATGCATCTTTTTCAATAAAAGTATCCGTAGAAGGCACATAAGCTTCAGGTTGATAATAGTCATAATAACTTACGAAGTACTCCACTCTATTCTCAGGGAAGAACTCTTTAAACTCACTGTATAATTGGCCAGCCAATGTTTTATTATGGGCAATAATTAAAGTTGGTTTCCCAACTTCTTTAATTACATTACTCATGGTGAACGTTTTACCTGTACCGGTAGCGCCAAGCAATGTTTGATGACGTTTACCTTCTTTAACGCCTTTGGCAATCTTTTCAATCGCTTGAGGTTGGTCCCCTTGCGGATCAAACTCAGAATTCAATTTAAATGGATAGTGTTCCACCATTCTTACAAGCGCCTCCTCAATTTATGCTTACTACTGTTATTTCCTATTCTTTGAAAAGTATTCTTACTTAAGCTTATTTTAGCAAAAGTATAAAGAAAAATACAAACGTTTGTTCGCTTACGTTTGTATCTTCCTTACTCAATCATTCAAATATAAAAAGAGATGAGCCTAAAGTTAAAGCATTTTAACCTAGAGGTCCCATCTATCTGTATTAATTTCTTTTAAATGTAAAATTAATATAAAACAACTCATTACTAAATTCAATTTATCTGTTTATAAAGTATCAGTCTTGGTGTTTATGAAATTCTAACTTGTCTATAATGACGTACCCAGCTAATAATGACACCACATCTATAAAGATAATCCATTCATTATGGAAGAAGCCTTTATAAATCGATGTGGCTATTAATATCAATGTTACAAGTACGCCTACCCACTTACTTCTCGTAACCACACTAAATAATACGACTAATACACATGGAAAAAAGGCGGCTAAAGCATACCAAATCATTTCTTTCACCCATTTCTACGATTTAATATGGCCATCGTTGTTTCACGTAATTCAGCTCTTGGAATAAAGTTCTCAGTTAACATTTCAGGTATGACATTATCGATAAAGTCTTGTACTGAACTTAAATGATCAAACTGAATAATGGTTTCTAAACTATTTTCATAAATTTCAAAGAATAAAGATTCTGGATTACGTTTTTGAATTTCGCCAAATGTTTCATAAAGTAAATCAATTTTATCTGCGACTGATAAAATCTGTCCTTCTAAAGAATCATCTTTACCTTCTTGAAGTCGTTTGCGATAAATATCTTGATACGCTTCTGGGATTTCCTCATTAATAAAAGTATTCACCATTTCTTCTTCGACTTGTGAGAATAACATCTTCAATTCCGTTCTTGCATATTTGACAGGTGTCTTAATATCTCCAGTAAATACCTCTGCAAAGTCATGGTTCAAAGCTTTCTCATATAAACTTTTCCAATCAATTGTATTACCATGGTACTCTTCAACGGTTGCTAAGTATTGGGCAATTTTAGTGACTTTAAAAGAATGTGCAGCTACGTTATGTTCAAAATACTTAAATTTACCTGGTAATCGAATTAATTTTTCTAAATCAGAAAGTCTTTTAAAATATTGATGAACACCCATATCGCGAAACCTCCATGTTTTATTAAATACAGATTATACTTATTTTTATTATACCAATCAATAATTTGATGAAAAGTATCAATCTATATTAAATATGGCAAAACTGTGCTTTTTGAATTCAATAAAGACAAAACTAAATAAAAAGCACTATACTTAGCAATTAATTCTTTGCTAGCATAGTGCTTTCTCATATTTTAATTAATTTATTCAATACTATCTCTTAGTGGATAAAGTTGTAGCCTGATGTATTTTTAATTGTACGGTTTGTCACATTATTATAGTTACCATTCCAGTTCATTTCAGACACATAAAAAGAACCGTCACTATTCACACGTTCCACTACACCTACATGACCATAGTAACCAGCGCTAGTTTGGAATACAGCCCCAACTTCTGGTCTATTATCAACTGCTAAGCCAGCATTTCTAGCGGAATTAGCCCAGTTACTAGCATTACCCCAGAAGCTTCCTACTGAACGACCTAATTGTTGACGACGATTGAACGCATAGTATGTACAGTTACCATAATAATAACGATTACCTTGGTTGTTTACAGTACTATGATTATAGTTTGAAGCTACAGGTGCGCTTGTCACCTCAACATTATAGTTGTGGCTAGTTGTATATCTTGCTGGTGCTTCATAATTGCTTGCACCATAGTTAGAAGTCATTTGGCTATGTGTTACCGCGCTGTTCCCTATATAGGCATGGCTATATGAACTAGCTAATTGAGTAGTATGAATTGCTTGTTCTTTAGAAGAAGTTGTAGAAGCTGCATAAAGTTGAGCATAATCAACAGAAAGATTATCTAAACTAGCAGCACCTTTTTCAGTAACAGCAATTAAATCACCTGGATGAATAAGTGTTGTTAACCCAGGATTTAATGCATATACTTCGTCTAAAGAAATGTGATGTGCTTTAGCAATTTTATTTAATGTATCTCCAACTTTTACTTCAACGACATCTTTATCTGGTACTACTAAAGATGTCCCTTGTTGAACTTCGCTTGATTGAATATGATTTAATGATTGAATTTCACTAGCAGTCGTAGCAAATTGATGCGCTAATGCTTCTACTGATGTCGTGTCTTCAACAACGTGTGTTTGTTGTGCACTAGCTAAGCCATTAATACCAGCAAACGCTGCGATAGATGTCAGTGTTACAGTCAATGATTTTTTTCTCATGTTGTCATTCCTTTGTAGTAATGTATTCTTGTTCATCAATACTGTAGCACAAATTTTTTGGGAAAAGTGTAATGTTAAACCGTTGTAATATAAAGGTTAAATAACACTCCATATTTAATTAAAAACGCCTATCTTAGTAATAAATATCTTTGCTAATTACACATAAAGCCTTCATTTTCAAATTAATTTAATAAAAATCTACTCACTTCATTATTCTTCATTACTATTCATTGACTGTCTCAAGTAAGCTTCAATAAACGGTTGAATTTCACCGTCCATCACTGCATCTACTTTACCTGTTTCTTCATTAGTACGATGATCTTTCACCATTGAATATGGATGGAAGACGTATGAGCGAATTTGACTTCCCCAGCCAATTTCTTTTTGTTCACCACGAATTTCAGCCATTTCACGTTCTTGCTCTTCCAATTTCAATTGATACAATTTGGCCTTTAACATTTTCATCGCCGCTTCACGGTTTTTAATTTGTGAACGCTCATTTTGGTTATTTACAACGATACCTGTTGGATGGTGCGTAATTCGAATGGCGGATTCCGTTTTGTTAATGTGCTGACCACCAGCACCAGACGCTCTAAACGTATCTACCGTAATATCATCCGGGTTAATTTCAATCTCAATTTCATCATTGTTAAATTCTGGAATGACATCACATGAAGCAAATGATGTATGACGTCGACCTGATGAATCAAACGGTGAAATTCTGACTAATCGGTGTACACCCTTTTCAGCTTTTAAATAACCGTATGCATTATGACCTTTAATTAATAATGTGACACTCTTAACGCCCGCTTCATCACCAGGTAAATAGTCCACTGTTTCAACTTTGAAGCCTTGTTGCTCACCATAACGCTGATACATACGTAGTAACATGCTCGCCCAGTCTTGAGACTCCGTACCACCTGCACCAGGATGCAATTCAAGAATCGCATTATTCGCATCATGAGGACCATCTAATAACAATTGCAACTCAAATTGGTCGACCTTCTCATTGAAACCGATGACTTGTTGCTCCAAGTCGTCCTTCATATCCTCATCAAATTCCTCTTGCAACAATTCCCAAGTTGCAGTCATATCTTCAACTTCATTATTTAAATCATGATAACCATTCACTACAGCCTTCAACGCATTATTCTTATCAATAATTTCTTGCGCTTTATTCTGATCATCCCAGAAATTAGGCTCCGTCATCATTTCCTCATACTCTTGAATATTCGTCTCCTTATTCTCTAAGTCAAAGAGACCCCCTAATTTGGTCTAAATCATTACTATAATCATCAATATTACGTTTAATTTCAGATAATTCCATTCATATCTCTCCTATTAATCATTACTATACATTTCTTAATCATACATGATATTTCTCATGCTTGTCATTTCTTTTGGAAAAGGCCAATTCGATTTACTCGCATAAAATATTGAAGCCTTGTTATGAGACCTAATGTTGAAGTGCAACTATACCTTGTCACTATATAAAAAAACAGGAGCGTGAACACCTTCACATCTCCCGTTTTCATTAAAATTATGATTCGTCTTTGCCGTGACAGTTTTTATATTTCTTGCCACTACCACATGGACAAGGGTCATTACGACCAATCTTTTCACCTTTAACAACAGGTTGTTTTTTTGCTTTTTCTTTACCGTCTTCAGCAGACACGTGTTGTGCTTTACCAAAGTCAGTTGTTTTTTCACGCTCGATATCATCATCAACTTGAATGACTGATTTAAGAATAAATTTAGATGTATCCTCTTCGATATTTTGCATCATCATATCGAATAATTCATGACCTTCATTTTGATAATCACGAAGCGGATTTTGTTGTGCATATGAACGTAAGTGGATACCTTGACGCAATTGGTCCATAGTATCGATATGATCAGTCCAATGTGAATCAATTGAACGTAATAAAATCATACGCTCAAATTCAGGCATTTGATCGCCAATTTTTTCTTTTTGACTTTCATAAGCTTTTTCAATCTTAGCCCATACAACATCAAAGATATCTTCTGAATCTTTACCTTTGATTTCATCTTCAGTTAAGTCGCCTTCTTGTAAGAATACGTCACTAACATAGTTAATAAATGGTGTGTAATCCGGATTATCATCTTCTTCATTAATGTGATAATTCACAGCACGTTGTAACGTAGAACGTAACATTGTCATTACTAAGTCAGAACTATTTTCCGTATCAATAATATTGTTACGTTCGTTATAGATGATTTCACGTTGTTTACGTAATACTTCATCGTATTCAAGGATACGTTTACGAGCATCGAAATTATTACCCTCAACACGTTTTTGCGCTGATTCTACAGCACGTGACACCATTTTAGATTCAATTGGTGTTGAATCATCCATACCTAAACGGCCCATCATTTTTTGAAGTCTTTCTGAACCGAAACGTACCATTAATTCATCTTGTAGTGATAAGTAGAAACGGCTGTCCCCTTTATCACCTTGACGACCAGAACGACCACGTAACTGATCATCAATACGACGTGATTCATGACGTTCGGTACCAATAACCGCAAGACCACCTATTTCTTCAACGCCTTCACCTAATTTAATATCGGTACCACGACCGGCCATGTTAGTCGCAATTGTAACGGCACCTTTTTGACCAGCTTTTGCTACAATTTCTGCTTCACGTTCATGGTTTTTAGCGTTTAATACATCATGACGAATACCGCGTTTTTTCAGTAAGTTTGAAATATATTCACTTGTTTCAACCGCTACTGTACCTAATAACACAGGTTGCCCTTTTTTATGTTTTTCAACAACATCTTCGACAACGGCATCGAATTTACCTTTTTGACTAATATAAATTAAGTCTGATTTATCTTCACGTTGAACAGGTTTATTAGTAGGAATTTGTGTTACTGTCATATTGTAAATATTTCGGAACTCTTCTTCTTCCGTTTTCGCTGTACCTGTCATACCAGCTAATTTATTGTACATACGGAAGTAGTTTTGGAAAGTAATAGAGGCCATTGTTTTAGATTCATTTTGAATTTTTACGCCTTCTTTTGCTTCAATCGCTTGGTGTAAACCTTCAGAGAAACGACGGCCAGGCATTGTACGACCTGTAAATTGGTCTACAATTAATACTTCTCCATCGACTACCATGTAGTCCACGTCACGTTGTAACGTAACATGTGCTTTTAATGCTGTATTGATATGACTAATAATTTCAACGTTTTGCACATCGTATAAGTTATCAATTTTAAACATACGTTCTGCTTTATCAGCACCTTGTTCGGTTAAGTGTACTGCTTTCGTTTTTTCATCATATTTATAGTCATCTTCAATTTTTAACATTTTTGCGAAAACGTTAGCTTGAGTATACAGTGAAGTTGATTTTTCAGCTTCACCTGAAATAATTAATGGTGTTCTTGCTTCATCAATTAAAATAGAGTCGACCTCATCGATGATAGCAAAGTGTAGTGGTCTCATAACACGTTCTTCTGCGTAGTTCACCATGTTATCTCTTAAATAATCAAACCCTAGTTCATTATTTGTACTATAAGTAATATCTTGCGCATATGCTTCACGCTTTTCAGTTGTTGATTTACTGTTTAAGTTTAAACCAACTGTTAATCCTAAGAATTCGTATAGCTCAGCCATTTCTTCACTTTGAACACTAGATAAGTATTCATTGACTGTGATAACGTGAACGCCACGACCAGCTAATGCGTTTAAATATGTTGGCATTGTTGCTGTTAATGTTTTACCTTCCCCTGTTCTCATTTCAGCAATATCGCCTTTATGAATAACGATACCACCCATAACCTGAACTTTATATGGTGTCATATTAAATACACGTTTTGCACCTTCACGCACAAGTGCATAAGCTTGCGGTAAAATTTTATCTAAATAATCATTTTGTTTTTTTACATCTTCAATTTCTTGTACTTCTTCTTGAAATTTTTTGGTTTTAGCTTTGATTTCATCATCAGTTAAAATAGCCATATCTTCCTCTAATGCGAGTACTTCATCAGCTATTTTCCCTAAACGTTTTGTTTCTTTTTTATTGCCGTCAACAATTTTCGATAAAAATCCCATTACTTCCGCTCCTTTAGCTTAAAAACTGTTTGGCCTACAACAATTTATCATATCATTTATACTTTCAAATTTATACTTATATACTCATATAAACACCATGCTTAATTGTGTACAACTATTATAGATTACTTTAACTATCCCTACTAAATATTTGTATCTTTTTCATTATTAATAACTCATTACTCACTACATTAGCATAGCATGTTAAGAGCGTCCACGAATAACGTTATTATTGAATATTAAAGAGCGCCCATAGAATATAGACGCTCTGAGTTAGTCCTTTAGTAAATAAATATAGTAAGACTGAAAGAAAACCCTTGCCAATCGAGGAAACGAAATGTTTAACGAAGGGAGTTTACTATGCGTAAATGAGCAAGTTACACATAAGGTGACAAAGAGTGAAAGGGTTTATCTACAGTCTGAGAGCGCCCATAGAATATGGACGCTCTCAACTTTAAAGGTTACTTATTATAAAGTAATTATTCTGTTGTTTCAATCAATCCGTATTTACCATCTTTACGTTTGTAAACAATGCTTGTGCCTTCTGTTTCACGATCAGTAAAGATATAGAAATCATGACCTAATAAGTCCATTTGTAAGACCGCTTCTTCAGAGTCCATTGGTTTTAAGCTAAATTGTTTAGAACGGATAATTTCAATTTCATTATCGTTGTCTTGGTTATTATCCGCTTCTTCAGCTTGAACTGATAGTGTTTCAGGTACTTCAGTCGCAAAAGCGTCTTGTTCCCCACGCGTTTTATGTTTACGGTTGACACGTGTTTTATATTTACGAACTTGACGTTCTAATTTGCCAGTTACTAAGTCAATACCAGCATATAAGTCATCATGTCGTTCTTCCGCTCTTAATGTTACATTTTTTAATGGAATTGTAACTTCAATTTTAGTTGTTGAATTTTGATACGTTTTTACTTTTACGTGTGCTACTGCATTTGGCACATCGTTAAAATAACGTTCAAGTTTACCAATTTTGTCCTCAATATAGTTGCGAATGGCATCTGTAATAGTGAGGTTATCTCCATGAATTTCAAATCTAATCATAGTTATCTCTCCTTTAACCTCTTGTATTGGTAATGCTTACTATTATAATACCACGTTTACCTCATCTTGAAAACGCAAACACTTTGAATTTTCTGACACTTTTGTCACATAATAGTTCTCCTGCATGGTGTACCGTTAAACCAGTAGTATAAATATCATCAACGAGTAAGATGACTTTTCCCGTTAAATCAATCTCACTATCAATATAAAAAGGATTAGAGGCTTTGGCACGCTCTATCTTTCTTAATCGAGATTGCTTAGGTCGAAGTTGCGTTTTTAATAAGTTGGTATAAGTCACGCCCATATAATCTAACACGGTAGTAACTGGGTTAAATGTGCGTTCGGCATCGCGTTCATATGGAGAGGGAATGGGAACAATCATATCATAAGAAGTTTTAGGAAGTTTAAGTTTCGAGGCTAACACTTTTGCTAAATAGTAGTCTCGCATAAATTTATAATTATGAATCACTTCTTTCATCACGCCTGTGTATTGATAGTCACAATATAATTGAGACATTAAAGTAAACGTCTTTTCTAAAAATTGACAATCTAGGCATACGCCACTGTCTGTTCTTTGCTTATTTAAACATTTCGGACAACGATCAACCTTCGAATCTAGCGCAACTACTTCCCATTGTTGTCGACATGCATGACAGAATTGTTCACGTGGTCGATAGAAATTAAAAATAGTCAAAGTTTCACGAATAGGTTGTAAACACTGAATACATCTATGCATTAATCCAACCTCTCGCTTTGCCTAATTTATTCATCTCTTTGATATCACGTTTGGCTTGAATCATTGATAAACTTACCCCCTCATGTAGAAATATTACTGTCCCTGTGGGTGCCTCTTGTTTTCGCCCTACTCTTCCCGCTATCTGTACTAGGGCTGCCTTTTCAAAAGTATCAGCGTTAATCACAATGACATCTAACTGAGCCATCGTAAATCCCCTTTCTAAAATGGTGGTAGTAAATACGATAGTGTGTTCACCTCGGCGCAATGCTTCAACCTTATCAAAACGTAAGGCATCTTCACTTGATACACATATTAAATCTGGGAAGAAATAATGATAACAGTCATACGCTTTAAGCATCAGTTCGATATTATTGAAGAAGACTAAAGTAAAGCGTTGTGCATTTACCTGTTTTAATAGTAATGCTTTCAGTTTATATTGTGCGCGGGTAGGCTTTAATTTGAAATAACTAAATATTGGTTCGGGTAATGGATGTCTGTGAAAACGTGCAGGCAATTTTATAATATGGTCTGCTTGAATTTGGTGTAGTAAAGATTTAGGAGGTGTGGCCGTCATAAATATATGGCTATGCTTGGTTTTAGAGGCGAGCGCTATCACACCTTGTAATTGAGGATCCATAGATAGTGGAAAGGCATCGACTTCATCAATGAAGATGACGTCGAAATGACTTTTAAAGCGAAAGAGTTGATGCACGGTCGCAACGATAAAGTGCGCATTAAATTGTTGATGGCTAGATTGGTGTAACACATCAATGTCTTCGTCAGTAAATGCTTCTTTAATGCGTTTACTAATCTCAATCACCACATCGACACGTGGCGAAATGACCGCGACATTCAAACCTAATTGACGCGCCCTACTGATTCCTTCGAACATCATTTCTGTCTTACCAGCACCTGTGACCGCATATAATAATAAATCCTCATGCTGGTTAATGGCTTCAATAATTTGAGTTGACGCATAGCTTTGTTGCTCGGAAAGTTGAAATGGTAACTCATAATAACCTTCTGTTACATGACCCACACTTTCAGTTATTCTATACTCTGTTATATTGTCCATTCTTCCTAATTGGATACAACGTCGACAGTAAATAATTTCTTTTTGTAAAATGACTGAAGTGTACTGACAGAAATAAGTTTTATCTTCATTGCCACATTGCATACAATGATGACCCGTTTTCGTTTCAATGACCCCTGGTGTAATTAATTTCACTCGCTCATCGCTTAATGCTGTATGTGGGAATATTAACTTTCCATAATGTTTTATAGTTCATCACGTCCTTTTCAAAAATAAAAAAAGTCTAAAGATAAGTAAGAGTTATCATGCTTTCAACTCTCATTGCTTATCTCTAGACTTAAATACTTAATTAATTTCGATTCTTCTAGGGAAGTAACCTAATCCTAGTCCACCTGAACCTAAGTGAGAAGCAATCACAGGTCCAAATTCAGAGTATTGAATATTAACATCAGGATATGTTTCTTGTAAATGACGATAAAATGCGCGACCTTCCTCGGTTTTATCGCCATCAATAACAAATACTGTCACTTCTTCAATATCTTTAATAATATCGAAAATATTCTTTTCTAAAGTATTGAATGCACGTTTTTTTGTACGTACTTTCTCAAATGGATGAATTTTACCATCTTCTTCAAAGCGAAGAACAGGTTTCATTTTTAATAATGTACCTACCCAAGCTTGTGCGCCTGTAATACGTCCACTTTTTTGAAGATTTTTTAAGTCGTCTACAATAAGGTACGCGCCTGCTTGTTCTCTCGCTTCTGTTAATTCTTCAATAATAATTTCTGGCGTAAAGCCTTTCTCAACGAGTTCCATCGCATACATTGTGTAGCTACCTTCAATCATTGCAGCTAATTTACTATCAAATGTGTGAACGTTCACGCCCTCAATCATTTCGCCTGCTTGAGTAGCGGATTGATAGCTACCACTAATACCGCTTGATAAAGTAATTACGATAATATCTGTGTAGCCTTTATCACGCAAGTGTTCGTAATTTTCAATCCATTCGCCGATAGCTGGCTGACTTGTCGTTGGGAAAGTTTTAGATGAAGCCATTTTCTCATAAAAGTGTTTAATTGGAACACCATCATTCTCAGTAAAAGTTTCTCCATCATCAAATGCAACACTTAATGGTGCAATAGGCATTTGATATTTATCCATGAATGCTTGTGGTAGATAGCCAGTTGAATCTGCCATAACTGCAATTTTCATAGTAGTCCTCCTCAATTATACTCATCGTTATTATAAGTGATTTTAATTAAAAAAGAAATTCATAATCATATATTTATTCATTCTAAAATTTGAGTGTATAATAAAAGTCATATGATTAATGATAGATGGAGGTGTAACGATTGAGTGACCATGTTATAACAGTTAAACAAGAACATACAATTGAAAATGTAATCAATAAATCACGCTTTATTGCCCACATTAAACCCGTGTCTTCTGAGGATGAAGCGAAAGCGTTTATTAATGAGGTGAAACAAACCCATAAAGAAGCGACACACAATTGTTCTGCCTATACTGTTGGTGATCAAATGAACATTCAAAAAGCGAATGATGATGGCGAACCTAGTGGGACTGCTGGTGTGCCTATGTTAGAAATTTTAAAAAAACTTGAAGTTCATAATGCATGCGTAGTAGTGACCCGTTACTTTGGTGGTATTAAATTAGGCGGTGGTGGCCTTATCCGTGCTTACAGTGGCGCAGTGAGAGACGTCATTTATGATATAGGTCGCGTTGAATTACGAGATGCTATCCCTACTATTGTAACGATTAGTTATGATTTAACTGGAAAATTTGAATACGAACTCGCTTCAACATCTTATTTATTAAGAGACAAGACTTACACAGACAAAGTGAGCTACCACATAGATGTCGTGCAAACGGAGTATGATGCATTTATAGAATTCTTGAATCGTAATACAGCAGGTAATTATGATTTACATGAAGAAGAAACTAAAAAATTGCCATTTGATATTCCTACAAATTAGGGTAATGGCATTTTAAATATTAAAAAACCTTGTATAAGTTTAGCTATTAGCGCTTACTTGGCTTATACAAGGTTTTATTTTTTATCTGTTGTGTCATAAGCGTGATGGTGCTCATTTTTCTTAGAAATAAAATTAATAATTGGCTTATAATTATCATCTATCAATCCTGTGAATTCTACAATGAGTTCTATCGTGATAAGAATGAGAACAAACATTAGTAATACACCTAGTGGTTGGGATAAATAGAGAATAATACTAGATAAGCTAAACATGATCGCAATTGAATAAATGAGTAAGACTGTTTGACGATGAGAATAGCCTAGTGCTAGAAGTTTATGGTGTAAATGGGATTTATCTGCTTGCATGATATGTTGACCGTTTCGCATTCTTCGGATCATAGCGAATAGTGTATCAATAAATGGTACTGCAAGAATAACAATTGGGAAGAATAATGAAATAAACGTAATGTTTTTAAAGCCGAGTAATGATAAAAAGCCTATAATAAAGCCTATCATTAAAGCGCCACTATCCCCTAAAAAGATCTTTGCAGGATGGAAATTGAAACATAAGAATCCTAACAACGAACCTATTAATACGCTACAGATCATAATGATAAAAATATTTGCCTGTAAAATGGCTATAAACGCAATTGTAATTAATCCAATGGCTGATACACCAGAAGCTAATCCATCGAGCCCATCTATTAAATTAATCGCATTAGTAATTGCCACAATCCAAATAATCGTAATTGGAATACTTAAAATACCAAAATGAATCGTCGGTCCCATCGGAAAAGAAATAAAGTCTATTGTAATCCCATAAACCGCCACAATCGACGCAGCAATTATTTGACCAATTAACTTGAGTATCGGTTTCAAATCATAAATATCATCAATTAAACCTACTAAGTACATAACAATTGCCCCTATGACCAAAGGCTTTACTTCTCTCTCAATTGGATGGCCTAGCCATATTCCAATAAGAAAAGAAAGTAAAATCACGGTGCCTCCTAACACGGAAACAGGTTTCGTATGTACTTTCCTATAATTAGGTTTATCAACTAAGCCAAACCTAGTTGAAACCTTAATTATGATAGGTGTGAGTATCAGACTGATGACCATTGTTACAGCAATGAGTAGTAAAGTATACATCAGTTCACCTTCATTAAATTCCTCTAAATTTTTCGCATTTGCATTTTTCTTATTTACATTATTTTAAACGGTATGTGTCTTCTTTTTATATTGGACTATAGTAGGAAATATCTCGTCACTTTTCACTTCAAAAATGATGCCATTATCTATAAAATAGCCTCATTTTCATGAGTTTAGTCATAAATATTATACTTTATTCTGAAAAGTTTTTACTTTAATTACGAGTAATGTAAATTTTTTGTAAAGATAAGTTATTTTTTCTATCATACCATTTCATCTGTTGTTTGAACATGAAAGAACATTTAATGCAATTATTTTCTAACAATATAAGATGCTTCTTAATGACAAATGGTAAGTTTTCACTTACAATAACTAATGGTTAAATTAAAGGAGTCGATTTCCATATGATTGAAGCAATCATTTATAATATTGCGGTCATGGTTGCGGGTATTTATCTTTTTCATCGGTTACAATACTCCGAAAATAAAATCATGGTCTTTTCAAAAGGCTATGTCACTGTCTTAATGACGCTAGTAGCTTTATTACTAGCCGCCTACCCTATCCCATTCCATCATGAATATTTGATTCACTTAACATTTGTACCGTTACTATTTCTTGGACGCTATACGAATATAGGTTACACACTCATCGCGGCAATCATTATTGCCTTAGTCGATGTCTTTACCTTTGGGAATTCTATTTTATACGGCGTCGTTTTAATTGTCATCGGACTTATTTCAAGTATGGTAGGGCCATTTTTAAAACAAAACGATATCATTTCTCTGATTATTTTAAATTTGATCAGTGTCATCATTTTATTTATTTTATCTATCTTTAGTCCTTTATACGATTTAATAGAAGTAGCAGTATTAATTCCTATTTCATTTGTCTTAACAATTGCCTCAGCTATCACATTTGTTGATATTTGGCATTTCTTCTCTTTAGTTACACGCTATGAAAATGAAGACAAATATGATTACCTTACAGGTTTAGGAAACGTCAAAGAGTTTGATAGACATTTAAATAAAATCTCACAATTAGCGGAAGATAATAATGAAAGTCTTGCCCTACTTCTTATCGATATTGATGGATTTAAAGATGTGAATGATACTTATTCACACAAATCAGGTGATGCTGTCTTAAAACAAATGTCACAGTTATTGAAAAATTATGTGCCAAGACAGTTTAAAATTTTCCGAAATGGTGGCGAAGAATTCTCAGTAGTGATTCGCGATTATTCACTAGATCAAAGTGTTAAATTAGCTGAAAATATTCGTACAGGCGTGGAAAAATCATCGTTCCATTTACCTAATAGAGAAGTCATCAAACTTTCTGTATCGATTGGTGTAGGCTATTTATCTCAGGAAGATCACAAATCACAACGTAAAGTATTTAAAGATGCCGATGATATGGTCCATGTGGCTAAGAATGAAGGCCGTAATCAAGTAATGTTTAATCCTATTGTTAAGTTATAAGGATGATATTAACTGTCAATATGCTATTTACAAAATCGCTGTATTCCAGTTGATTGGGTTAAATAGTAATTGGCAGTTTTTATTTTTGCTTTTTAGAAAATAGAATGACGATTTCGTATCAATTGTAACTTATCGTTTAAGAAAATGTGTGATTAAACTCAAGGCTATTGCAAGTTACATCTTCTAGTTGTACACTTCAAATTGTCCTAATAAATAAAATGAATTTAACTAATTTTACGGAGGTGCCGTTTATGTCAGATTCAATCACTATTATCGATGAAAATAAAGTGATTGATGTCGTGTTAATAGCTGGAAGAATTCTCCTAGAAGCTGGCGCTGAAACCTATCGTGTAGAAGATACTATGAATCGTATCGCGCATAGTTATGGTTTAAATGATACATATAGCTTCGTAACTTCTACAGCTATTATTTTTTCACTTAATGATCGAACGAGTACACGTTTGATTCGTATTAGAGAACGTACGACAGATTTAGAGAAAATTGCGCTAACAAATAGCCTCTCACGAAAAATCTCAAGAAATGAATTAACTATTGATGAAGCTAAATCGGAACTTATTCATTTAAGTAAAGCTTCACTACAATATTCATTTCTATTAAACTTTTTTGCTGCTGCAATTGCATGTGGTTTCTTCTTATTCATGTTTGGTGGTGTAGCATCTGATTGTTGGATTGCTGTGCTCGCAGGCGGTGCTGCTTTTTTAACTTTCAGTTTAGTGCAACGTTTTATACAGATTAAGTTCTTTTCAGAATTTGTAGCTTCAGCTGTAGTAATTACTATCGCTGCTTCGTTTACTAAATTAGGAATAGCTACTAACCAGAATATCATTACCATCTCTAGTGTTATGCCATTAGTTCCTGGTATTTTAATTTGCAACGCTATTCGAGATTTAATGGCAGGCGAACTCCTTGCCGGTATGTCACGTGGTGTTGAAGCGGCCCTTACATCATTTGCAATTGGGGCCGGTGTAGCCATCGTTCTATTAATCTTATAAGAAAGGCTGTTAATAAATGTTATTTTATTTGTTTCATTTTACAATTAGTTTCATTTCTACAGTGCTTTTTTCCATCATTTTCAATGCGCCTAAGAGATTACTACTTGCCTGTGGTTTCGTAGGTGCCGTAGCCTGGACAATTTATCAATACACTGTAGATATGGATTTAGGAAAAGTGGGCGCCGCGTTCCTTGGTAGTTTAATATTAGGCTTACTAAGTCATGTTATGAGTCGTCGCTATAAACGTCCAGTTATCATCTTTATCGTGCCAGGAATTATTCCACTAGTACCTGGAGGAACAGCATATGAAGCAACACGTTTCTTAGTTTCAAATGATTATACACAGGCTGTTAATACATTTTTAGAAGTAACACTTATTTCAGGTTCAATTGCTTTTGGTATATTAGTAGCAGAGATTCTCTATTACATTTACACCCGTATCAAACAGTATTATGATAAAATTAAAGGTAAAAGATATAAGAAAATCTATGATATGAATAATAGAGTCTAAGGGGATGTCTAGCTATGAAAGAACAAATTATAGACAGATTATCACGTTATGTAAAAATCGATACACAATCTAATCCAGATTCGGAAACTACACCTTCAACAGATAAGCAATGGGATTTATTACGCTTATTACAACAAGAACTTGAAGCATTTGGGTTATCTACTGATATGGATGACAACGGTTATTTATTTGCTACATTAGAAAGTAATATTCAAGAAGACATACCAACAGTAGGTTTCTTAGCTCACGTAGATACATCGCCAGATTTTAATGCTACTAACGTAAACCCTCAAATTGTTGAGTCTTACGATGGTAAACCTATTCAATTAGGTAATACAAATCGCGTGTTAAGCCAAGAAACTTTTCCTGAATTAAAAAAACTTAAAGGTCATACATTAATGATTACGAATGGTACGTCTTTGTTAGGTGCCGACGATAAAGCTGGCGTTGTAGAAATTATGGAAGCTGTAAAATATTTAAACGAACATCCCGAAGTAAAACATGGACGCATTCGCATCGCATTTACGCCAGACGAAGAAATCGGTCGTGGTCCTCATAAATTTGATGTAGAACGCTTTAATGCTGATTTCGCATATACAATGGATGGTAGTGAATTTGGTGAACTTCAATTTGAAAGTTTCAACGCTGCTGAAGCTAAAATTACAACACATGGTGTGAATGTTCATCCCGGTTCTGCTAAGAATATTATGGTTAATGCCCTTTCATTAGGTCATCAATTCCATAGTTTATTACCAGCTAGTGAAGTGCCTGAACGTACTGAAGGTTATGAAGGCTTCTATCATTTAATGAAATTTGAAGGTAATGTTGAAAAAGCGACGCTTCAATATATCATTCGCGATCACGATAGAGAAGCGTTTGAATTACGTAAGAAAAAACTTCTCGAAATTCGTGATGATATCAACTCACATTATGAAGATTATCCTGTCAAAGTAGACATTGAAGATCAATATTATAATATGTCTGAAAAAATTCAACCACACCCATATATTATTGAGATTCCTAAAAAAGTGTTCGCAGATTTAAATATCGAACCTAATACTGAACCAATTCGTGGTGGTACTGATGGTTCACAACTTTCATTTATGGGACTTCCAACACCTAATATCTTCACTGGTTGTGGTAATTTCCATGGTCCTTTCGAGTATGCCTCTATTGATGTCATGGAAAAAGCTGTACAAGTGATTATTGGTATTGCTCAAGAAGTTACTAACTATAAAAAATAAAATATTTTAAATACATTAAAAGGCAAACCTAAGTCGACGTGGGTATCTCTACCCTGGGAGCTTCAGGTTTGCCTTATTTGTAGTGTTTATAAAATTACAATTTATCTAACGACATTTTTAATAGTCGTAATGCTTGAACTGTGTAGTGTCTAATTTGAATGCCCATTTTAAAATCAGTGTAACTTTCAGGCATTTCGATAAATGTATTAAACATAGCTGTAACATTATGTTTATCAAAAACATCAAATTTATCATCTGTTGCACAAATGGCAATGGCAGGCTTATGATGTTTCTCTGTTAACTCTGCGATTCTTAAAGTTGTTGTTTCTAAAAGACTATCTTCTTCTTTTAAGCCTTCTCCAAAAACAATCAAATCCGCTTGCGAAATTAAATCGTCTAGATGCGTAATTTGATCTACTAATTCGTGGCTAGTTAAAATATCCGCTCCATATAGTCCACTTAACACAGCTGCGATACCACCGCCGGCACCTCCACGTTCAATAGGGCCTAAAGCTACACGCAATTCATTTTTAACAAGTTCACTAAAATACCAAATTAAGTTATCTAACTCTTTCGCTTTATCAAGACTGATGTGCTGCGCATCAAATGTCTTCATAATTTCACTATTTTTACCATATAATTTACTTGAGAAATCTGACATTACTTGAATTTTAGCATTACTAAATTCAGTAGCTATTCCTGATAAATCAATATGGCGAATAAATTTAATCATACGTGCGCCTTCGCGGGCATCTAGTAGATTATTCTCATCATCATAAAATTTACCGCCTAAAGCTTGTAACATGCCAATACCGCCATCAAAGCTATCAATGCCACCAAGAGAGATAACAATATTGTCAGCACCGTTCTTTAACGCATCGACAATAATTTCTCCTAAACCAAAACTTGAACGTTGCTCAATAGGTTGATGACCTTTTAAAAATAAATTTCCTTCAATGACTGTTAAACCGTCTTCTGTTTGACCATAAACCGCTTCAACTTCATTCATATCTGCGTCATGCACATTCACTCTATATTTCGTCCCAGATTGCCACAAGAATACAGAGTCCATCAATTCGTGGCGTCCATTAAATAATGGGACTTGGACAACGTCAGCTTTTTCAATTTGACTTGTTACTGCTTCTTCTACATAACGATTCGCTTGATAACTTGAAATGATACCATTGAACTCGTCCATGGCTACTAATACTTTCATCCTTTAATCACCTCTTGCCACTTTTCCTATTATCTTAAAAATAATACATACTTTATTATTTTAACTTCACTTTCACATTATACATGGGTTACCTTCACTTTTACTAATGAAACAAAACTAATTATGAGAATACATAAAGATGAACTACGAAATAGAGGTGTATGATACTTGAGAGAACGGTAATTTGATGAACATAAATACTCATACATTTAAGTAAGTAGTTCTAAGGTAGATAACGAAACGTAGTTGCGTAGACTCCTATGTTGATTATTAATGAACATAAGTGCTATGCACTTATGTAAGAAATTCTAAAGATGAACTACGAATGACGTTGTGTGACGCCTGAGGGAGCAGGATGAGTGTCGAGACCGAGGCTCGACCCAGCCCCCCTAGGCAAGCATCACAACAGAATGAGTGAATGTTCATCTAAGAATTTCTTTAGAAGACTACAGGCTGAGACGGCACCCTTGGAAAGCTTAGCAACTTAAGTGAGTGAACATCTATCTAAGAACGCCTTTATAATACTACAGGCTTGAGCCTTTCCCGCAAGAAAGCGTCACAATAAAAATGAGTAAATGTTCACCTAAGAACTTCTTTACGCTCTAGTCCTTAGTCGTAAAATGAAAAATTTATAAATAAATAAGCCAGTAAATGAAATTATAAAAAAATCATTTACTGGCTACTTTTCTAGGAATAAAATTCCAGACTTTGTATTTAATTTATATTATTCTTCAGCTTGAGCTAACGCAGATACATTGATGTCACTATGACTTGCATTCCATGTAGCTTCCCCTTTTACAAAGTAGAATGCTTGGGGTGATTCATGTTTTACATTCGTTTTTTCAGCAATATAATCAGAGAGCTTTCTTTCTTCTTGAACAACTAAATAATAGCCATCCATGTCTCTTTCATATAAAAATTTATTAAATTGATCAAATGCATCTGCTGAGATTGGACAAGTATCACTATGTTTTAATACAAATACATATTTATTTTCATCTAGTACTTGTTCAAACTGGTCAATCGAACTCAGCTTTATAGCCATTCTATTCACCTCTAAAATTATTAATGCCCATATTCCTACTATTTATAATCATTATAAACTACTCAATGGGTACAATTATACACATTTCATTCTCTAATGTTAACCAAAAATTTTAATTTTTAATATAAGATTTAAATGATTATAGCACATAACAATGTTTAAATTCTCATATTTTCCAATATTACTTCTCTTTTATACGCTTGAACGCTTTTTCAAAATCATTATCTTGCTTATTTAACTCTTTACCCGTTTTTGGCAATTTTTCGACATCAATTTTAGAAAGTTTTTTCTCAATTTCAATTGTTTTTTCACGCGTATCATAATAGTTCATCAGATTGTAATACATCTCAATAGCATTTTTACGCGCCTCATTAACATTAGCATCTGTAATATTAGTTCGATTAAGATCAGTAATTTGTTTTTCAATTAATGGTTTAATGCGTGTTTCAATAGCTTGTTTTGAATCAAACTTACCATTTTCTAAATATTTTTGTGCTGTTTGTTGTAATTGTTTATTATTGTATTCAATTTTAGTAGTTAATTGATTTGCATCATCTTGATTACTAGATTTTTGAATTGCTGTTTCTACCTGAGAACGATTCGTTTCAAATGATTTCGTATAATCTAATATACTCTCATTTGCTTGAATCGATTGATTACATAAATCGACAAATGTTTTAATATCATTAATCTCTTTTCTTTCTCGGCTAACATTATTTAAATACTTCTGCTTTAAATCTTTAATTTCTGACGTTTTAGCTGGTAACTGTTTAGCTTCTTTATCATATTTTTTAAATGCAGGCATTAGATGGTTATTAATGTCTTTTTGGAGAACCTTAAATTCTTGTTTATTTTTATCGGTAGTATCTGTTTTACTCAATTCATTAAGTTTTGTTAAATGAATTTTATCCATAACCGTTTCAACGTCTTTTTTCTTTTCTTCGACTTTGTCTACTTGACGTGCAAAGCTTTTTAAATCCGCATTATGTTGCGTGCCGCATGACGATAGAACCAATCCACATATTATTATTATTGAAAGAATTGCTATTTTTTTCATATCTGCACTCCTATCATCATGTATTATACCTAAAGCTATTTATATTGAAAATTATTTATGTTATAGTATTTCAGAATTTGTAAAATAATCAATCATTTGAAGGAGATTCACATGTATTCCACTGTCCAACCTTTTGTCGACAATTCATCTAAACAACATTATAAAACTTTATATCAGAATACTAAAAAATTACTTTTTGATTTATTAGATTCTCCAGTTCAGTTTACCCAACATATTGGGGGAACAAAGCATTTTAATTATGCTACTGAACCTATACTAGATATTTTAGTCGGCGTTAATAATTTACATGACATTACCTCTTTAGATGAAAAACGGTTAAATTACGTAGGATTTTATCGTTTGCATCATCCATATAAGAAAAAAGTAATGATGGCTCACTTCAATAACATGATTGATTTAAAACAAACGATACGCCTTCATATTGTTCAAATGAACACGCCTTTATTTGAACAATATTTAGCTGTAGATGAGGCGCTCGCTTCAAACCAGGACATGGCGCTTCAATTTTCAGAAAAAAAGAAAACTATGATTGAACATGTCAATCGTATAAGAACTTATGAAAATCAAAAACAGAAATACTTCGAAAGTTTATACAAAAAATTATAAATTCTTATCCGAACGTAATTTAAAATGAGAATATATGACATAATATGTCATTAATTCGTTATCTCTCAATTAACAAATAAGATTTAAAGTTGCTATAATAAGGAATAGATTATAGTACAGAAGAGAAGAAAGGATGTACTTATGTTAAACAAAGATAACATCTTAAAAAATTTAAAATCCTTAATACCTGAAGATATTATTAAAGTCGATGAACCTTTAAAACGTTATACATATACTGAAACTGGTGGTAATGCTGATTTTTATTTATCCCCTACTAAAAATGAGCATGTTCAAACTATTGTACGTTATGCTCAAGAGAACGATATCCCTGTAACATATTTAGGAAATGGTTCTAACATCATTATTCGTGAAGGCGGTATTCGCGGAATAGTAATTAGCTTATTATCACTTGATCATATTAGTGTATCTGACAATGTAATTATCGCTGGTAGTGGTGCAGCTATTATTGATGTATCACGTGCAGCAAGAGACCACGTACTAACGGGATTAGAGTTTGCTTGTGGCATTCCAGGTTCAGTTGGTGGTGCTGTTTACATGAACGCAGGTGCTTACGGTGGTGAAGTGAAAGATTGTATTGATTACGCTTTATGTGTGAATGAAGATGGCGATTTATTACAACTTACTAATCAAGAGTTAGAATTAGATTATCGTAATAGTATCGTTCAAAAGAAACATCTTGTCGTTCTTGAAGCCGCATTTAGTTTAGCTCCTGGTAACTTAGATGAAATTCAAGCTACAATGGATGATTTAACAGAACGTCGTGAAACTAAACAGCCACTTGAATACCCTTCTTGTGGTAGTGTCTTCCAAAGACCTCCTGGTCACTTTGCTGGAAAATTAATCCAAGACTCAGATTTACAAGGATATCGTATTGGTGGCGTAGAGGTTTCAAAAAAACATGCTGGCTTTATGGTTAACGTAGATAATGGGACTGCTACAGATTACGAAGATTTAATCCACCATGTTCAAAACGTTGTAAAAGAAAAATTTGATGTAGACCTTCACCGAGAAGTAAGAATTATCGGCGAACATCCAGAAGAATAATTTAAATTAAATTTTTAAAGTAAGGAGACGATGTATGATGCCCCATGTTTACGGGTCACTTGTAGATGAAGAAACACGTTGTGTGCATTATCATACATTTTTAGATGTTGTAGCCATTAAATTTAATTGTTGCAATAAATATTATCCTTGCTATCAATGCCATAATGAACATGAATCTCACAATATTAAACGATGGCCGGAAAAAGAATTCCACACCAAAGCCATTATGTGTGGTGTATGTAAACATGAACTGTCCATACAAGATTATATGATGACTGAAGTTTGCCCGAATTGTAACGCTCATTTTAATACTCGTTGCAAATTCCATTATCATTTATACTTTGAATTATGGGCTCTACGTCAAATCGGACTGATGAGTCCTAATATTGAGATTAAGCAACCTTAGGTTGTTTAATCTCTTTTTTTGTTGTTGAGGCAA
>NZ_PPRD01000019.1 GCF_002902575.1 Staphylococcus croceilyticus | reverse complement strand
CTTGGCACTAGAAGCCGATGAAGGACGTTACTAACGACGATATGCTTTGGGTAGCTGTAAGTAAGCGTTGATCCAGAGATTTCCGAATGGGGGAACCCAGCACGAGTTATGTCGTGTTATCGACAAGTGAATTCATAGCTTGTCAGAAGGCAGACCCGGAGAACTGAAACATCTTAGTACCCGGAGGAAGAGAAAGAAAATTCGATTCCCTGAGTAGCGGCGAGCGAAACGGGAAGAGCCCAAACCAATAAGCTTGCTTATTGGGGTTGTAGGACACTCTATACGGAGTTACAAAGGAATATGTTAGACGAATCATCTGGAAAGTTGAATCAAAGAAGGTAATAATCCTGTAGTTGAAAATGTATTCTCTCTTGAGTGGATCCTGAGTACGACGGAGCACGTGAAATTCCGTCGGAATCTGGGAGGACCATCTCCTAAGGCTAAATACTCTCTAGTGACCGATAGTGAACCAGTACCGTGAGGGAAAGGTGAAAAGTACCCCGGAAGGGGAGTGAAAGAGAACTTGAAACCGTGTGCTTACAAGTAGTCAGAGCCCGTTAATGGGTGATGGCGTGCCTTTTGTAGAATGAACCGGCGAGTTACGATCTGATGCAAGGTTAAGCAGAAAATGTGGAGCCGTAGCGAAAGCGAGTCTGAATAGGGCGTTCAGTATTTGGTCGTAGACCCGAAACCAGGTGATCTACCCATGGTCAGGTTGAAGTTCAGGTAACACTGAATGGAGGACCGAACCGACTTACGTTGAAAAGTGAGCGGATGAACTGTGGGTAGCGGAGAAATTCCAATCGAACTTGGAGATAGCTGGTTCTCTCCGAAATAGCTTTAGGGCTAGCCTCAAGTGATGATTATTGGAGGTAGAGCACTGTTTGGACGAGGGGCCCCTCTCGGGTTACCGAATTCAGACAAACTCCGAATGCCAATTAATTTAACTTGGGAGTCAGAACATGGGTGATAAGGTCCGTGTTCGAAAGGGAAACAGCCCAGACCACCAGCTAAGGTCCCAAAATATATGTTAAGTGGAAAAGGATGTGGCGTTGCCCAGACAACTAGGATGTTGGCTTAGAAGCAGCCATCATTTAAAGAGTGCGTAATAGCTCACTAGTCGAGTGACACTGCGCCGAAAATGTACCGGGGCTAAACATATTACCGAAGCTGTGGATTGTCCTTTGGACAATGGTAGGAGAGCGTTCTAAGGGCGTTGAAGCATGATCGCAAGGACATGTGGAGCGCTTAGAAGTGAGAATGCCGGTGTGAGTAGCGAAAGACGGGTGAGAATCCCGTCCACCGATTGACTAAGGTTTCCAGAGGAAGGCTCGTCCGCTCTGGGTTAGTCGGGTCCTAAGCTGAGGCCGACAGGCGTAGGCGATGGATAACAGGTTGATATTCCTGTACCACCTAACATCGTTTTAATCGATGGGGGGACGCAGTAGGATAGGCGAAGCGTGCTGTTGGAGTGCACGTCTAAGCAGTGAGATTGAGTGTTAGGCAAATCCGGCACTCTTAAGATTGAGCTGTGATAGGGAGAGGAAATTGTTTCCTCGAGTCGTTGATTTCACACTGCCGAGAAAAGCCTCTAGATAGATAATAGGTGCCCGTACCGCAAACCGACACAGGTAGTCAAGATGAGAATTCTAAGGTGAGCGAGCGAACTCTCGTTAAGGAACTCGGCAAAATGACCCCGTAACTTCGGGAGAAGGGGTGCTCTTTAGGGTGCAAGCCCAGAAGAGCCGCAGTGAATAGGCCCAAGCGACTGTTTATCAAAAACACAGGTCTCTGCTAAACCGTAAGGTGATGTATAGGGGCTGACGCCTGCCCGGTGCTGGAAGGTTAAGAGGAGTGGTTAGCTTCTGCGAAGCTACGAATCGAAGCCCCAGTAAACGGCGGCCGTAACTATAACGGTCCTAAGGTAGCGAAATTCCTTGTCGGGTAAGTTCCGACCCGCACGAAAGGCGTAACGATTTGGGCACTGTCTCAACGAGAGACTCGGTGAAATCATAGTACCTGTGAAGATGCAGGTTACCCGCGACAGGACGGAAAGACCCCGTGGAGCTTTACTGTAGCCTGATATTGAAATTCGGCACAGCTTGTACAGGATAGGTAGGAGCCTTTGAAGCGTGAGCGCTAGCTTACGTGGAGGCGCTGGTGGGATACTACCCTAGCTGTGTTGGCTTTCTAACCCGCACCACTTATCGTGGTGGGAGACAGTGTCAGGCGGGCAGTTTGACTGGGGCGGTCGCCTCCTAAAAGGTAACGGAGGCGCTCAAAGGTTCCCTCAGAATGGTTGGAAATCATTCATAGAGTGTAAAGGCATAAGGGAGCTTGACTGCGAGACTTACAAGTCGAGCAGGGTCGAAAGACGGACTTAGTGATCCGGTGGTTCCGCATGGAAGGGCCATCGCTCAACGGATAAAAGCTACCCCGGGGATAACAGGCTTATCTCCCCCAAGAGTTCACATCGACGGGGAGGTTTGGCACCTCGATGTCGGCTCATCGCA
Organism: Staphylococcus croceilyticus; assembly: GCF_002902575.1. Classification (GTDB taxonomy): domain Bacteria; phylum Bacillota; class Bacilli; order Staphylococcales; family Staphylococcaceae; genus Staphylococcus; species Staphylococcus croceilyticus. The sequence continues at coordinate 527 of NZ_PPRD01000019.1, read as the reverse complement.
TCCTGGGGCTGTAGTCGGTCCCAAGGGTTGGGCTGTTCGCCCATTAAAGCGGTACGCGAGCTGGGTTCAGAACGTCGTGAGACAGTTCGGTCCCTATCCGTCGTGGGCGTAGGAAATTTGAGAGGAGCTGTCCTTAGTACGAGAGGACCGGGATGGACATACCTCTGGTGTACCAGTTGTCGTGCCAACGGCATAGCTGGGTAGCTATGTATGGACGGGATAAGTGCTGAAAGCATCTAAGCATGAAGCCCCCCTCAAGATGAGATTTCCCAACTTCGGTTATAAGATCCCTCAAAGATGATGAGGTTAATAGGTTCGAGGTGGAAGCGTGGCGACACGTGGAGCTGACGAATACTAATCGATCGAAGACTTAATCAATTTTTTCAAAGTTTTGCGACGCAAAATCTTTACTTACTATCTAGTTTTGAATGTATAATCATTCACTTGTCTGGTGACAATGGCAAGGAGGTCACACCTGTTCCCATGCCGAACACAGAAGTTAAGCTCCTTAGCGCCGATGGTAGTTG
>NZ_PPRD01000018.1 GCF_002902575.1 Staphylococcus croceilyticus | reverse complement strand
CTTATGCGTTCTAAAAGAACGCGTGTAAAAACCATAATCGACCTTCGTCGATTTTTTATCTTAGTTTTAAGTAATCGGTGTTGTAGCACAGATATAAAAATTAATACTACATTTATTAGAATCGGCGTTGTGGCGCAGATACAAAAATTAATACTACACGAACTAGAATCGACGTTGTAGCGTAGATATAAAAATTAATACTGCATCGAAATTTAACTAAGATTTAAGCTACTAGTTTTTTACTAGTAGCTTTTTTATTTTTAAAATTTTAAATGCCTTTATTTTGAATTTTAAGGGGGTATTTTAAAGATTTAGGGGTAAATCATATAGTTTTATACCTAAAAACCTACACAAGCTTTTAAAACGTAAATATGAACCAAATAAATATATTCTAATTCCACAAACTAAAATTTGATCAAAACCAGTGACTAATTTTTTAGACACTGCCCATTTACATGCAAATTTAAAAATTGGCATAAAAACTGGTCAACCATGCCGGTTGGACGCTATAGTTCCCGCAGGGGAAAAAAGACATAAAAAAACGCTAGCTTTTAAGCTAACGTTTCAAATCTTTTAAGTAATAATTTTGTTTTTCAAAATTCCAAATTGCCGTAATTGAATGTGCTTTTTCTTCTTCATCCGTTGTTTTATCTTCGTCACTTGTATTAATTAAATTGCCATCTTCAACATCATCTAAATTTAAAATTTTATGTTTTTGTTTAAGCAAACCACCATAACTCAACATACGTTTTCGATATAAACCTTTTTCTAAATCATTTACGATTTCTTGATTTTTTTCGTCATCATCAGTTAAAAAATCAGATGACTTAACCGAATATTTTGAGGTTTCTTTGATTGCTGCTTGAATATCTTTATCGCCTTTTTGATTTGGTTTGATCGCTTTAATATTTGCTACTGGTCGATAATTAACTTGTAATGCTTTTTGCCAAAAATCAATCCAATCATTTTGCGAAATATAATTTTCAAAACCTCTAAAATACTTACTTTCAACACATAATAAGACATGCATATGTTGATTATAACTACCATCATTTTTATTAACTGTAACTTCTGTTGAACGCATGAAACCAATTAAGTTTTTACTAACTTTTTTATATTTAAATAATCTTCTAAAAGATTCAGTTAAATGCTTTAAACTTCGTTCTAAAGTATCTCCATCTATCGCATTTCGTGTTGATAGAGTAAGAAATAACCACCGAGCTTTAGGCTTTTCTTTTACCACTTCTTCAATCACTTTTTGAGCTTGATAACTATTTTTCATAGCACGCCTCCAATTACAAACTG
>NZ_PPRD01000017.1 GCF_002902575.1 Staphylococcus croceilyticus | reverse complement strand
ACTATTATAAAATATTTCTTTAAAATTTTCGACATAAAAATAGTAAACTATTTAACCAATTGATTGCTAAAGTTAATCCTTTCCACTGTTTCAAATTTAAAGTTAAGAAACACGATGTTGCCCTAAAGTGTAACATCAACTTTTTTAATACTACCTTAACAAAATCTTAAAAACTTCTTGATTTTCAGAATATTGAACAATCGATATATAATGTTTATAATTTATATGTTGTCTTATATCATTTAAAATTTTTGAAAAACGTTTGATGATATAAACGAATAAACAAAAATGCAGGTGATTAATTATGACGTTAACGGTAATTTTAATAATTATCATAGTAGTACTTATCTTGGCATTTATTTTAAATCAACGTTATATGCAAGATCGTGTTGACACCGAAATGTATGCTAGAAATCAAATGATATCTAAAAATGCAGTTTTAAGTAAAGAGAACTTAGATCTTAAAAACCAAATGTTAAGTTCTAATAAGGAAATCAGTCCTCATGCTAAAAGTAATGCGAAAAGAGTTATAAGAGAAATTCTAGATAACTACATCACTGAAGATCAATTGAAGTATTATCATATTATTACAACAAGTAATTTAGCAACTAAACATCCTTTATTTGAATATGCTAGAACCTTTGATTTCATTGTCATTTCTGATATCGGATTAATCAATATTGATGTAAAAAAATGGAATCAGAAGACATTTTATCATTTCAACGCGCCAGTAGACGATAAAATGGTTGTTGATACTAGAGATGTTAATCAAATAGTTGGACATTATCTCAGCAAACAGTATCATAGCCAATTCAATTCACCACGCAGTGATATCTATACTTTTGTAGAAGAAGTTCAAAATAACAGAGTTATTTACGATTTTTATGACCACGATCCATATGAACAAGCTGCGATTAATTCTAAGTCTTTAAAAGATAATATTGAAAAGAATTTTAATCATAAAATTCAAAGCATTGGTATTATTTACTTCAGTGATGGAAGTGTTAATATCATTGAAGGTGCGCAAGAACGTGAAAAGTATGTAGATACAGTCTCAACAAAATATTCACTTGAACACGTGATTAAAAATGCAATTGATTTATCCAAACATCCACTGACTGAAGAACAAGCTAGCAAAATCGTCAATAGCTTTAGTAACTAAGTGATTTGATCAACCAATTACAATTTTAATATTAAAAACAAAAGCGATTATCATAATTATCCTCACAGATAATATGATAATCGCTTTTTCATTCACTTTAGCTCCAAAGGTTAACTTTATTCTTTTTAGCTTCCGCTTCATCTTTTTCAAATGTACTTCTATATTTGCCATTAGGCGCGAAGTACTTTTCACGTGCTAAACCTTGTTTGACTAACTCTTCATTATACATCGTGTCTTTATCTAACCATACATACGCTAAAGTACGTCCGTATCGATCTTCTTTTTCCTTATCGTACTCTAAATATACATCCTTGCCTGTTAAATGTTTTTTACTATAATTTGATGCTTCTTTTCCATAGGGTTGCACAGGTGTATTTGGTTTAACGGTTTCAGGCGTATCTACACCAATTAATCTTATTTTTATTTCTTTACCACTATTATTTCTAGCTACAAATGTATCGCCATCGACGACACGTTCAATATGTACTTTTTCTTTATCCTTTAATTCAGTAGTTGATGAAGTATGGCTCCCGCTATTTTTAAACGGGCCTGTATGATTGATAAATTGGAATGCTAACACACCAACTATAATCACAGCTAGCACTATTATACTGAGAGATTTTTTAGATTTCATGAACTCACCTGCTCCTCTTTTCGATACTTCCATATAATATATAATTCGAATTTAATCGTCAATTAAATATTTACTTTTACTAATATAAGTTCTCTTTTATTTTTTCCTGAAAATGAAGAAACAAATAAAATCGTGCTATAATGTAAGGCGTTAGGAGTGAAATACATGAACGAACGTAATGAAAATTTACTGACAATTATAACTGTCGTAATCGCCATCATCGTTGGAGTTATTCTTCAGATTGTTTATAAACTTCCCATCATAGTATCAGTCGTAGTAGCCGTATTATTAGGCGTTTTAGTCGGTTTTGTTGTTTATATTATTCAATCATTTATCAAAAAACGTAAAAACAAATAAAGTGCTAACTAGTCAATCCTAGTTAGCACTTATTTTTGTAATTAAGATTAATTTAAATTGAGTGTGGTAGATATAAGAAACAACCAAAATAATTGAACTTAATCGAAATTTTTTCGACAATAATTCAAAGAAACCTCATATTAAATATTAAAGTTGAGAGGTGGAAACAATGGAAATTCTTGATGTTATTATCGACACTCATGGACTTATTTATAAAGTTCAAACTCAAAATGGGCATGTGTTTGAACATACGTTAGCGAAAGATACACCACCAGATAAAGTTGCCCAAGTATTGCGACTATTAGCTACACATGTAGATCAATTAGAAGCTGAAAAGGCTAACAATAATTAAATCCATCCTTTATTTATTGCCTTTTTCCAAGCATCAAAACGATTCTCTGCTACTAATTTTTCTATAATTATAGACGTATAATTTCGTACTGTACCATTTGAAAGGTATAGCTTCTCAGCTATTTCTTTACTACTTAAACCTTCACCAATCTCACGTAAAACAACTTGTTCTTTATGCGTGAGAGGGTTAGCTTCTTTAAATAATGAGGTCATTAGTGAAGTGCTGTACTCTCTTTCTCCTTGCATGACTTTATGAATAGTCGTAACTAATTCATCAATTGATCGCTCTTTTAAAACATAAGCATCCACTTCATTTGCTACTGCCTTTTCAAAATAACCAGGTCGTTTAAATGTAGTGACAATAATAATTTTTGTATCAATTGAGGTTTCCCGTAACTTTGCTAAGACTTCTAAACCTGTCATTCTTGGGAGTTCAATGTCTAATATTGCCACATCAGGGGGATATTGTTTAATAAAGTTAAGGGCCTCTTCTCCATTATCAAAATCATCTATAACTTTTAAATCTTCATTTAATTCTATTAACTGTACCATGGCTTGACGTAACATATATTGATCTTCTGCAATCACAATTGAAATCATTGTACACCTTCTCTCGGTATAGTGCGAAGTTTATAATTCTCGATATAGTGCGAAGTTTATAATATGGTTATGTTTTGAGTTTTAAGACGATAAATGATCTGCCAAAAATGTTCTCTTGTTTCTATATCCATAGCAGCTGTAGGTTCATCTAAAATTAAAAATTGAGGGTTACCGATTAATGTAAGCACGAAATCTAAAAGTCTTTTCTGACCATCAGAAAGGTCATTAGCATGTTGGTTCATTTGTTATTAGTCCAATATGTCACGGATTTAATATGACATTTGTCATAAAAAAACTCACTAAAACTAAAATTCAGTCTTAGTGAGTCGTAGATTTCTATAAAATTGGTGATACTAATTTTGCAAGATCTTCTTTAATTTTAATGATAACTGATCGTTTATCATATTCTTCTTTAGTTAACTGTTTAGATTTTTTAATATCTTCTTCAAATGCTGTTTGGAGTTGTTGCGCGATATCTTTATCATAAATAAATGCATTGACTTCGAAGTTTAAAGCAAAGCTTCGGTAGTCCATATTGGCTGAACCGACACTGCTGACTTCTCCATCAATCATAGCGACTTTTGAATGGATAAAGCCATTTTCATACGTATAAACTTTCACGCCACTTTCAAGTAAATCTGCTGCATTTGAAAATGTAGCCCAGTATACGAAAGGATGATCAGGTTTACTTGGGATCATTAAGTGTACATCCACACCAGCGTTTGCAGCCATTTTCAAAGCGTTAATATATGAACGATCTGGAATGAAGTATGGACTTTGTAAATAAACCGATTTCTTAGCACTCATAATCATCTTAGTATAACCATATTCGATTTGATGGAGGTCGTATGCCGGTCCACTTGAAGCAATTTGAATTGCTGCATTTCCTTGATGTTGCGCTTTCTTCGGCGGGAAATACTTATCATCATATTCAAATTGTGGACGATGCGCTTGGGAGTTCCAGTCGAGAATAAAACGCATTTGTAAAGCATCCACAACATCACCTTCAACACGAATGTGCGTGTCACGCCAATAACCTAATTTCCCTAAACCTAAATAATCGTCCCCGATGTTAAAACCACCAATGTAACCAATTTGACCATCAATAACAATAATTTTACGGTGATTACGGTTATTCATTCTAAAGTTGATAAGAGGAAATTTAGATGCAAAGAAAGCTTCTACTTCCCCACCTAATGAAGTGAAATGTTTAAATTTAGCTCTACCTACTTTTTTAGAGCCTACATCATCATATAAAATTTTAACTTCTAAACCTTCTTTAAGCTTTGTTTCTAATGCATCAATAATTCGATGCCCCAGACCATCTAGTTCGAAAGTATAATATTCTAAATGTATGTAATCTTTCGCATTATAGATATCTTCAATCACTTTGTCATAAAGTTTATGGCCATCTGTAAATAAATCTACTTTATTTTCTTCTGTTAAAAAGGCATCTTGTTTCATCAATAACATTCTAATCATGTCACGATGTTTTTTTACTTCTTTATTATTCGTTTGATAGTTATTAGCGTCTAAAGCTTCTATTTGTTGCTTAATGACATCTTTGAAGGTGTCCAGTTCTTTCCCGTTATTTTTTTCCATTTTGCGTTTAGATACTGTTCTACCAAAGAATAGATACAAAATAAAGCCAACTAAAGGTAAAACAAATAATACAAATAACCAAGCCCATGTCGAAGTTGCACTACGTCGGTTTCTTTCTAAAAAAATAATTATAAAAGCTAATACTAAATTAATAATAAACCCTAAAGCTAATATAATTGTAAATACAGTCCCTAAATCTGGACCAAATATATATTTCATAACATTTACTCCTATAATTCTGGTAATTAATAATTAAATTTATTGATGCTCTAAAATCAATGTTGCACTTAAAAATTCTTCATTATGGGGAAACTTTTGTTCCTCTTCTCGTTCAATTGAAGCATTTAAAAGTTTATATTGACTACCTTCTTCACTAGTCAAAAATTCATTAACTTTAGCTTCTAAACCTTCTAAATTTTTTTCTTTAATCTTTTTAAATTTAATCTTATTCATCTATCTAACACTCCTATTTTCTATTTGTTTAAATCATAGTCTTTTTATATACGTTTAGCAACTAAATTTAAATATGTTAATTAAAACACTCCACTATTTTTAAAACGCTTACAATTATAATTTTTAAATATTAAATTCACATAGTGAGTGATTTAAGGTATACTAAAGACATTCTTTTAAATTTTCAGAATAATATAAAAATTCGTGTTAATTAATTTTGTGGAGGGAAATATATGATTTCTTTTGAAAATGACTACCTAGAAGGCGCACACGAAAAAGTGTTACAAAGACTACTCGATACAAACTTAATACAAGCAAGTGGCTATGGGGATGACCAATTTTCCAAAAAAGCAGCTGAACAAATCAAAGCTACTATTAGATGCCCTGAAGCAACTGTACGCTTCTTAGTAGGCGGTACACAAACAAATCAAGTTGTAATTAATTCCGTTTTAGAATCGTATGAAGGCGTTATTTCAGCAGACACAGGACATGTTGCAATTCATGAAGGTGGCGCAATAGAATTTAGTGGTCACAAAGTCTTAGCTATTCCTTCTCATGAAGGGAAAATCACGCCTAAAGAAGTTAACGCTTATTTAGATACCTTTTATAGTGATTTCAAACGTGAACATATGGTATTTCCAGGTATGGTATATATTTCTCATCCAACTGAATATGGAACGCTATATAGTAAAGAAGAATTAAAAAACTTAGCTGCCGTTTGTAAGGAACATAAAGTGCCATTATTCATGGATGGTGCTAGATTAGGTTATGGATTGATGAGCGATCAAAGTGATTTAACTATTGAAGATATTGCGAAGTATTGTGATATCTTTTATATAGGTGGCACAAAAATCGGTGCCCTATGTGGAGAAGCGATTGTCTTTACACATAATAACGAACCGAAACATTTCACAACTCGTATTAAGCAACATGGCGCTTTATTAGCTAAAGGTCGTTTAGTAGGCGTACAATTCCTTGAATTATTTACTAATAATTTATACTTCGACATTAGCCGTCATGCGATTAACATGGCTAATAAGATGAAAAAAGGATTTATCGAAAAAGGTTATCAAGTGTATTTCGACTCACCTACTAATCAACAATTCTTTGTGTTAAGTGAAGATAAGATTAAAGAATTACAGAAAAAAGTAAAATTCGCAGTGTGGGAAAAATATGATGATAACCACCGTGTCGTTAGATTTGCGACAAGTTGGGCGACTACTGAGGACAATGTAGATAAGTTACTAGAGTTAATTTAATATAGAAAACAGGGCTAACTTCAAAGTTAATCCTGTTTTTTAGGAAGTTTATAATAAATACCGGATGTTAATACTAATAAACTAATTAGCGCTACAATCTTTTCTTTTTTAGTTGCTTCACGTTTTTCTTATGAAGCAAATAGTTTTGCCTCATGTATATTGTTTCCTCTACACATCAAATATAAATATCTCAATTACTTAGATCCAAACGAAATATCTTCAATATTTCAAATTAGTGTGCAAGCGTCAGAAATAGCTTTAAAAATAGTTAAAAATCATTTATATAGCGGTTTAGCTGATTATATGGATTACATCAACGAATTTAACTATATTTATGATTTACCTATATAGCTTTTTTACATCATAGAATTCAACATAATGTAATGAATTTATTGCTTATGTATGAATATATAACATCTTAGAATAGGAGCTAAATATTATGGAAGAAAATAACAATCAAAATCAGTCTCAAATTCAATGGGAAAAGTTTGAAGAGTATCAAAAACAACAAGAAGAAATTAAGAAGAAAAAACGTAAAAAAGGAGGGCTTTATGGTTGTGGTGGTTGTTTAGGTTTATTTATATTAATCATTATAGGTATCACTGCATGTTCAGCTATATTTGTTAATACTAATTCTAGTTCTTCAACAGACTCTGAAAGCACTAACAGTACTACAATTTCTAAACCTAAAACAAAAGATACATATAAACTTGGTGAAACTGTAAAAAAGGAGGGTATTGAAGTTACAATCACTAGTGTTGAATATGCCCTACCTAATAAAGAATTCTCAATGGCCCCTAAAAATGGGAAAGCATTGAAAGTAAACTTCAAATTCAAAAATAATAATGAAGATCGTGTATTATTCCAAGATGCTGATTTTACTATTAGTGCAAATGGTGAAAATTATGAACAATGGTTTGGTTCAGGAGATGACCATGATGGATTTAGTCATTTTTTAAACAAAGGAAATACCGCTTCAGGATATGTTTATTATGATGTACCTGACACAGATAAGTACATTTTCGAAATGAATATTAGACCTAATTTAGATACAGTTAAAGCTAAATGGGTAATTAAACGTTCTGAGATTAAATAATTTTATCGGGTAGCCTGTCTACCCTATTTTTATACACCAAGATTGAACATCATTAGGAGTGATAATATGGCTACTTATCAAAAACGAGGTTCTACATGGAGATACAGAGTACATTATTTAGATAAAAATGGGAATAAACATGCTATTTCTAAATCAGGTTTTAAAACTAAAACCGAAGCTAAAAAAGCCGCTATCGAAGTAGAAAATAAATTAAATAAAGGTTATAAGGAAGAAAAATGTTACACTCTAACTTCTTGGCTAGAATATTATTTAGAAACTTGGCGTAAAAATAAAATTAGTGATAGTAGTTTTGAAATTGAACAATTCTCTAAAAAAAGAATTTTAGACTTCTATAAAGATATTAATATTAAAGACATTACTCCCTCTCTTCATCAAAGTTTTATTAATCATTTAATAGAAAAAGGTTATAGTAAATCTACTTTATCTAAAACACATAATTTATTAAAGCGTAGCCTTGAGAGAGCTAAATATGATAGATTAATATATTTTAATCCATGTGAAGGTATAACTTTAAATCATAAAGATTTAAAAGATAAAGATAAAGCGAAGTATCTACCTAAAGATAAAATTAAACCTTTTTTAGAAATGGTTAGAAAAAGAGATGTATATCAATATTTTTTATTTAGAACTCTAATTGAAACAGGGATGAGAATAGGAGAAGCTAGTGCTTTATGTTGGAATGATTATGATAGAAAATTAAAAACAATTTCAATCACTAAATCATACGACCAAAAAAGAAATAAATTCGGACCAACTAAAAACAGAGAAAATAGAATTATATTTATATCAGATGAATTAGCAAACGAATTATTTAAACTTAAGGCACTACAAAACGGTAATAAAATAGCTAATTTAGATTATTATAATAATTCATATGACTATATTTTTTGTAATGAATTTGGCAATCCGCTCCCACGTTCTACAACGCATAATACTATGATGTATGTTACTAGAAAATTACTTGGTAAAGGAAACGAACTTAGTATTCACAAACTAAGACATACACATGCTACATTACTTTTAGAAAGTAATGTACCTATGAAGGTAATTCAAGAACGTTTAGGTCACAAATCTGAGGCCATCACAAGTGAAGTATATAGTCATGTAACTAAAAAGATGAATGATGATGCTAAAGAAAACTTTGAGAAATATATTAAGAATGTTTTTTGATACCTTGTCGACCAAATGTCGACCAACTCTCCTATTTATTATTAAGTGGTCGACAAAAATAGCTTTTCAAACACAAAAAAGAAGCTAAGGCAAAATGCCCTAGCTCCTTATTTCCCTATGTCTTTCCCCGATTTGCTTAGCGATTAATATTGTTTCATGTATTGATCGCGTTCCCATTCAGACACTTGAGTTCTGTAATAGTCCCACTCAATTGATTTAGAGTTGATAAATTGATTGTAGATGTGGTTACCTAATGCTTTTTTAACTGTATCGTTTTCACGCATAGCTTTTAACGCTGTGTATAATGTTGATGGAAGATCTTGGATACCTACAGCTTCGCGTTCTTCACGATTCATTTCATAAATATTTTGGTTAACTGGTTCTGGTACTTTAGTTTTATTTTTAATTCCGTCTAATCCAGCTTGTAAGATAGTTGCTAATGCCATGTATGGGTTAGCAGCTGGGTCAACTGAACGTACTTCAATACGAGTTGATAAACCTCTTGAAGATGGTACACGTACTAATGGTGAACGGTTTTTACCGCTCCATGCAATGTAACATGGTGCTTCGTAACCAGGTACTAAACGTTTGTAAGAGTTTACTAATGGGTTACATACAGCTGTGAATCCACGTGCGTTATTTAAGATACCTGCAGTGAAGTGATATGCATCATCAGTTAATTGCATTTCGCCATTTGGATCGTAGAATGCATTTTCTTTACCTTTAAATAATGAAACGTTGAAGTGCATTCCGCTTCCGTTAACACCAAATAATGGTTTTGGCATAAATGTTGCATGTAAGTTATGTTTACGAGCAATTGTTTTAACAACTAATTTGAAAGTTTGAATGTTGTCACATGCTGAAATTGCATCTGCATATTTGAAGTCAATTTCATGTTGACCAGGTGCTACTTCGTGGTGACTTGCTTCGATATCAAAGCCCATATCTTCAAGTTCTAATACGATGTCACGACGGCAATTTTCACCTAAGTCAGTTGGTGCTAAGTCGAAGTATCCACCATTATCGTTTAATTCTAATGTTGGTTCGCCTTTTTCATCCAATTTGAATAAGAAGAATTCTGGTTCAGGCCCTAAGTTAAAGTCTGTGTAGCCCATATCTTCCATTTCTTTTAAGACACGTTTTAAGTTTGTACGTGGGTCACCAGCGAATGGTTCGCCATCAGTTGTGTAAACGTCACAGATTAAACGTGCTACTTTACCTTGACCAGCAGTCCATGGGAAGATTACCCAAGTATCTAAGTCTGGACGTAAGTACATATCTGATTCTTCGATACGTACGAAACCTTCGATTGATGATCCATCAAACATCATTTCGTTGTCTAAAACTTTTTCTAATTGACTTACAGGTACTTCAACGTTTTTGATTGTACCTAAGATATCAGTGAATTGTAATCTTAAATATCTAACGTTTTCTTCTTTTGCAAATTTACGAATATCATCTTTACTAAATGTACGTTTTGGCATAACAGAAATCCTCCAAATATTTATTTAATAAATCGCGATAAATCGCCACGATTTATTGGCAAAGCTTCACCATGTGGTTTTTGCGTTGCGTCTACAATCATTCTCTTTCTAGTCTCTTGTTCATCAGGTGACAAATGCCCTTGGTTACCGGTCATGATTTGTTTAATTCCTTTCAGGTTAAATCCCTTTTCTATTAAAGATTTAATTTCTAAAAGTCTTTCCAAATCATTTAGAGAAAACAATCGCTTGTTTCCTTCCGTACGTTCGGGCTTTACAAGTTCATGTGTTTCATAGTAGCGGATTTGTCTAGCAGTGAGGTCGGTTAATTTACAAACAACACTCATAGAGAACACGGCCATATTGCGTCTTATTCTATCATTAGACATCAATAACCTCACCTCTACTTTTGAACTTGATTATAATTTAGCATAGTTTCATCTTGATTACAAAAATATGTTAGGTTTTCTTACATAAAAAATTAAATAACCGCTAAACGTTGTCATATCAAGCTTTTGCATCAGTAATCTATTAAATTTCGCTCCATATCATTTCTTAATTTTCGGAAAAAAATAAAAAAACCTACTTAAAAAAGTAGGATTCTTACTCTATCATATTCTGTTCTTTCAAATGAGTAACTGCTCGAGTTACTGCAATCTTCACATGTTCATATGTCAGACCACCTTGAACATAAGCCTCAAATGGCGGGCGTATTGGACCATCTGCAGATAGTTCAATGGAAGAACCTTGAACGAACGTACCAGCTGCCATAATAACATCATCTTCATACCCCGGCATATAACTAGGTTCTGGGCTAAAATGTGCATTGATTGGAGAGGCATGTTGAATACTTTGACAAAACGCAATCATTTGTTCTTTCGTATCAAATTGAACTGTTTGAATTAAATCTGTACGTTTTTCATTATATTTAGGCACAGTTTTCATGTTCATTTTTTCAAGAAGTAGACTAGTAAATAACGCGCCTTTTAAACTTTGGCTTACAACATGAGGTGCAAGGAAGAAACCTTGATACATTTCTTGTAGCGAATTCAGTGACGCACCCGCTTCTTTCCCAATACCAGGAGCAGTTAAGCGATAACCACAGCGTTCGATTAAATCCTTTCTGCCAGCAATATAACCACCAATCTTAGCTAATCCACCACCTGGATTTTTAATTAATGAACCAGCGATTAAATCGGCCCCTACTTCAATTGGTTCACGGCGTTCAACAAACTCACCATAGCAATTATCAACAAAAACAATAACGTTCGGATGATGTTCCTTAATACGTGTGATAGCCTCTTCAATTTCATCAACAGGAATAGATGGACGTTGGTCGTAACCCTTAGAACGTTGAATCGCTACGACTTTCGTGTTCTCTGAAATAGTGTTTAAGACACTTTCAATATCAATTTGACCGTTCTTTAAAGCAACTTCTTTATAACTCACGCCCTGTTCTTTTAAACTTTCAATACCATTACCGTTCACGCCAATCACTTCTAACAACGTATCATACGGACTACCTGTAATATAAATCAGTTCATCTCCATATTTAAGCGTACTTTGAAGTGCTAACGTTATCGCATGTGTACCTGAAATAATTTGAGGTCTGACAATCGCATCTTCTGCTTTAAATGTATGCGCATATATTTCTTCTAAATGATCACGTCCGAAATCATCATAACCGTAACCTGTGCTACCCGTTAAGTCACTTTCTGTAGCTTTAACATGATGAAATGCATTTAACACTTTTTCTTGGTTAATATATGCAGTTTCTTCTATTTCTTTAAAATATGGTGCCAAAGTATCTTCTACTTCAGTAACCAATTGTTTAATATCTGACATGCTTAATGACTTCCTTTTACTATTTTTTATATCCTTCAATAAGGTATTCTTCTTTTTCAGCGTCAAAATCCATTTCTTCTATTAATGTATGCTGCTTTAAGAAGTATAATCTGTCGGCATCAGCTGCAGGAACTGTCTCATTATAATGCGTTAATGACGCTTTAATCTGTTGAATTAATAATTGTTTCACTTTAGCTTTATCATCCTCAGCTCGACTGGACACAAATACTGAAGGCGCCGCTGCAACAGGTGCATCCTCATCGTTATTATATTGATCTTTTTTATTGAAAATGACGGCTTGTGGAATTTGATCCATGTCTAAATCTTTAACTAATTGATTAACGGTATCAAATTGTGCACGGTGCTCAGGATGACTTGCATCTACGACGTGTAATAATAAATCTGCACCTTTTGCCTCTTCTAACGTGGATTTGAAAGCAGCAATTAGCGTAGTTGGTAATTTTTGAATAAATCCAACGGTATCTGAAATGATTAAATTAAAGCCATCATTAATTTGTATTTGTCTCGTTTTAGGATCTAATGTCGCAAATAGTAAATCTTTCTCAAATGTAGTTTCACCGGCTAAGACATTGAACCATGATGATTTACCAGCATTGGTATAGCCAATTAACGCGATTTGATAAACTTGATTTTGTTCACGTTTATTACGATAACGTTCACGGTGTTCAACCACTGTTTGAAGTTGATGCTTAATTTCATTCATACGTGTTCTAATATGACGACGGTCCATTTCTAATTTAGTTTCCCCTGGACCTCTTGTACCAATACCGCCACCTAGACGTGATAAACTTTTCCCGTGACCTTGTAATCGTGGTAAAAGATAATCTAATTGTGCCAACTCAACTTGAAGTTTACCTTCTCTACTACGTGCTCTTAATGCGAAGATTTCTAAAATTAATTGAGTTCTATCAATAATTTTTATGCCCAAATTATCATTTAATGTTTTTGACTGTGCCGTAGTTAACTCATCATTCGTTACAACTACATCTATTTCATGAAATTCTATAAAAGCTTTTATTTCATCGATTTTACCTTTACCAACATAATATTTGTGATCGACTTGTTCTCTATTCTGTGTAATTTGACCTTTAACATTCAGTTGGCAAGTTAATGACAATGCTTCTAATTCTTCCATTGTTGACTCAAAATTAAATTGATTATCGTTTTGAGCATGTACACCGACTAAAACAGCAGTTTCTAATTTTTTCTTTGTATCATGAGTAAGTTGCTGCGCCATGTCATACATCTCCTTCTAAAATGTTTCTCAAATATTCTATCATAGTGTGTTTCTAAAGACTATATTCTGAAATTATGTTAAATTAAAGCTGATAAGAAAGGGTGACATTATGGAAAATATATATGATTTTGTAGTAAAAAAATCTAGCGGTGAAGATTATAAATTAGCTGATTATAAAGGTCAGGTTATGCTAATTGTAAATACAGCAAGTGAATGTGGATTTACGCCACAATTTGAAGGCTTACAAGCTCTATATGAGAAATATAAAGACCAAGGGTTTATAGTTTTAGGTTTCCCTTGTAACCAATTTGGTGGACAAGAACCAGGCACTGGTGCCGAAGCGAACCAAAACTGTAAAATTAACTATGGTGTAACTTTCCCTATCCATGAAAAAGTAGACGTTAAGGGTGAGAATCAACATCCTTTATTCCGTTACTTAACTGATGCAGCTAAAGGTATGTTGAATGAAAAAATTAAATGGAACTTTACTAAGTTCTTAGTAGACCGCGACGGACATGTTGTGAGCCGCTTCTCACCTCAGAAAAAACCAGCACAAATTGAAAAAGATATCGAAAAATTATTATAGAACAATAAGAAGCTTCGTATTAGAAGACATTTTATTTTTAAATGCCCCTCTAATACGAAGCTTTTTCTTATTACAAACATTTCCTCTATTTGTTCAAAAGTGCTAAAATCGATGAGTTTCTAGCAAGTTAAAGTCTTATCAGACCGTTTTCTACGCTCTATAAAACTTTTGACTTGGCACTTTGATTACAACTTATTCTTCACTTGCAACTGTTGCTTCAGCTTCTGTAGCTTCATCGTCAACAGTGAAAGTGCTGATCGCATGTTTGTAAATCAGATGGTGTTTGCCTTGAGATACTAAGCTAATAACGTATTTATCAAAGTCTTCGATAACACCTTTCATTTGAAATCCGTTTAAGAAAAAGACTGTGATTTCCGTTTTCTCTGCTTTAAAGTTCTCTAGTGCTTGATCTTGGATGTTGTGGTTTGCAATCATGTTTAGAACTCCTTTTATTTATTTGGGTTGTAATCTCATCTAACATCATTTGAAGTGTCATTGTCTCTTTATCAAACCATTGAACATTTAACTTATTTTTGAACCAAGTCAACTGTCGCTTAGCATATTGTCTAGAATGTTGTTTCAACGTTTCAACGGCAGGTGCTAAATCCATTTGCCCTTTGACTACAGGAACAAGTTCTTTGTAACCAATTGCTTGCATACTTTGAGTAGATTCAAAACCTTGTTCAACGAGTTGTTTCACTTCATTAAATAATCCGTGGCCCAACATAATATCAACACGTTTATTTATTCTTGAATATAATGTTTTGCGCGACATTTCAATCCCTATTAATAATGTATCATAATTTTCTGTAAATTGTTGCACTTTCTTGCGAGAACTTAAAAGTTTTTTCGTTTTTAAGTAGTATTCTATCGCTCTATTTACTCTTTTTCGATTATTAGGATGGATATCTTTTGCAGATTCAGCATCAAACGAAGCTAAGTATTGATGTAAAGCTTGATTATCCAGTTGTCCTAATTCGCTCATTTTTGCGCTTGCTTGTGCCTCCGCTTCTGGAGATACACTTTTTTCATCGTCAAATGGATAGTCATATATTAATGATTGTATATAAAGTCCTGTGCCCCCAGCAATGATTGGCGTTTTACCTCTAGCAGTAATTTCATCAATTAATGTTTCTGCTCTTTTTTTAAAATCATAAGCAGAAAACGTATCATCTGGATTCAATATATCTATCATGTGATGAGGAATGCCATTCATTTCTTCTTGAGTCACTTTAGCGGTTCCAATGTCCATTTGTCGATATACTTGCATAGAATCTCCACTAATAATTTCTCCATTGATGCGTTTAGCTAATTCGATGCTTAATTCAGTTTTACCTGAAGCGGTTGGTCCTACTATAACCACTAAAAAGGGTTTAGTTGAATCACTCAAAATTATCCCTCACTTTGACTCTTATTTAATATTTGTTTTTGAATCCAATCAAACATATGATTCCAAATCATTTGTTCATCTTCCTCAAATAAAATCTCATGACGTCTATGGGCATACAATTGAACTGTAATATGCTTGATTCCGGCAGTTTTAAATTTTCTTCCTAAGCTTCTTATGCCCTTTCCATAATCCCCAAATGGATCTTCTTTACCCGAAATAAGTAGTATTGGTAATTGTGGATTCATCTTTTTCAATTGACCATAATTAGCTGTTTTCATCATATTTTTAACGGTTTGATAAATGAGCTGATTTGAAACTAAAAAGCCTGTATATTCATCCTTAACAAACTTATCAACTTCATCACGTTTAGAAGATAACCAATCACTTTGAGTTTCTGGTTGATCAATTTTTTTATTAAAAGACTTATAAACTAATTGATTTACCCATTTTAAACGACTACGTTTACCACTAAATAGCGTAATTAATTTTAGTCCTATCACTGCTGGTATGCCTTTCCATTTAGGATACAGACCTGTACCTGTTAAGATTAACCCTTGTGCTACATCAGGATACTTTTCGACATATAAGCGCGCAATAATTGAACCCATTGAGTGACCTAAAACAATATATGGGACGTCCTTTTTATCATTATGTAATGTTTGAGCTATTTCATACGCATCTTGCACGACTATGTTCATGTCATCAAAATGGCCGCGTTCCTCCTCATCTATCTCCATACCGTGTCCTCTATGATTATGTCTAATAACATCATATCCCTGTTGAGTTAAAGAATGAACGAATGCCTCATAACGATCCATATGCTCAGCCATCCCGTGAAAAATATGAACGACGCCAAAAGTGGCTATTTTAGCTTTATCTACTTTAACTTCTAATGTTGTACCATCTTCAACGGTAATTTTATAAGAATTTTGACCCACGCATATGCCTCCCATCGAAAACCAAATCTTTTATAATTTATAATTATTTAGTATTCCTTTAAATATACCTTTACTTTTCAATGTTATCAAATTGAGAGCGACTTTTTAATAGTGAGTAAATGAATTTTGTAAAATCAACATATTAGTTTTTCATTGCATACGAAAATACTACTAACACGATTGGTTAGACACCAATATGTTAGTAGTATTAAAAATGTTATAAGTTAATTAGTCGTTATTTTTTTACAGCTAATTGTTCATTACCATTTGTTGCTTCTTCAATAGCTACATTAACTTCTTTAGTATATTCATTAACTTGTCCTTGAGTATAATTTAATAATTGACTCAATTCTTCAATAATTGCATCTTTGTATTGTTTTACTTCATTAATATTGAAGTATAATTTACCCGTTCTACGTACTAAGAAATCAGTTGGTTTATAAACCATTTCGTTTTGTACACTATATACTAATTGTACATATAATTCTAATGGTAATTTAAGATCTTTATCTTTAGCGATTTGAGCAATATTAAATAATTTGTCGATATTTGAACCATATTTAGAAGCTAAGCGACGTGCAACGTCCTCTTTCAAGCCAATTGCTTTACCTTCTTCAACTTTACGTTCAACATATTTTTCAAAGTTTTTACTACCACCAACATCACCGCCAGAAATTGGAGTGTTTTTAGTAGCACATTCGCCAAATTTCAAGCCGTGTTCTTGTTTTAAGCGTTTCGCTAATAAATCAACAATTTCTAATGCCATGTGACGATAACCTGTTAATTTACCACCAGCAATTGTTAATAGACCAGATTTACCTTCCCAGATTTCATCTTTACGTGAAATTTCTGAAGGGTCTTTACCGTCTTCTAAAATAAGCGGTCTTACCCCAGCCCATGTAGATTCAATATCTTCATCTTTGACATTTACATCTGGGAACATGTAATTAATCGCATCAATTAGATAATCTCTATCTTCTTGAGTAGTTAATGGTTTCGCTTTATCGTTATCGTAGAAAGTATCTGTAGTACCTACGTATGCTTTACCTTCACGTGGAATAGCAAAAATCATACGACCATCTTTTTCAGTATCAAAGTAAACCGCTTGGCCTAATGGGAATTTAGATTGATCAATAACTACATGTACACCTTTAGTTAAACGTAATTGTTTATTATTACGTGTATAGTCTTTTTTTCTCACTTCATCTACCCATGGACCTGAAGCATTGATGACTTTCTTAGCTTTAATTTGATAAATATCTCCAGTTAATTGATCTTGTACTTCAATACCATTTACTTTTGATTTTAAGTCATATAAGAAGTTTGTAGATTTAGTGTGGTTAATGATCTCTGCACCATTTTCTTCCGCACGTTTCATTACTTCGATTGTTAAACGAGCATCATCTGTACGGTATTCAACGTAATAACCGCCACCTTTTAAACCATCTTTTTTAACTAATGGTTCTTTATCTAATGTTTGTTTTTTAGTTAACATTTTTTTACGTTCAAATTTTTTAACGCGAGCTAAACGGTCGTACATCATTAAACCTAAGTTTGTTGTAAATTTACCGAATGTACCACCTTTATGCATTGGTAATAACATCCATTCAGGTGTAGTTACGTGTGGACCATTTTCATAAACGATTGCACGTTCTCTCCCTGTTTCAGCGACAACTTTAATTTGCGCTTGTTTCAAATAACGTAAACCGCCGTGAACAAGCTTAGTTGAGCGTGAGCTAGTACCTTGTGCAAAGTCTTGCATTTCTACTAAAGCAACTTTCATACCACGTTGGCTAGCATCTAATGCAATACCTGCACCAGTAATACCGCCACCAATAATAACTACGTCATATTCTGTATCTTGTAAATTTTTTTTAATTACTTCTCTATTTAAAGTAGACAAAGCCATAATTTATACCCCTCCAACTTTTAATAAAAAATGAGAGACCTATCCATACAGAAGCATGCTGCATGAAACAGGTCTCTCAAATCTCGATTAATGTATTAACTTAAGTTCATCATAACACACATTTCAAAACTAAGCCATTAATAGTGATTAATCTTCTAATTTAAAGACCTGAGTTGCTTCTACTGCTTTCTTCCAACCTTTATATAACTTAGTTCGTTGTTCTTCAGACATTTGTGGTTTAAATTCAGTTTCTAATTGCCATCTGTTTTCAATTTCATCTTTACTGTCCCAGAAACCTACCGCTAGACCTGCTAAGTATGCAGCACCTAAAGCTGTTGTTTCTTGAATTTCAGGACGTTCTACTGCAACATTAACGATGTCTGCTTGGAATTGCATGATGAAATTATTTTTTACAGCGCCACCATCAACACGTAAAGTTTGTACTTCAATATCAGAGTCTTTAGACATTGCTTCCATTACATCACGTGTTTGATAGCATAATGATTCAAGTGTAGCGCGAATGAAGTGTTCTTTTTCAGTACCACGGCTTAAACCGAATACTGCGCCTCTTGCTTCTGAGTCCCAATATGGTGTACCTAGACCTACAAAAGCAGGCACTACATATACATTATCAGTTGAATCTACGCGTGTAGCATAATTTTCTGATTGTGGTGCTGAGTTAATGATTCTTAAACCGTCACGTAACCATTGAATCGCAGAACCTGAGACAAAGATTGAACCTTCTAATGCGTAGTTCACTTTACCATCAAGACCGTATGCAATGGTTGTTAATAAGCCACTTTCAGATTTAACTGGTTCCTCTCCAGTATTCATTAACATGAAGCCACCAGTACCATACGTATTTTTTACATCTCCACGTTCGAAACAAGCTTGACCGAATAACGCTGCTTGTTGGTCTCCGGCAATACCTGCAATTGGAACTTTTTGACCAAAGAAGTGATAGTCTCTAGTATGTGCATAAACTTCACTTGATTCTTTAACTTCTGGTAATAAGTTTTTAGGTACATTTAATAATTCTAAAAGTTCGTCGTCCCATTTTAAATCATAAATGTTGTACATTAATGTACGGCTTGCGTTTGTATAATCTGTAATATGCGCTTCTCCGCCAGATAATTTCCAAACCAACCAAGTATCGATAGTACCAAATAATAAATCGCCGTTTTCAGCTTTTTCTCTTGCACCATCTACATTATCTAAGATCCATTTTACTTTTGTACCTGCGAAATATGGGTCTAGTAATAAACCGGTTTTATTACGGAATGTTTCTTCATGCCCTTGGTCTTTTAATTCTTGGCAAATTGACTGAGTTTGACGAGATTGCCAGACAATTGCATGATAAATAGGGCGTCCAGTGTTTTTATCCCAGATGACTGTTGTTTCACGTTGGTTAGTTATACCGATACCTTCAATTTGTTCAGCATTTACTTCATTTTCATTAAGCACTTCTGCCATAACTGCTAATACTGATGTCCAAATTTCATTAGCATCGTGTTCTACCCAACCAGATTTAGGGAAGTACTGTTTAAATTCACGTTGAGCAACACCTTTAATATCGCCATCTTTATCGAATAAAATCGCTCTAGAGCTTGTTGTTCCTTGGTCTATTGACATGATGTATTTTTCCATAAATATTCTCCCTTTCTAATCTATAAATGAAAAAGTGCTATTATGTAGCTTGAGTGTTTTGTGATTAAGGAAGTGTACTATCTTTATTACACTTTTCCAAAAAAATTAATCATAAAAATGCTATATTTTATTTAAATTTAATAAATTGATTCAATATCATTTGATTTATTAGATTTATTAAGTGCAACACCTAATAATAAAGTGGCAATGACAACAACGATAGCAACTACACATGAAATATCAAAATGTCCTTGATAGCACACTTTGTAAATTGTTGCGCCAAGCATACCACCAGCAATTGGGCCTAAAACAGGAACAATTGCGTAACCCCAATTTGAACTTCCTTTTCCAGCAATAGGTAAAATGGCGTGTGCAATTCTAGGACCTAAGTCACGAGCTGGGTTGATCGCATATCCAGTTGGACCGCCTAAACTTAAACCAATAGCTACGATTAAAGCCCCAACGATTAATGGGTTCATACCGTCAGCAATTTTATTAATACCAATATACATAATCGCTAAACATAAAATAGCTGTTCCAATGATTTCACTTAAAAAGTTTGCGAAATAGTTCTTGATTGCAGGTGCTGTAGAAAATACGCCAAGTTTAGCACCTTGATCTTCTGTTGCTTTCCAATGTGGCAAGTACATTAACCAAACTAACGTTGCCCCAAAAATACCTCCAAGTAATTGGCAAATGATGTATCCAGGAACTTGAGCCCAACTAAAACTACCGTCCATCGCAAGTGCAATCGTTAACGCAGGATTTAAATGCGCTCCTGAAAATTTCCCAACTGCATAAGCCCCCATTGATACTGCCAATCCCCAACCAGCTGCGATAACTATCCAGTCAGAATCATGTCCGGCACTACGTTTCAAATTTACGTTTGCACAAACGCCACCACCGAATAATACCAAAATAGCAGTACCTAAAAACTCTGCTAAATATACATTCATGTATATACCTCCTGTGAAGACAAAAAGATTCCTACAAAGGCACTAGATATATGCATTGCAGAAATCTCTTCGTCTCTTAATCTAATATTAACTTGGTTAAATCATACATAATGGTTGTAAGCGTTGTCAATACTTTTGTAAAAAAATTGTCACAATTAATACAGCGATTTAAAAATGATGGAATATATTTTTAGAAAATATATTAAATTTTGTTGCCTTATCACATTTTCATGAATTCGCAATTGATGCAATATTTTGAGTCTACAGCACTAAAAAACGCTTATTATCAGTTTATTAAAATTCACATGATAATAAGCGCTTAATTGTAATAAATACGCAATAAGATAATTCAAATGTAACTAAATATTGACTGCTGCTCGATTACCATAGTGCACGATTGCTAGTAGTAACGTAGCTTGCACCGCTATCAATCGCTTCTTGTACTTCTCTATCTTCATCAATTAAGCCACCTGCTATCACTTTTGTAGCAGTTTCTTCACCAACAATTTTAACAATTTTATGAGCGACGCCAGGTAAGACTTCAACGAAATCAGGTTGTACTTTTTTGATAAGTTGAATACTTCTATTTAAAGCCTGACTATCAATAATAAACACTCTGAATATTGTTAACATATTAAGCGATTTAGCTTTTTGAATCACTTTAGTTTTAGTCGAAACAATACCTTTAGGCTTATAAGTTTGGATAATGTACTCACATGCAAATTCGTCATGAGCCATACCTTTAATTAAGTCGATATGAATATACGCCTCAATATCATGCTTTTTAAGTAACTCCATCACGCTTTTTAAATGTCCAATATGCATATCTAATAATACACAAACTTTATAATCTGTTTTAGTGAGTTTCTCTAAATCTTTCATCGTACGAATTGCCGGTAACACGTTCTTTTTCATTTAGCGTATCCCTTTCTACATTACTCGTTTAAATAATTTTTCTAATTCATAATTTGAGAAATTGATAATGATAGGTCTGCCATGCGGACATGTAAATGGATCTTCTGCTTCACGTAATTGATCTATTAAGTCAGCCATTTCATGTTTTTTTAAATAATGATTCGCTTTTATAGATTTTTTACAACTCATCATAATCGCAGCATCTTCTCGCATTTTTTTAATATCTATTTTTTTATGATTTAGCACCAATTCTATCATATCTTTAATAATTTCTTCCGCTTCAACTTTAGGGAACCACACTGGATAACTATTGACGATATAATCGTGACCACCAAAGTGTTCTAAATGCACGCCTACTTTATCTAATTCTTCTTGATATTGGTCAATAATCATTTGTTCATCTTTTGAAAAGTGGAACGTTAATGGAATTAATAAATCTTGAACTTCATTACCAACTTCTCCGATTTTTTCTCTAAAATATTCGTACTTAATACGTTCTTGCGCGGCATGTTGATCAATCATAAACATGCCATTTTCATTTTGTGCAATGATATAAGTGCCATGTACTTGTCCTACCACTTCCATATATGGCACGCGACGAGATGGCGTTTTACTTACTGTACCTTTAATATCATTTTCATTGCCTAGTGTTTGTTGCGTCTCAGTATTAAATTCATCACTTTGATTAGATACACTATCTTCTGAATTTGGAAGCCCATTTTCTTCATCCAACGAACTTTCTGCTCTATCCAAACTATTTAAAATATCTTTTTGAATTTGGAAGTAATCTACCTCATCAGAACGTTTATTATTATGACTCTCAAAATTAGCAGTCTCTTCATTAGCCATAGAGTCATTTTCGTTTGTATAATCATCCGAGTAATTTACGTCATCTAAATTGTTAGTATTCCAGTTATTAGTAGAGCTATTGTTTCTTTGTTTTAATGCTTCTTCTTTATCTCTTTGCTTTTTCTCAAAATCTAGTTTCTGCTGTTCAAAGGTATGAAGCACTTTATTTTTCTTAGGCATTTTATCCAAATCATTTTGAGGGATAAGAATTCTATCTTTAAAAGCATTGCGGATCTTTTCAACAATTAAATTATATAATTGTTCTTCTTTAGAAAGTCTAACTTCTAGTTTAGTAGGATGCACATTAACATCTACAAGAATCGGGTCCATTTCAATATTGATATAACAAATTGGATATCTACCTATAGTAAGTAACGTATGATATCCCTCTACTATAGCTTTATTAAGCACGAAGTTTTTGATATATCTGCCATTAATAAAAATTGAAATATAGTGTTTATTACTTCTAGAATGTTCTGGTTTAGCTACAAATCCTTCTAAATGATAATCACTAGTATCTCCTGAAATATGCACTAAATCTTTAGCCACTTTAATACCATAAATTTCTGCCATTACTTCATTCGTTTTACCCGAACCATTAGTTTTAAGTAAAACTTTGCCATCAGAAATTAGAGATATACGAATATTTGGATGACTCATAGCCATACGGTTCACAATATCAGTTATTTTACCTAATTCTGTATATAAACTTTTAATATATTTTAAGCGAGCTGGCGTATTATAAAATAACGATTCTACTTTAATATCTGTACCTTTTTTCGCTTTAGCTGGTTTTTGATGAACAATTTTCCCATTTTCAGCATATATTTCATGGCCATTTTCATTATCGGTGCAAGTTTTTAAAGTGACTTTAGCTACAGAAGAAATACTTGCTAAGGCTTCTCCTCGAAATCCTAAAGTTCGAATATGAAATAAATCATCATCAGTGTCTAACTTACTTGTAGCATGTCTATGAAATACTAACTGTAAATCGTCTTGTTCTATGCCAGTTCCATTATCTACTACACGAATGGAGGAAATGCCTGATTGTTCAACTTCAATATTAATTTCTGTTGATTGCGCATCAATGGCATTTTCAAGCAATTCTTTAACAACTGAGCTCGGTCTCTCAACTACTTCTCCGGCAGCTATTTTATTAGCTAGAGAGGTTTGCAATTCTTTAATTTTACCCATAATAGCACCTCTATCTTAACTGATTTTGTAATTCACTTAATTTTAATAATGCATCAATAGGTGTCATATTTGATATATTAAGATTTTTAATTTGTTCCTCAATTTCACTTGTTTCTTTGTTAGATTTAAATAAATCAAAACTAGCTTGTTCGAACTGATTATCGTTTTTAGTATTAGATAATTTTTCTGTTTCGATTGATGAATCAGATTCGTTTCTTTCAGTTGTCTTGGTAGCTTGCTCTTCTGCTATAAACGCATCTTCTTTGTCTAGATCACTTAATAATGAGTTAATTTGAGTTTCATCTTTTTGTTCAAAATTATTTAAAATTACTTGCGCTCGGTTGATTACTGAGTCAGGTAAATTAGCTAACTTAGCTACTTGAATACCATAGCTATCATCTACTGCACCATCTTTAACTTTATGCAAGAAGATTAATTCTCCTTGGTACTCTTCCGCTGCAACGTGTACATTTTTCAAGCTCGGCAATTCTTGTTCAAGCGTAGTCAACTCATGATAGTGTGTAGAGAATAATGTTTTAGCATGAGATGTTTGCGCCACATATTCTATCATCGCTTGAGCTAATGCTAATCCGTCATATGTTGAAGTTCCTCGACCAATTTCATCAAAGATAATTAAACTATCTTCAGTAGCATAAGTTAATGCTTTTTGAGCTTCTAGCATTTCTACCATAAATGTACTTTTACCTGAGACTAAATCATCGGCAGCACCTATTCTAGTAAATATTTGATCAAAAATAGGTAACACAGCTGCATCACAAGGAACATAAGCCCCCATTTGCGCCATAATACTAATGATGGCTACTTGTCGCATATATGTCGACTTACCAGACATATTCGGCCCTGTTATTAAATAAATGAAATTATATTTATCTAATTGACAATCATTTGGAACATAGTCATTATAATCCATTACGCGTTCAACGACTGGATGACGAGAATTTTCAAGTTTTAATGTTTTATCTTCACTAAATTCAGGTTTAACATAATTATATTTTTGTGCAATTTCGGCAAAACTTTGTAAGCAATCAAGTTCTGAAATAATTTTAGCTTGTCGTTGTAAACGTTCAGTGTACGTTTTAATATGTTCTCTTAATCTAACAAATAATTGATATTCTAACTCAATAGCTTTATCTTCAGCACCTAAAATAATATCTTCTTTTTCTTTAAGTTCATCAGTAATAAAACGCTCGGCGTTAGACAAGGTTTGTTTACGATGATAGCCAAATTCTGATGGCTCAAAGCCTTGTAGATTAGCGCGCGTAATTTCTATAAAATAACCAAATACTTTATTGAAGCTAATTTTTAATGATTTAATTCCTGTACGCTCACGCTCTTTAGTTTGAAGTTGTGCTAACCAATCTTTACCATTTTTAGACGCTTCAAGATATTCGTCTAATTGTTTACTGAAGCCTTGTTTGAAAATCCCACCATCTTTAACGGAAATTGGTGGTTCTTCAATTAAACTATCTTCGAGTACTTTTAATAAATCTTCTAAAGGTTCTAGCGCACTGAATTGTTCAGATGTCGTACTATCCATTTCTTCAAGTAATGACTTAATGTTAGGAATTTCAGAAATAGAATGTTTAAGTTGAATCAAATCACGGGCGTTAACATTGCCATAACTTACACGCCCTACTAATCTTTCGATATCATAAACTTGGTTTAAATAACCTCTTAGTGTATCTCTCTCAATAAAATGATTAATAAAAGATTCTACGATATTTAAACGTTCTTCAATTTTATCTTTATGAATTAATGGTCTATCAATCCATTGTTTTAATCGACGGGCTCCCATAGGTGTTTTAGTTTCATCCATTAACCATAATAGCGTTCCTTTTTTCGATTTAAGTCTAATACTTTCTGTTAATTCTAAATTTCTTTTAGCGTAGTAATCCATTTTCATAAAATCAATCGCTGTATAGGAAATAACTTCTTCAATGTGAGACAAATCTCTTTTTTGAGTATGATGGATATAATCTAAAAGTAATTGAGTTGCTAAATGCATTTTTCGATTATCTGATTGGTTAGCATCATAGTTAGCATCAGAAATGTCACTTCTAACTGTTATTGTTTCAGTTGTTAAACTAATTTGTTTTTTTAATTCCTCATCTATTTCATGATTGACTACAATTTCATTAGGATTGATAGTAATGATTTCATTTATTAATGTACCTTCATCATCGAAATGTGTAGCTTTAAGCTCTCCTGTAGAGATATCACAATAACTTAAGGCATACGTGTTATCTTGTAAAATAAAACTAAGAATATAGTTATTTTGATTTTCATCCATGCCACCTTGTTCCATTACGGTACCAGGAGTTACTATGCGAACTACTTCTCTTTTTACCATACCTTTAGTCTGTTTCGGATCTTCCATTTGTTCACATATCGCTACTTTATATCCATTACTGATTAACGTCTCGATATAACTATTAGCAGAATGATATGGCACACCACACATTGGAATAGGATTAGCTTTTTTAGCATCTCTTTTAGTTAAAGTGATTTCTAAAACTCTAGAGGCTTCTTTAGCATCTTCATAAAACATTTCATAAAAATCGCCTAATCTAAAAAATAGTAAACAGTCTTGATATTGAGATTTAATTTTTAAATATTGTTGCATCATTGGAGTCGTATTCGACATATTTTCACAACCTAACTAAAGTATTTCTAATTTTTATACGTACTTTTAACTTGTATATTTTAACATAACTCATTATTCCACGCTCGTTCTCATTACTAGTGACCGTTTTAGAGTTTGCTTCTTATTTAAAATTTATATTCCATTTAATAATGCATTTTCAGATAAAAAAATTACCATTTCAAAATATAAGATACAAGAAATTGTGATATCTAATAACTTCATTTGAAATGATAATCCTTTTAAAATAGACCAGTTAAAAATCTATGAATTTATTTTTTAAATTTATCGAGTAATCCACGTTTTTTCAACATTATAAGTAAGAAATAGCTAATGATTGCACCTATGAAACTTGAAATAATAAAAGCAAGCATTAATGGTTTAACGAAAAAGTTTTGCATACCTAACATCCATGCTACAGGAATACACATTAAACTTCCTATGATCCCAGTACCTATAACTTCACCTACTGCGGCCATAAAGATATGTTTTCTATACATATAGAAAAGACTCGCTAATAACACACCAATCATACTTCCAGGGAAGGCGAAGAAACTACCTGTTCCAAAAAGAATTCTAATTATTGATGAAATTAATGCTTGCGCTAAGCCATACCATGGTCCAACAAATACAGCACATAGAACATTAATAAAATGTTGAACTGGTGCTGCTTTAATTGGGCCTAAAGGGATAACAATAATACTACTTAACACCACATTGATGGCTATTAGTAATGCAGTGAGGGTCAGTTTTCGAGTGTTCATAGTATAGTTCCTTTCTCATTTATAAATCATTATGTTCTTTTTTATTGTAGTCGTTTAATCTTTTTTCCATCGTACTAATCATCATTTGTAAAAAGTCATTAGCTTCATATTGTGCAGAGCGAAATTCTTCAACAATTGGTAATTTATTGATTTCATTTTCCAAATTATGAATTTCACCTTCTGATTGTTCATAAGCATGGGTTTTACCATAGTTTTGAAAATTAACAGATTGTTTCTGTTGTTTTTTTAACTGATTCATTTTAGTTTTAATCGTTGCGTTTTCATGAATCTGCTGTTCAATATTTTGATAATTTTTAATGATTTCTAAATCACTGATTTTATCTGAAAGTTGCTCTGCTTGTTTTAATATTTCTTCTTTACTATACATGTTAGTTTGTCACCAATACATTATCATTGAAACGTACGAAAGTACCATTTAATGAATATTGTTTAGCTTCTTCGATTTTCACATCTACTAATTGTCCAATTGCTTCTTTAGGACCTTTAAAATTAACTAATTTATTTTTTTCAGTATATCCTGCTAAAACCGTATCATCTTTTTTACTAGTACCTTCACATAATACTGTTACTACTTGACCGTCATATTGTTTCATTGCTTCTTCAGAATATTGTCCTACTTTTTTGTTCAAACGTTGTAAGCGATCTTTTTTGACTTCATTAGGTACGTTATCTTTCATTTTAGCAGCAGGTGTACCATCTCTTTGTGAGTATAAATAAGTGTAAGCATGTTCGAATTTTACTTCATCGTATAATGATAAAGTTTCTTCAAATTGCTCTTCAGTTTCATTTGGATAACCAACAATAATATCTGTAGTTAATGCAACATTAGGAATAGCGTGTTTAATTCTTGAAACTAAATCTAAATAACTTTCACGTGTATACTTGCGTCCCATAATTTTTAAAACAGCATTATTACCTGATTGTACTGGTAAGTGAATATGTGGAACGATATTTCCGCCTTTAGCAATGACTTCAATCATACGATCAGTAAAGTCCCAAGGGTGACTCGTAGTAAAGCGAACACGTGGAATATCTATTTTAGAAATATCTTCTAATAAATCTCCTAAACCATAGTTCAGTTCTTTTATATCTTTACCATAAGAGTTAACATTTTGTCCTAACAATGTAATTTCTTTATAGCCATCACGTGCTAAACCACGCACTTCTTCAATAATATCTTCTGGGCGACGACTTCGTTCTTTACCTCTAGTAAATGGAACAATACAATATGTACAGAATTTATCACACCCATACATGATATTAACCCATGCTTTTGTGCTACCTTCACGTACTTTAGGAAGATTTTCAATGACATCTCCTTCTTTAGACCATACTTCAACCACCATTGCTTTTGATAAATATGCTTCTTCTAGTATTTCAGGTAACTTGTGAATATTATGTGTCCCAAAAATCATATCTACATTTTGATAAGATTTTAAAATCTTATTTACTACTGATTCTTCTTGAGACATACATCCACATACACCAATTAAAGCTTCAGGTCTATTCTTTTTAAGATGTTTTAAATTCCCGATTTCACTAAATACTTTATTTTCTGCATTTTCACGAATCGCGCAAGTGTTAATCAGAATAACATCCGCTTCATTTATATCATCTGTCGCAGTATAATCTAATGCCTGTAGAATACCTGCCATTACTTCAGTATCATGAGCGTTCATTTGACAACCATATGTTTTAATTAGAAATGTGCGCCCTTTTCCCATTCCTTTATATTTTTCTTCTATATGAAAGTCACGATTATAATTAATATCCTGTTTCCCACGTTTACGAGCTTCTTTAAGACTAGGTGGCTGATAAACATGTTCAAAATATTTACTATAATCTTTTTCAGCTTTTTTATTACGTTCATCTAGTATATTTATCGTACCAGCTTTTCTTTGTTCTTCGTTCACTTTAAAATATCCTTTCTATATGCCCTAATATCATTAGTACATTATATTAAAATTAATCATAAAGTGCAAAAAGAGTTCAAAAGTATTCATAAAATAGTAACTTTTTTAAAGCCGAAATAAAAATAAAATTTCCTAATTTCAATTCTTTTAAATTTAAAAAAATGATGAATATTGTCATTAAAATCTTCTTTCAAAAATAAAAAACCAAGACATTCAACATGCCTTGGTTTCGTTCAAGTTTTTTATTAAGCTTCGTCGTATTTAACAGTTAACGTTTCAATCGAAATGCCTTCTGGTACGTGATAAAACTTCACTTGACTAATAATACTTGGACATTCTAATTCAACCATACGTTCATTTAATTTTTGAATTAAAATTAAACATTCACTCATATCTCCTTGAACTGTTGTTTCAAGAGGACCTACTCGGAAATGTAATCCAGATTCTCCTATAACTTTAATTGCTTCATCAACATACGGAATGACGTCCTCATTATTTGGTGTTTTTGGTACAATTTGAATACTCATTAAAGTATCTTGCATTATTCATTCACCTCTATAAATTATATTCATATTTATTTTAGCACTCTTATTCTTAAATGACTTATCTAATTTACACTTTCAATCGCTTTATAAATTGCTTTAGCTATATCGTACATTAAATTATCCCAATTTGATTGATCTTGTCTGCTTTTAAAATTACTTTTCTTATTTTTAAATAAAGATTTTCTTAATTTAGAAGAAAGTTCAATTTGTACACCTGCACCTTTAGTAGTACGATTTACAATATTATTATCTTGAGCACCAGCCATATGACTTGGTGCAGCTTGAATATCTAAACCTATGTCTGATAAACCACTTCCAATAGCTTCTTTAAGTTCTATATCTTTTCCACCTATGTATGCAATACTTTCGTTACCTGAGCAACCATGTATCGTTACTGCTATGTCACTATTATTCACGAGATTCATTGCTATTTCATTATCATAGTGGATAGAAGTAACATGCAACTCATTATTTCCCTTGCTTCTTATACCATTAAAAGCAAAATAATTATATTGGCCTTGCTCCGCAATCACACATGCTAATTCTGAAGTTGCTGGTTCAATCCCGCCTCCATGTATAGCTAATATAGTCACATTACTTCTTAAATCATTACTAACAATTTCCCAATCTTCATTTTCTTTTGTTTGTTTTTCTAATTCTGTCATTGATTTGTATTTATCCATAGAAAAGAAACCCCACTTTTTAATAATATATTTTAGGTCTTCCCTTTAAAAT
>NZ_PPRD01000016.1 GCF_002902575.1 Staphylococcus croceilyticus | reverse complement strand
ATTTTAGTCCCTTCCATAATATATGCTACAATGCATATGATGGAGGGGATTTTTAAGTGGAAGAAATCCAAAAAACATTTTTAAATATGCTAAAAGTTGAAAGAAATTTCTCCGACCATACCTTAAAATCTTATCATGATGATTTAGAGCAATTTAACCGCTTTCTAAATCAAGAAATGTTACAATTAAATACGTTTGAATATAAAGACGCTAGAAATTATTTAAGTTTTTTATATTCTCAAAATTTAAAAAGAACGACTGTATCTAGAAAAATATCAACGCTAAGAACATTTTATGAATTTTGGATGACTCAAGATAATTCAATCATTAATCCTTTTGTGCAATTAGTTCATCCTAAAAAAGAACAATATCTACCTCAATTCTTTTACGAAGAAGAGATGGAGGCATTGTTTAAAACAGTAGCTAAGGATTCTAAAAAAGGATTAAGAGATCGAGTTATTTTAGAACTATTATATGCAACAGGCATACGTGTTTCAGAATTAGTAAATATTAAACTTACTGATATAGATATGTCATTACCAGGCGTCAAAGTACTGGGAAAAGGTAATAAAGAACGCTTTGTTCCATTTGGAGAATTTTGTCGACAAAGCATTGAACAATATTTAAATGAATTTAAACCTGTTCAACACAAATCACATCCCTATTTAATAGTGAATATGAATGGTGACCCTATTACGGTTAGGGGAATTCGATATGTGCTTAATGATGTGGTTAAACGTACTGCAGGAGTAACTGAAATTCATCCCCATAAGTTAAGACATACGTTTGCTACTCACTTATTAAATCAAGGAGCGGATTTGCGAACAGTTCAATCTTTGTTAGGTCATGTGAATCTTTCAACAACTGGAAAGTATACGCATGTATCAAATCAACAATTACGCAAGGTATATTTAAACGCACATCCTCGAGCGAAAAAGGAGAGTAAATAAATGAGTAAGACATCATTACATGCTACAACTATTTATGCAGTGAGACATAATGGAGAAGCAGCGATGGCAGGAGATGGCCAAGTTACGCTTGGTGAACAAGTCATTATGAAACAAACTGCCCGTAAAGTTAGACGTTTATATGAAGGTAAAGTATTAGCTGGATTTGCAGGAAGTGTGGCAGATGCATTTACTTTATTTGAAAAGTTTGAAACTAAACTACAGCAATTTAGCGGTAACTTAGAACGTGCAGCTGTTGAATTAGCTCAAGAATGGCGAGGAGATAAGCAACTACGTCAACTTGAAGCAATGCTTATTGTTATGGATAAAGATGCAATATTAGTAGTTAGTGGAACAGGAGAAGTTATTGCACCAGATGATGATTTAATCGCTATTGGTTCTGGTGGTAACTATGCACTAAGTGCTGGTAGAGCATTGAAACGTCACGCTACACACATGTCTGCTAAAGAAATGACATATGAAAGTTTAAAAGTAGCCTCTGATATATGTGTATTTACAAATGATAATATTATCGTGGAAACTTTATAATAGTTTAATAAATCATGGGAATGAATATATATGGACATACATTTAGTTGGAGGTAATAATTAATGGATGCAAACGGTATAA
Source organism: Staphylococcus croceilyticus (assembly GCF_002902575.1). Taxonomy (GTDB): domain Bacteria; phylum Bacillota; class Bacilli; order Staphylococcales; family Staphylococcaceae; genus Staphylococcus; species Staphylococcus croceilyticus. The sequence goes on along the minus strand of NZ_PPRD01000016.1, from coordinate 44,094 downwards.
AATTAACACCTAAAGATATCGTATCTAAATTAGATGAATATATTGTTGGTCAAGACGATGCGAAACGTAAAGTTGCTATCGCTTTAAGAAACAGATATAGAAGAAGCCTTCTTGACGATGAAACTAAACAAGAAATCGCACCTAAAAATATTTTAATGATTGGTCCAACAGGTGTAGGTAAAACAGAAATCGCACGTCGAATGGCTAAAATAGTAGGCGCACCATTTATTAAAGTGGAAGCTACTAAATTTACCGAAGTAGGTTATGTTGGTCGCGATGTTGAGAGTATGGTAAGAGACTTAGTAGATGTCGCAGTACGATTAGTAAAAGATCAAAAAAAAGCTTTAGTAAAAGATGAAGCTACTGAAAAAGCTAATGAAAAATTAGTAAAACTTTTAGTTCCTAGTATGAAGAAAAAAGCGTCACAAAATAATAATCCACTTGAATCACTTTTAGGTGGTACACTTCCAAACTTTGGTAATAATGATGACGAGGAAGAAGATGCACCAACTGAAGAAATTAAAACGAAACGTTCTGAAATCAAAAGACAACTTTTAGATGGTAAACTTGAAGAAGAGAAAGTTAGAATCAAAGTGGAGCAAGATCCAGGTGCATTAGGCATGTTAGGTACTAACCAAAATCAACAAATGCAAGATATGATGAATCAACTTATGCCTAAACGTAAAGTTGAACGCGTTGTTCCAGTGAAAACAGCACGTAAGATTTTAATAGATGATTTTGCTGATGAATTAATCGACCAAGAAACAGCTAACCAAGAAGCATTAGAATTAGCTGAACAAATGGGTATCATCTTTATTGATGAAATCGACAAAGTTGCGACTAACAATTCAAATAGTGGTCAAGATGTGTCAAGACAAGGTGTACAACGTGATATTTTACCAATTCTCGAAGGTAGCATGATTCAAACGAAATATGGTACTGTAAACACTGAACACATGCTCTTTATAGGGGCTGGAGCTTTCCATGTTTCAAAACCTAGTGATTTAATTCCTGAATTACAAGGTCGTTTCCCAATTAGAGTTGAACTTGAAAGCTTAACAGTAAATGACTTCTTTAGAATTTTAACAGAACCTAAATTATCACTTATTAAACAATATGAAGCTTTACTAAAAACTGAAGATGTTACTGTGAACTTCTCTGAGGAAGCGATTACTCGTTTAGCAGAGATGGCGTATCAAGTAAACCAAGACACAGACAATATAGGTGCGCGTCGCTTGCACACTATTTTAGAAAAAATGCTTGAAGATTTATCGTATGAAGCTCCAAATATGCCGAATGCGGTTGTAGATATAACACCTCAATATGTTGATGATAAATTGAAATCAATTTCAACTAATAAAGATTTAAGTGCATTTATTTTATAATATAAATAAAGGAGAAATTTTATGAGCTTATTATCTAAAACTAGAGAATTAAATACGTTATTACAAAAACATAAAGGTATAGCTGTAGACTTTAAAGATGTTGCCCAAACAATTAGTAGCGTAACAGTGACAAACGTGTTTATCGTGTCACGTAGAGGAAAAATCTTAGGTTCCAGTTTAAATGAACTTTTAAAAAGCGAAAGAATTAGTGAAATGTTAGAAAGCAAACACATTCCAAGCGAATATACTGAATTATTAATGGATGTTAAGCAAACAGAATCTAACATTAAAATCGACAATGAATTAACTGTTTTCCCTCCTGAAGATAAAGATACTTTCATTAATAGTCGTACTACTGTTTTCCCAATTTTAGGTGGTGGAGAACGTTTAGGTACATTAGTTCTAGGACGTGTAGAAGACGACTTCAATGAAAATGATTTAGTTTTAGGCGAATATGCAGCAACAGTAATTGGTATGGAAATCCTTCGTGAAAAGCATAATGAAGTTGAAAAAGAAGCGCGTGATAAAGCAGCTATCACTATGGCAATTAATTCACTTTCTTATTCTGAAAAAGAAGCAATCGAACACATTTTTGAAGAATTAGGCGGTAATGAAGGATTATTAATCGCATCTAAAGTTGCTGATAGAGTAGGTATTACACGTTCTGTAATCGTTAACGCATTACGTAAACTTGAAAGTGCTGGTGTAATCGAATCTCGATCGTTAGGAATGAAAGGTACATTCATTAAAGTTAAAAAAGAAAAATTCTTAGATGAATTAGAACGTAATAAATAATAGATGTTAACTGATTTCTAATCTAACTAGTTAATAGAAACGAGCTGAGTTAATTCTTTTTACAAGGTAACTTGAAAGCTCGTTTTTATTTTTAAGAAAAAAATAAATGATATTAAATCAGTCGTTGCACTAGCAAAAAAATTATGGTATTATTATTGACGGCTATAAAGCCAATACACACATGATAAACGTATATGCAAAGGGTGCAATTCTAAGAATTGTCTTTACATTAGTTTATTATGGAGGTAAATAACCAATAGGAGGAATTTAAAATGGCAGTAATTTCAATGAAACAATTACTAGAAGCCGGTGTTCACTTCGGTCACCAAACACGCCGTTGGAACCCAAAAATGAAAAAATATATCTTCACTGAAAGAAATGGTATCTATATCATTGACTTACAAAAAACAGTGAAAAAAGTTGAAGAAGCTTACAATTTCTTAAAACAAGTATCAGAAGATGGCGGTAAAGTCTTATTCGTAGGTACTAAAAAACAAGCACAAGAATCAGTTAAAGCTGAAGCTGAACGTGCTGGACAATTCTACGTTAACCAAAGATGGTTAGGCGGAATTTTAACTAACTACAAAACAATTTCTAAACGTATTAAACGTATTTCTGAAATCGAAAAAATGGAAGAAGACGGTTTATTCGAAGTATTACCTAAAAAAGAAGTTGTTGAACTTAAAAAAGAATACGACCGTTTAATCAAATTCTTAGGCGGTATTCGTGATATGAAATCAATGCCTCAAGCATTATTCGTAGTTGACCCTCGTAAAGAGCGCAACGCGATTGCTGAAGCACGTAAATTAAATATCCCAATCGTTGGTATTGTTGACACTAACTGTGATCCTGATGAAATCGATTACGTTATCCCAGCGAACGACGATGCTATCCGTGCCGTTAAATTATTAACTGGTAAAATGGCAGACGCTGTCTTAGAAGGTCAACAAGGTATTTCTAACGATGAAGTAGCTGCAGAACAAAACATCGATTTAGATGAAAAAGAACAATCTCAAGAAGCAGAATCAACTGAAGAAAATACTACTGTTGAATCAAACTAAGATATAGTTTAAATGGGTGATAAGATGTAATGCTTATCGCCCTTTTTTCAAATATAAAGCATTTAATAACTTAAAAAATATTCATTAAATAATAATAGAGTATTGGAAATTAGAGTACCTTTAATGGTAATATTTAAGTATCATCTATTATTACAATTAGACATATTGGAGGAATAATTAATGGCAATTTCAGCAAAACTTGTTAAAGAATTACGTGAAAGAACTGGCGCTGGTATGATGGATTGTAAAAAAGCGCTAACTGAAACTGATGGTGACATCGATAAAGCGATTGATTACTTACGTGAAAAAGGTATCGCTAAAGCAGCTAAAAAAGCTGACCGTATCGCAGCAGAAGGTTTAGTACACGTTGAAGTAAAAGGTAATGAAGCTGCAATCGTTGAAATCAACTCTGAAACAGACTTCGTTGCTCGTAATGAAGGTTTCCAAGAATTAGTAAAAGAAATTGCTAACCAAGTTCTTGAAAGCAAAGCTGAAACAGTTGAAGCTTTATTAGAAACTAAATTATCAAGTGGTCAAACAGTTGATGAAAGAATGAAAGAAGCTATCTCAACTATCGGTGAAAAATTAAGCATCCGTCGTTTTGCTATCAGAACTAAATCTGACAACGATGCATTTGGTGCATACTTACACATGGGTGGACGTATTGGTGTGTTAACTGTTGTTGAAGGTACTACTGATGAAGAAGCAGCTAAAGACGTTGCTATGCACATCGCAGCAATCAACCCTAAATATGTTTCATCTGATCAAGTAAATGAAGAAGAAATCAACCATGAAAGAGAAGTATTAAAACAACAAGCATTAAATGAAGGTAAACCTGAAAACATCGTTGAAAAAATGGTTGAAGGACGTTTACGTAAATATCTTCAAGAAATTTGTGCAGTTGATCAAAACTTCGTTAAAGATCCAGACCAAACAGTTGAAGCTTTCTTAAAATCTAAAGGTGGTAAACTTGTTGACTTCGTACGTTATGAAGTAGGCGAAGGTATGGAAAAACGTGAAGAAAACTTTGCTGACGAAGTAAAAGGACAAATGAAATAATCTTTCAACATTACTAAACAAGAAAGAAGGCACCTTTGAGTTTTTCTATTAGATAGAGTTTCTACTTTATCTTAGAAGACGCGTTCGTGTCTTCTTTACTTGTATATATTACATATTTTTACAATAGAGAGGAAAAAACAATGGCGCAAACTTCTAAATATAAACGTGTAGTCTTAAAACTTAGCGGTGAGGCACTTGCAGGAGATAAAGGCTTTGGAATTAATCCAATGATTATCAAAAGCGTAGCTGAACAAGTAGCTGAAGTAGCTAAAATGGATTGTGAAATTGCTGTAATTGTTGGCGGCGGCAATATCTGGAGAGGTAAAACAGGTAGTGATTTAGGTATGGACCGTGGTACAGCTGATTATATGGGCATGTTAGCAACTGTAATGAATGCACTTGCTTTACAAGATAGCCTTGAACAATTAGACTGTGATACTCGCGTATTAACATCAATTGAAATGAAACAAGTAGCAGAACCTTACATCCGTCGTCGTGCTATTAGACACTTAGAGAAAAAACGTGTAGTTATTTTTGCAGCTGGTATTGGTAATCCATACTTCTCTACAGATACTACTGCAGCATTACGTGCAGCAGAGGTTGAAGCTGATGTTATTTTAATGGGTAAAAATAATGTAGATGGCGTATATTCAGCTGACCCTAAAGTTGATAAAAATGCAGTGAAATACGATCACTTAACTCATATCCAAATGTTACAAGAAGGATTACAAGTTATGGATTCAACTGCTTCTTCATTCTGTATGGATAACAATATTCCATTAAATGTCTTCTCAATTATGGAAGAAGGAAATATTAAACGCGCAGTAATGGGAGAAAAAATCGGTACTTTAATTACTAAATAATTTGAGGTGTAAAACATGAGTGACATTATCCAAGATACTAAAGCTAGAATGAAAAAATCTATCGATAACTTATCACGTGAATTAGCTAATATCAGTGCAGGTAGAGCTAACTCTAACTTATTAAATGGTGTAACTGTTGATTATTATGGTGCACCAACGCCTGTACAACAATTAGCAAGCATTAATGTGCCTGAAGCACGTTTATTAGTTATCTCTCCTTACGATAAAACATCTGTTGCTGATATCGAAAAAGCAATCATCGCTGCTAACTTAGGTGTTAACCCAACTAGTGATGGTGAAGTTATTCGTATCACTGTTCCAGCTTTAACAGAAGAGCGTCGTAAAGAATTAGTTAAAAACGTTAAAAAAATCGGTGAAGATGCTAAAGTTTCAATTCGTAACATTCGCCGTGACATTAACGATCAATTGAAAAAAGACGAGAAAAATGGCGATATTACTGAAGATGACTTAAGAAGTCAAACTGAAGATGTTCAAAAAGCGACTGATAATTCTATTAAAGAAATTGATCAATTAGTAGAAGATAAAGAAAAAGATATCATGTCTGTATAATTTAGAATATTAATAACGTTTAATTATTCATATATTTTGTGAATTCACCGTATTATTAATTATGATAGTACAATAATCATTTTAGTCTAAACTGTGCCAATTCAGACTTTGGTACAGTTTTTTAATTTGCTTATTCAATGCCATTATCGAGTATGATAAAATGATAGATGATTTCTTAAATAACTAATATAATATAACAGAGATGATCAGGCTCGGAGGAAAGACCATGTTTAAAAAGCTAATACAAAGAAATAAGACTAAAATCACTCATAACGATGATTTAGATTTACATAATTTACCTGAACATGTAGCGATTATCATGGACGGAAATGGACGTTGGGCTAAAAAGCGTAAAATGCCTAGAATTAAAGGTCATTATGAAGGTATGCAAACAATAAAAAAAGTAACGCGTGAAGCAAGCAACTTAGGTATTAAATACTTAACTTTATACGCTTTTTCAACGGAAAATTGGTCTAGACCTGAAAATGAAGTTAATTATATCATGAATTTACCTGTTAATTTTTTAAAAACTTTTCTACCGGAACTTATAGAAAAAAATGTCCAAATTGAAACAATTGGTTTTTTAGAGGCAGTGCCTCAATCAACAATTGATGCTATTGAACATGCAAAAGAGAAAACAAAAGATAATACAGGTTTGAAATTAATATTTGCCATTAATTATGGTGGACGAGCTGAAATTGTTCAAAGTATGAAATCAATTTATGATGAGCTTCAAAATAATGGTCAGGATAGTAATGACATCGACGAAACAATGATATCGAAACATTTAATGACGCATCCCTACCCAGATCCTGAATTATTAATTCGCACTTCTGGTGAACAACGCATTAGTAACTTTTTAATTTGGCAATCTTCTTATAGTGAATTTATCTTTAATGAGAAGTTATGGCCGGATTTTGATGCTGAGGAATTTAAAAAATGTTTAAAAATATACCAATCTCGTCAAAGACGATTTGGAGGATTAAGTAAGGAGTAGCGTATGAAAGTTAGAACTTTAACCGCGATTATAGCTTTAATTATATTTCTACCTATCTTATTAAAAGGTGGAACTATTTTAATGTTATTTGCTTATTTGCTAGCCTTAATCGCATTAAAAGAACTGTTGAATATGAATATGATTAAATTGCTTTCTATTCCAGGTATTTTTAGTGCTTTAGCGTTAATTATAATTATGTTACCGCAAGACGCTGGTCAGTGGGTAAATGATGTTCAGCTAAAAAGTTTAATCGCAATGAGCTTTATATTATTAAGTTATACTGTACTTTCTAAAAATAGATTTAGTTTTATGGATGCAGCATTTTGTTTAATGTCAGTTGCTTACGTAGGCATTGGCTTCATGTATTTTTATGCTACACGTGAAGATGGCTTGCACTATATACTATATGCATTTTTAGTTGTATGGTTAACTGATACAGGCGCATATTTATTTGGTCGTTTAATGGGCAAACATAAGTTATGGCCTGTCATCAGCCCAAATAAAACAATAGAAGGTTTTATTGGTGGATTAATTTGTAGTTTAATTGTGCCACTAGTTATGCTATTTTTCGTTGATTTCCACTTAAATGTTTGGTTATTGCTACTTGTAACGATAATCTTAAGTATGTTTGGTCAACTTGGTGATTTAGTGGAATCAGGATTTAAACGTCATTTCGGTGTAAAAGATTCAGGAAGAATTTTACCTGGACACGGTGGTATACTAGACCGTTTTGATAGTTTTATGTTTGTGTTACCTTTACTCAACATATTATTAATACAAATATAGTAAGAATTTAACGTAATATTTATTTTTAAAAAATGAATAATGGTATAATTGAGGAGTTATTGAATTTACTGTTGATTAGAAGCATTCAATCACGTAATTCTTAACTCCTTTTCTCAAAGGTAATAGTATTACTTGAAAAAAATTACAAAATCATACATAATCTACAACATTCTTATAACTTGAATTGACGTAGATAAATTTAATTAATTGAGGTGTAGCGAGTGAGTTATTTAGTCACTATTGTCTCATTTATTATCGTATTTGGTGTACTTGTAACGGTACATGAATATGGTCATATGTTCTTTGCTAAACGTGCAGGGATTATGTGTCCGGAATTTGCGATTGGTATGGGACCGAAAATTTTTAGTTTCCGCAAAGACGAAACCCTTTATACAATCCGTTTATTACCTGTGGGAGGCTATGTAAGAATGGCCGGAGATGGTCTTGAAGAACCGTCCGTGGAACCAGGTATGAATGTAAAAATAAAATTAAATGACCAAGATGAAATTACACATATTATTTTGGATGATCAACATAAATTCCAAAAAATTGAAGCTATTGAAGTAAAGCAATGTGATTTTAAAGATGACTTATTTATAGAAGGTATTACGTCTTATGATAATGAAAGACATCATTTTAATATCGCTAAGAAAGCTTATTTTGTTGAAAATGGTAGTCTAATTCAAATTGCGCCTAGAAATCGCCAATTTGCTCACAAAAAACCATTACCCAAATTTTTAACATTATTTGCAGGACCATTATTTAACTTTCTTTTAGCTATCGTATTATTTATCGGCTTAGCTTATTATCAAGGAACGCCTACAACTACAGTTAATCAATTGGCGGATAATTATCCAGCACAACAAGCTGGTTTAAAAACAGGCGATAAAATTTTACAATTAGGTAGTCACAAGGTAGATAATTTTGAAGATATTCAAAAAGCTGCTGATCAAATTAAAGACCATAAAACAACGTTAAAAGTTGAACGTGATGGTAAAGTTAAAACGTTAGACATTACACCTAAAAAACAAGTGATTAAGCAAACTAAAATGAATTCAGTTACAAAATATGTACTAGGTTTCCAACCTAAAAATGAGCACTCATTGTTTAAACCTATTCCAGCTGGTATTGAAAACTTCGTTGATGCTAGTACAGTCATTTTCAAAGCAGTAGGTACAATGATAGCAAGTATCTTCACAGGCGGATTCACATTTGACATGCTTAATGGACCAGTAGGCATCTATCATAATGTCGATTCAGTGGTTAAACAAGGTGTTATCGCGCTTACATTTTACACTGCGTTATTAAGTGTAAACTTAGGTATAATGAACTTATTACCAATTCCAGCACTTGATGGTGGTAGAATTCTATTTGTTATTTATGAAGCTATTTTCAGAAGACCAGTGAATAAAAAAGCAGAAACAGCTATCATAGCTGTTGGGGCGATATTTGTAGTAATTATCATGGTACTGGTTACTTGGAACGATATACAACGCTATTTCTTATAATTTAGGAGGAGAACGATATGAAACAATCAAAAGTATTCATACCAACGATGCGAGAAGTACCTGCAGAAGCAGAAGCTTTAAGCCATCAATTATTATTAAAAGCAGGATTAATCAAACAAAGTACAAGTGGTATCTATAGCTATTTACCATTAGCAACACGCGTTTTAAATAATATTTCTAAAATTATTCGTGAAGAAATGGAAAGTGTAGATGCAGTTGAAATTTTAATGCCTGCACTTCAACAAGCTGAGTTATGGGAAGAATCAGGTCGTTGGGGAGCATATGGCCCTGAATTGATGCGTTTAAAAGATCGTAATGGTAGAGAATTTGCTTTAGGACCTACACATGAAGAAGTTGTTACTTCAATCGTACGTGATGAACTTAAATCTTATAAACGTTTACCAATTACTTTATTCCAAATTCAATCTAAATTCCGTGATGAGAAACGTCCACGCTTTGGATTGTTACGTGGTAGAGAATTCATTATGAAAGATGCTTATTCTTTCCATGCAGATGAAGAATCATTAGATCAAACATACCAAGATATGTATAACGCTTATAGCCGTATATTTAAACGTGTAGGAATCAATGCACGTCCAGTTGTAGCAGATTCAGGTGCTATCGGTGGTAACCACACACACGAATTTATGGCGTTAAGTAAAATTGGTGAAGACACAATCGTTTATAGTGAAAATAGTGATTATGCAGCAAATATCGAAAAAGCAGAAGTTGTTTATCATCCTAATGAAAAACATACAGAAGTTGCTGAATTAAGCAAAATTGAAACACCAAACGTTAAAACTGCTCAAGAATTAGCTGACTTCTTAAATCGTCCAGTAGATGAAATTGTTAAAACAATGATCTTCAAAGTAGATGGCGAATTTATAATGTTCTTAGTAAGAGGTCATCATGAATTGAACGATGTGAAAGTAAAATCATTCTTTGATACTGATAATGTCGAAATGGCTACTCAAGATGAAATTGTTAACTTGTTAGGTGCTAACCCAGGTTCATTAGGTCCTATTCATGATAGAGAAATTAAAATCTATGCCGATAATTATGTGAAAGATTTAAATAATATCGTGGTAGGCGCAAATGAAGATGGATACCACTATGTAAATGCAAATGTTGACCGTGATTTCAAGATTGATGAATATGGAGACTTCCGCTTCATTTTAGAAGGAGAACAACTAAGTGATGGTTCAGGTGAAGCTAAATTCGCTGAAGGTATTGAAGTAGGACAAGTATTTAAACTTGGTACTAAATACTCAGAAGCGATGAATGCAACATTCTTAGATAATCAAGGTAAAGCACAACCGTTAATCATGGGCTGCTATGGTATCGGTGTTTCTAGAACACTAAGTGCGATTGTAGAACAAAATAATGATGAAAATGGTATTATCTGGCCTAAATCAGTAACACCATTTGATTTACATTTAATTACAATTAACCCTAAAAAAGAAGAACAACTTGAATTAGCTAACCAATTATATGCACAGTTCCAAGGTAAGTACGATGTGTTATATGATGACCGCCAAGATCGTGCAGGTGTTAAATTTAATGACGCTGATTTAATTGGTTTACCTATTCGTGTTGTTGTAGGTAAAAATGCATCTGAAGGTATTGTTGAAGTGAAAGTACGCCATACTGGCGACAGCGAAGATGTGCATATTGATGATTTAGAAGCACACGTAGCTAAAATTTACGAAAACTTATAAAATTATTTAAAAGTTTAATTAGAAGCGGTAAAAATGTATGTGGCATTTTTACCGTTTTAATTATGTTTATAGAATTAATTTTCAAAAAATAAAGAAATAATCTGTACGAATGAAAAATGATTATTGAAGTAGTATAATAGATATCAAGTTTGTAAATGTAGGGTAGTGAGGAACACTATAAACAGTGATGAATTTAAGTATGAAATAAGGTGGTTATCTGTCGTGGCAATGACGAATCAAGAAAAATTTAGAGTGCTTGCTGACCAAATCAAAATTTCAAATCAACTTGATCAAGAAATTCTTGAAAATGGGGAATTAACGCGCGTTGATGTATCAAATAAAAATAGAACATGGGAATTTCAAATTACATTGCCATACTTTCTTTCAAATGAAGATTATTTAATCTTTACCAATGCAATCACCGAAGAATTTAAAGAAATCGCAAAAGTAGATTGGCATTTCACGATACAAAATACAAGTAACCAAGATGAACATGCAATCAAATACTTTGGTCATTGTATCGAACATACTGCTTTATCTCCTAAAGTGAAAGGGCAATTAAAGCAAAAACGTTTAATTATGTCTGGTAATGTTTTAAAAATTATGACTTCAAACGATATTGAAAGAAATCATTTTGACAAAGTATGTAACGGCAGTTTGGTGAAAGCTTTTCAAAAATGCGGATTTGATATAGATAAAGTTATCTTTGAAACGGATGACTCTAATACGGATGAAGATTTAGCTTCATTAGAGGCACATATTCAAGAAGAAGACGAAAAAAGCGCAAGAGAAGCAACTGAAAAAATGGAAAAAATTAAAGCTGAAAAAGCGAAACAGCAAGATAATAACGAAAGTAGCGTAGATAAATGTCAAATTGGTAAACCAATTCAAGTTGAGAATATTAAACCAATCGAATCCATTATTGAGGAAGAGTTTAAAGTAGCTATTGAAGGGGTCATCTTTGATATTAATCTGAAAGAACTAAAAAGTGGCCGCCATATCGTAGAATTGAAAGTGACAGACTACACAGATTCATTAGTATTAAAAATGTTTACTAGAAAAAATAAAGATGACTTAGATCACTTTAAAGCATTAAGTGTAGGTAAATGGGTGCGTGCACAAGGACGTATTGAAGAAGATACATTTGTACGTGACTTAGTGATGATGATGTCTGATATTGAGGAAATTAAAAAGACACCAAAACAAGATAAAGCTGAAGAGAAACGTGTTGAATTCCATTTACATACATCCATGAGTCAAATGGATGGGATTCCTAACATTAGCTCTTATGTTGCACAAGCAGCTAATTGGGGTCATAAAGCTATCGCCGTGACCGACCATAATGTAGTTCAAGCATTCCCAGAAGCGCATAGTGCTGCTGAGAAAAATGGTATTAAAATGATTTATGGTATGGAAGGCATGCTTGTAGATGATGGTGTGCCCATTGCTTATAAACCAACAAATAGAGACTTAAAAGAAGCGACTTATGTCGTCTTTGACGTTGAGACAACAGGTTTATCTAACCAATATGACCAAATTATTGAACTTGCCGCTGTAAAAGTGAAAGACGGCGAAATTATTGATAAATTTGAACGTTTTAGTAATCCGCATGAAAAGTTATCTGAAACGATTATTAATTTAACGCATATCACAGACGATATGTTAACAGATGCTCCAGAAATTGAAGAAGTACTAACAGAATTTAAAGAATGGGTTGGCGATGCTATATTTGTAGCACATAATGCTTCATTCGATATGGGCTTTATTGATACGGGATATGAAAGACTTGGTTTCGGTCCTTCTACAAATGGGGTTATTGATACACTTGAATTATCTCGTACAATCAATACTGAATACGGTAAACATGGTTTGAACTTCTTAGCTAAAAAATATGGCGTAGAACTTACACAACACCACAGAGCCATTTATGATACGGAGGCAACAGCCTACATTTTCTTAAAAATGGTGCAACAAATGAAAGAATTAGGTGTTACAAACCATAAAGATATCAATAAAAAATTAACAAATGAAGATGCTTATAAACGTGCGCGTCCTACGCATGTCACTTTAATTGTGCAAACACAAGAAGGACTTAAAAATCTCTTCAAAATTGTAAGTGCATCATTAGTTAAATATTATTACCGTACACCAAGAATTCCGCGTTCATTATTAAATGAATATCGCGAAGGCATCTTAGTGGGTACAGCTTGTGATGAGGGCGAACTGTTTACAGCAGTAATGCAACGAGATCAAGCAGAAGTTGAAAAAATCGCGAAATACTATGATTTCATTGAAGTGCAGCCGCCAAAACTTTATCAAGATTTAATTGATCGTGAGTTAATTAGAGATACTGAAACGTTATATGAAATTTATGACCGTATCTTAAAAGCTGGTGAAAGTACTGGTATTCCTGTACTAGCAACTGGTAATGCGCATTATTTATACGAACATGATGCGATTGCGCGTAAAATTCTGATTGCTTCTCAACCGGGTAATCCATTAAATCGTTCAACGTTACCAGAAGCTCATTTTAGAACGACTGATGAAATGTTAGACGAATTTCATTTCTTAGGAGAAGAAAAAGCCTATGAAATCGTTGTTAAAAACACGAATGAATTAGCAGATCGTATAGATAAAGTTATTCCGATTAAAGATAAACTGTTCACGCCACGTATGGAAGGTGCTAACGAAGAAATACGAGAATTAAGTTATGCTAATGCACGAAAACTTTATGGTGAAGATTTACCTCAAATTGTTATTGATCGTTTAGAAAAAGAATTAGCTAGTATTATCGGGAATGGATTCTCTGTAATCTATTTGATTTCTCAACGATTAGTTAAAAAATCATTAGACGATGGCTATCTTGTAGGATCTCGTGGTTCTGTAGGTTCAAGTTTCGTAGCGACAATGACTGAAATTACAGAAGTTAACCCATTACCACCGCATTATATTTGCCAGAACTGTAAAACAAGTGAGTTCTTCGATGATGGGTCAGTAGGGTCTGGTTTCGACTTGCCTGATAAAAAATGTAGTACATGTGGCTCAGATTTAATTAAAGAAGGACAAGATATTCCGTTCGAAACGTTCTTAGGATTTAAAGGGGATAAAGTACCCGATATTGATTTGAACTTTAGTGGTGAATATCAACCTAACGCACATAACTATACGAAAGTGCTATTCGGTGAAGATAAAGTATTCCGTGCTGGAACAATCGGTACGGTTGCTGAAAAGACTGCCTTTGGTTATGTAAAAGGTTACTTAAATGATCAAGGCATTCATAAACGTGGTGCTGAAGTGGATCGTCTAGTTAAAGGGTGTACCGGTGTTAAACGTACGACTGGTCAGCACCCTGGCGGTATTATCGTAGTACCTGATTATATGGATATTTATGATTTTACGCCTATTCAATTCCCAGCAGATGACCAAAGTGCGTCATGGATGACAACACACTTTGACTTCCATTCTATTCACGACAACGTATTAAAACTTGATATTCTTGGACACGATGACCCAACCATGATACGTATGTTACAAGATTTATCAGGTATCGATCCTAAGACGATTCCAGTCGATGATAAAGAAACAATGCAAATCTTTAGTAGTCCTGAATCACTAGGCGTGACTGAGGAAGAAATTTTATGTAAAACCGGAACATTTGGAGTGCCTGAATTTGGTACAGGGTTTGTGCGTCAAATGCTAGAAGATACGAAACCGACGACGTTCTCAGAGCTTGTTCAAATTTCAGGATTATCTCATGGTACAGATGTATGGTTAGGTAATGCACAAGAACTGATTCGTTCTGGCATATGTGACTTATCAAGCGTAATTGGCTGTCGTGACGATATCATGGTTTATTTAATGTATGCAGGTCTAGAACCGTCTATGGCCTTTAAAACGATGGAGTCAGTACGTAAAGGTAAAGGTTTAACGGATGAAATGATTGAAGCTATGAAAGAAAACAATGTACCAGATTGGTATTTAGATTCATGTCTTAAAATTAAGTACATGTTCCCTAAAGCCCATGCTGCTGCATATGTATTAATGGCTGTGCGTATCGCTTATTTCAAGGTTCATTACCCTTTATACTACTACGCTGCTTATTTCACTATTCGTGCATCAGACTTTGATTTAATTACAATGATTAAAGATAAAGAAAGCATAAAAAATACTGTTAAAGACATGTATTCTCGTTATATGGATTTAGGTAAGAAAGAGAAAGACGTTTTAACTGTATTAGAAATTATGAACGAAATGGCACATAGAGGTTTCCGTATGCAATCTATTAGCTTAGAGAAAAGCCAGGCCTTTGATTTTATCATTGAGGGCGATACATTGATTCCACCATTTGTCGCTGTTCCTGGTTTAGGTGAGAACGTAGCGAAACGTATCGTAGAAGCACGTGAAGATGGACCGTTCTTATCAAAAGAAGACTTAAATAAAAAAGCAGGTTTATCACAAAAAGTCATCGAGTATTTAGATGATTTAGGCTCATTACCAGATTTACCAGATAAAGCACAGTTATCTATTTTTGATATCTAAAATGAACAGAGTAGCTACAACGCTAATATTTACTACACAGGTATTCATCAAGTCTTAGTTTAAATAGCTTAATTTGTTTAATAAATGAACTTGTGATATAATTGCACTGTGTAAAAATTTGACTCAGGCAGAAAGAGTGGGCATATACCCGCTCTTTTCTATTTGCCAAAAAAGGAGGCCTGTATGAGTAAAATAACTGAAGAAGTAGAAACTATCATTTCTCCTGTTTTAGACGAATTAAACTTTGAATTAGTAGATATCGAGTATGCTAAAGAAGGAAAAGATCATTTCTTAAGAATTTCTATCGATAAAGAAGGTGGCGTCGATTTAAATGATTGTACGCTTGCTTCTGAAAAGATAAGCGAAGTCATGGATGAAAAAGACCCAATATCTGAAATGTACTATTTAGATGTTGCGTCTCCAGGTGCCGAGCGTCCAATTAAAAAAGAAAAAGAGTATCAAAATGCAATCGACAAACCAGTATTTGTATCATTATATGCTCCAATTGAAGGAGATAAAGAGTGGCTAGGTATCTTGAAAGAGGTAACTGATGATGCAATTACGATGGAAGTTAAAGAAAAAGCTAGAACTAAAAATATCGAAATCCCAAGAAATAAAATTGCAAAAGCACGTCACGCAGTAATGATTTAACGTGATGAGGAGGAATAATTGTGGCAAGTAATGAGTTATTATTAGCAACTGAATATTTAGAGAAAGAAAAGAAAATCCCAAGAGAAGTTTTAATTGATGCTATTGAAGCAGCATTAATTACAGCATATAAGAAAAACTATGATAGTGCTAGAAACGTACGTGTAGAATTAAACATGGATGAAGGTACTTTCAAAGTTATCGCACGTAAAGAAGTCGTAGAAGAAGTATTTGACGACCGTGATGAAGTTGATCTAAGCACAGCATTAGTTAAAAACCCTGCTTATGAAATCGGTGACATCTACGAAGAAGATGTTACACCTAAAGACTTTGGTCGTGTTGGTGCACAAGCGGCTAAACAAGCGGTAATGCAACGTTTAAGAGACGCTGAAAGAGAAATTCTTTATAAAGAATTCATCGATAAAGAAGAAGACATTTTAACAGGTGTGATTGACCGTGTTGACCACCGTTATGTTTACGTTAATTTAGGACGTATTGAAGCTGTGTTATCTGAACCTGAAAGAAGTCCAAATGAAAGTTACATTCCAAACGAACGTATTAAAGTGTATGTAAACAAAGTTGAACAAACAACTAAAGGTCCTCAAATTTATGTATCTAGAAGTCACCCAGGTTTACTTAAACGTTTATTTGAGCAAGAAGTGCCTGAAATCTATGACGGAACTGTTATCGTTAAATCAGTAGCACGTGAAGCGGGAGACCGTTCTAAAATTAGTGTGTACTCTGAAAATCCTGACATTGATGCAGTAGGTGCATGCGTAGGTGCTAAAGGTGCTCGTGTTGAAGCTGTAGTAGAAGAACTTGGCGGAGAAAAAATCGACATCGTTCAATGGAATGAAGATCCTAAAGTTTTCGTGCGTAATGCATTAAGCCCATCACAAGTACTTGAAGTAATTGTTAGTGAAGATAACCAATCTACAGTCGTAGTTGTACCTGATTATCAATTATCTCTGGCTATCGGTAAAAGAGGTCAAAACGCACGTTTAGCAGCTAAATTAACTGGTTGGAAGATTGATATCAAATCAGAAACTGACGCACGTGAAGCGGGCATCTATCCTGTTATCGAATCAGAAGAACAAGCTGATGAAATCGTTATGACAGGTGACGAAGATGTAGAAATCGATGACGTTAATTTAGAAGAATCTAATTTAACAACTGCTGAATTAGCAGCTGAAATTGATGAACCTTCTGATGAAGAAAGTGAAGAAGTTTCTGAAAATGAAGAAACAGAAGAAACATCTGAAGAAGTAGAGCAAACAGAAGACGAGAAAGAAAATAAAGACGTTTAAGCATAAAATTGGGGTGAGTAATTAATAATGAAGAAGAAAAAAATTCCAATGCGCAAATGTATTATTACTAATGAAATGCGTCCTAAAAAAGAAATGATTCGCGTTGTTATTAATAAAGAAGGCGAGATATTTGCTGATGGTACAGGGAAACAGCAAGGAAGAGGCGCATATGTTTCAAAAAATGTTAAAAGTGTAGAAGAAGCTCAACAAAAAGGCGTACTTGAGAGATATTTTAATGAAAATCCTGAAAAATTAGACCCAGTCTACAAAGAAATTATCAGATTAATTTATAGAGAAGAGATTCCTAAATGACCAAAGAAAAAATATTTAATTTTTTAGGGTTAGCTATGAGAGCTAGAAAAGTTAAAGCAGGAGAATCTGTATTATTAACAGAAATTAAAAAACAAAATGTTAAATTGGTTATTTTAGCTTCTGATGCTTCTGAAAACTCTATAAAAAATATACAAAACAAATGTGAAACATACCATGTTCCATTTAGAATTTTCGGTACGAGAGCAGAATTAGGCCAATCTTTAGGCAAAGCAGAACGCGTAAATGTTGGAGTCACTGACTCAGGATTTGCTAAAAAGCTAAAGTCTATGATTGATGAATATTGTAAGGAGTGATTATATGAGTAAAAAAAGAATTTATGAATATGCGAAAGAATTAAACGTGAAAAGTAAAGAGATTATCGATGAGTTAAAGAAAATGGACGTAGAAGTATCTAATCACATGCAAGCGCTAGAAGACGATCAAATTAAAGTGCTTGATAAGAAATTTAAACCACAACAAAGTGGTAATAATGATAAACAAACTACTCAAAATAATCACCAAAAACAACAAAGTAACAACAATAATAAGAAACAAAATAACAAAGGAAACGCTAATCCTAAAAACAATAAAAATAACAAAAACAATAATAAAAATAAAAACAACAAAAATAATAAGAACAACAAGAACAATAATAAAGGAAACAAAAATAAACCAGCAGCTGAACCTAAAGAAATGCCATCAAAAATTACTTATGAAGAAGGCATTACTGTTGGTGAATTAGCAGATAAATTAAATATTGAATCATCAGGCATTATTAAAAAATTATTCTTATTAGGTATTGTAGCGAATATCAACCAATCTCTAGACGAAGAAACGTTAGAATTAATTGCTGATGACTATGGTGTAGAAATTGAAAAAGAAGTAGTAGTTAATGAAGAAGATCTTTCAACTTACTTTGATAATGAAGAAGACGATCCAGATGCAATTGAAAGACCAGCTGTTGTAACTATCATGGGTCACGTTGACCACGGTAAAACAACATTACTTGATTCAATTCGTCATACAAAAGTAACTGCTGGCGAAGCTGGTGGTATTACGCAACATATCGGTGCATACCAAATTGAAAATGCTGGTAAGAAAATTACTTTCTTAGATACTCCAGGACACGCAGCTTTCACTACAATGCGTGCACGTGGTGCTCAAGTTACCGACATCACTATCTTAGTAGTAGCGGCAGATGATGGTGTAATGCCTCAAACAATTGAAGCGATTAACCACGCTAAAGAAGCGAATGTACCTACAATCGTTGCAGTAAACAAAATCGATAAACCAACTGCTAATCCAGACCGCGTAATGCAAGAATTAACTGAATATGGTTTAATTCCTGAAGATTGGGGCGGCGACACAATCTTCGTTCAATTATCAGCATTAAGTGGCGATGGTATCGATGACTTATTAGAAATGATTGGTTTAGTAGCTGAAGTTCAAGAATTAAAAGCTAATCCTGATAAACAAGCTGTTGGTACAGTAATTGAAGCAGAATTAGATAAATCACGTGGCCCAGCAGCATCATTACTTGTACAAAATGGGACATTAAATGTTGGTGATTCAATCGTAGTAGGTAATACGTATGGACGTATTCGTGCTATGGTAAATGATCTTGGTCAAAGAATTAAAACTGCAGGTCCATCAACTCCAGTTGAAATTACAGGTATTAATGATGTACCTTTAGCTGGTGACCGTTTCGTTATTTTCAAAGATGAGAAACAAGCGCGTCGTATTGGTGAAGCACGTCATGAAGCAAGCGTGATTCAACAACGTCAAGAAAGTAAAAACGTTTCATTAGATAACTTATTTGAACAAATGAAACAAGGTGAAATGAAAGATCTTAACGTTATCATTAAAGGTGACGTTCAAGGTTCAGTAGAAGCCTTAGCTGCTTCTTTAATGAAGATTGATGTAGAAGGCGTAAACGTACGTATTATTCACACTGCTGTAGGTGCTATCAACGAATCAGACGTAACATTAGCTAATGCCTCAAATGGTATCATCATCGGATTTAACGTTCGTCCTGACGCTGGTGCTAAACGTGCTGCTGAAGCTGAAAATGTTGATATGCGTCTTCACCGTGTCATTTACAACGTTATCGAAGAAATCGAATCAGCTATGAAAGGTTTATTAGACCCTGAATTCGAAGAACAAGTCATCGGTCAAGCTGAAGTACGTCAAACATTCAAAGTATCTAAAGTTGGTACAATCGCAGGTAGTTACGTAACTGAAGGTAAAATCACTCGTAACGCAGGCGTACGTGTTATCAGAGATGGCATCGTATTATTTGAAGGTGAATTAGACACATTAAAACGTTTCAAAGACGATGCTAAAGAAGTAGCACAAGGTTATGAATGTGGTATTACAATTGAGAAATTTAACGACATCAAAGAAGGCGACATTATCGAAGCCTTTGAAATGGTAGAAGTTGAAAGATAATTTAACACTTTAAGTTGATTAGGTGGACGATAAAGTATTGTCCACCTTTTTTAAGAAATAAAAACAATTTCTAATTTCTAAAGTTTAAATGAACTGAAATAAGGAAATTTATAAAATAAATAGATTTAAAACATCGATTAAAGAGGTGACACAAATGAGTAACATGAGAGCAGAACGTGTTGGCGAACAAATGAAAAAAGAAATTATGGATATCGTTAATAATAAAGTGAAAGACCCTAGAGTAGGATTTATCACAATTACTGATGTTGAGTTAACAAATGACTTATCACAAGCTAAAGTATTTTTAACAGTACTTGGTAGTGATAAAGAAGTGAAAGATACTTTCAAAGCTTTAGACAAAGCGAAAGGATTTATTAAATCTGAACTTGGATCAAGAATGAGATTACGTATTATCCCAGAATTATTCTTTGAATATGATGAGTCAATCGAATACGGCAATAAAATTGAAAAAATGATTCAAGACTTACACAAACAAAATAAATAATAAAAAATTGGCTGGGGCATTATATCGTGCCTCAGCCTCTCAATTATTATTGAAATAGTATTTATACATAAAATTGGTTTTAAGATAAGGGTGTGAAATGATGTACAACGGTATTTTACCCGTATATAAAGAACGTGGGCTTACAAGTCACGATGTTGTATTTAAATTAAGAAAAATTTTAAAAACGAAAAAAATAGGCCATACTGGCACACTTGATCCTGAAGTCGCAGGGGTGTTACCTATTTGTATCGGTCCTGCTACTAGAGTAAGTGACTACATTATGGATATGGGTAAATCTTATAAAGCGACTGTTTCAATTGGTATGAGTACGACTACTGAAGACCAAACTGGAGAAGTCGTGGAAAAGGTTAACATTGCGCCAAATGAACTTAATGAACGCCAAGTTGATGGGGTATTGGAAAATTTTCAAGGTGTCATTACACAAATTCCACCAATGTATTCTTCAGTAAAAGTGAATGGTAAAAAATTGTATGAATATGCGAGAAATGGTGAAACAGTAGAGCGACCGGAGCGAAAAGTGAATATTAAACAAATCGAACGTATATCAGATTTAGTCTTCGAAGATAATCAATGTCATTTCGATATAATTGTTCATTGTGGAAAAGGTACATACATTCGTACGCTTGCTACTGATATAGGTAAAGAACTTGGCTATCCAGCGCACATGTCTTTATTAACGCGTACAACTTCAGGTGGTTTTGATATAGAAGAAAGTTTAACACTTGAGCAAATTTCAGATTTCCATGAGCAAGACACATTACAATCTCATCTATTTCCTATAGAATATGGTTTGAAAAGTTTGCCTGAGATACATATATCAGATGAAAATATGAAAAAAAGAATTTTAAATGGCCAGAAATTTAATAAGAAAACATTTAAAAAATCTATAAAAAGTGATCAACTTGTATTTAAAGATGCAGAGACTGACAAAGCAATGGCTATTTATGTTCAACATCCTGACAAACCATACGAAATTAAGCCTAAAAAAGTATTCAATTAAAGGAGTTAGACGTTATGAAAGTGATAGAAGTAACCCATCCAATTCAAAAAGACCAGTTAATTCAAGAAGATGTAGCCATGGCATTTGGTTTTTTTGATGGTATGCATCGTGGACATAATAAAGTATTTGAAGCATTAGATGAACGTGCTCAAGAGAAACATTTAAAAAAAGCAGTGACAACGTTTGACCCACATCCTTCTGTAGTGTTAAATCCAGAACGTAAGCGCACGGATTATTTAACACCGCTTTCTGATAAACTTGAGATGATTGAACAACATGACGTCGATTATTGTATTGTCATTAATTTTTCTTCTCGATTTGCTAATGTAACTGCCGAAGAATTTGCGCAAGAATACATCATTAATAACCATGTTAAAGAAGTCGTTGCCGGTTTCGATTTTACATACGGCAAATTTGGAAAAGGGAATATGTCAGTTTTAAACGAAATGGAAGAATTTAATACCACTATTGTTGGTAAACAAGAAATGGAATCTGAGAAGATTTCGACAACTGCAATAAGAGAAGCATTAAAAAATGGCGACTTGAAAAAAGCAAATGAACAATTAGGTTATTTATATCGTATCAAAGGTACAGTAGTACAAGGTGAAAAACGTGGACGTACAATTGGTTTCCCTACTGCAAATGTGCAACCTAGTGATGATTATGTGTTACCGAAAAAAGGTGTATATGCAGTAAGTATGGCGATTGGTGCTGAAAATAAAATCTATCGTGGTGTAGCGAATGTAGGGGTGAAACCCACATTTCATGATCCATCAAAAGCAGAGGTAGTCATTGAGGTAAACATCTTCGACTTTAGTGATAATATTTACGGTGAACGCGTGATTGTTTATTGGCATCACTACTTAAGACCAGAGGTTAAATTTGATGGCATTGACCCATTAGTAGAACAAATGAACAATGACAAAGAACGTGCCAAATATCTATTAGCTGTTGATTTCGGAGATGAAGTATCGTATAATATCTAAAGTTGAGTTTTATAAATCAGTATAAGACTTATCAAAATTATTCCTTTCTCTTGGCAAGTTGAAACTCCGACGCTTAGCTCAGATTAAGGTGTATACAAAATTTAGGAGGAATTTAATTATGGCAATTACTCAAGAACGTAAAAATGAAATTATCAAAGAATATCGTGTACACGAAACTGACACTGGTTCACCAGAAGTGCAAATCGCTGTTTTAACTGCAGAAATCACTGCATTAAACGAACACTTACGTGAACACAAAAAAGACCACCATTCTCGTCGTGGATTATTAAAAATGGTAGGTCGTCGTCGTCACTTATTAAACTACTTACGTGGTAAAGATATTCAACGTTACCGTGAATTAATTAAATCATTAGGTATTCGTCGTTAATATTAATATATTTAAAGGAAAGCACCACTTGGTTTGGTACTTTCCTTTTTTTATCTTTTAAACAATCACTAATATAAAATTATAAAAATAAATGATATGATGTAGGTATTAGATTTCAGAGAGGAGATTCATAATGTCTCAAGATAAAAAAGTTTTTAAAACTGAGTGGGCTGGAAGATCGTTAACGATTGAGACAGGTCAATTAGCAAAACAAGCTAATGGCGCAGTATTAGTGCGCTATGGTGATACGGTAGTATTATCAACGGCTGTAGCCTCAAAAGAACCTCGTGATGGTGACTTTTTCCCATTAACAGTGAACTATGAAGAAAAAATGTATGCTGCTGGTAAAATTCCTGGCGGTTTCAAAAAACGTGAAGGTCGTCCTGGAGACGAAGCTACATTAACTGCACGTTTAATTGATAGACCTATTCGACCACTTTTCCCAAAAGGCTACCGTCATGATGTACAAATTATGAATACAGTACTAAGTGCTGATCCAGATTGTTCACCGGAAATGGCAGCAATGATTGGTTCATCAATGGCATTAAGTGTGTCTGACATTCCTTTCCAAGGACCAATTGCTGGCGTAAATGTCGGTTACATTGATGGGGAATATGTAATCAATCCTACACTTGAACAAAAAGAAGTCTCACGTTTAGATTTAGAAGTAGCCGGACATAAAGATGCAGTCAACATGGTTGAAGCAGGCGCAAGTGAGATTACTGAAAAAGAAATGTTGGAAGCGATCTTCTTTGGTCACGAAGAAATTAAACGTTTAGTTGCATTCCAAGAAGAAGTCGTTGAGCATATTCAGCCAGTTAAGAAAGAATTCGTACCTGTTGAACGCGATGAAGAACTTGTTAATAAAGTGAAAGCTTTAACAGAAGAAAAAGGCTTGAAAGAAACAGTCTTAACTTTCGACAAACAACAACGTGATGAGAATTTAGATGCTTTAAAAGCTGAAATTGCAACTGAGTTTGTGGACGAAGCTGATCCTGAAAATGAATTATTAATTGATGAAGTTTACGCTATTCTTAACGATTTAGTTAAAGAAGAAGTACGTCGCTTAATTGCAGACGAAAAAATTAGACCAGATGGTCGTAAACCAGACGAAATTCGTCCATTAGACTCTGAAGTTGGTTTATTACCTCGTGCACATGGTTCAGGATTATTTACACGTGGTCAAACACAAGCGTTATCTGTATTAACATTGGGCGCTTTAGGCGATTATCAATTAATTGATGGTTTAGGACCTGAAGTTGAAAAACGCTTTATGCATCATTATAACTTCCCTAACTTCTCAGTAGGTGAAACTGGTCCTGTAAGAGCACCAGGCCGTCGTGAAATTGGACATGGTGCTTTAGGTGAAAGAGCATTAAGATATATCATTCCAGATACGGCTGACTTCCCATACACAATTCGTATTGTAAGTGAAGTATTAGAATCTAACGGTTCATCTTCACAAGCTTCAATCTGTGGTTCAACGCTTGCATTAATGGATGCAGGTGTTCCTATTAAAGCACCAGTAGCAGGTATTGCGATGGGGCTTGTAACACGTGAAGATAGTTATACTATTTTAACGGATATCCAAGGTATGGAAGATGCATTAGGTGATATGGACTTTAAAGTGGCAGGTACTAAAGAAGGTATTACTGCAATCCAAATGGATATTAAAATTGATGGTTTAACACGAGAAGTGATTGAAGAAGCACTTGAACAAGCACGTCAAGGTCGTTTAGCCATCATGGATCACATGTTACAAACGATTGATCAACCACGTAAAGAATTAAGTGCGTATGCACCTAAAGTAGAAATCATCCATATCAATCCTGATAAAATTAGAGATGTTATCGGACCTGGTGGTAAAAA
This sequence comes from Staphylococcus croceilyticus, assembly GCF_002902575.1. Lineage (GTDB taxonomy): Bacteria > Bacillota > Bacilli > Staphylococcales > Staphylococcaceae > Staphylococcus > Staphylococcus croceilyticus. Next base: position 19,329 of record NZ_PPRD01000016.1, on the reverse strand, counting down.
AATCAACGAAATTATTGATGAAACTGGCGTAAAATTAGATATTGAACAAGATGGTACAGTCTTTATCGGTGCAGTTGATCAAGCGATGATTACACGTGCTCGTGAAATCATTGAAGATATCACACGTGAAGCTGAAGTTGGTCAAGTCTACAATGCTAAAGTTAAACGTATCGAGAAATACGGCGCATTTGTAGAAATCTTCCCAGGTAAAGATGCATTATTACACATCTCTCAAATTTCTAAAGAACGTATTAATAAAGTCGAAGATGTATTAAAAATTGGCGATACAATTGAAGTTAAAATTACTGAAATTGATAAACAAGGCCGCGTTAATGCATCTCACAAAGCATTAGATGAATAAGAAGTTGTAAAGTTAAAGGTTAGGACGTTTGATGACGTCTTAACCTTATTTTTATCTTTAATAGATTTCTGCTTTATTCTTTTTTGAAAATGAAAATTCAAACAAAAAACAACTATTAATAGTTATTGCCTATATTAGAAGGAGTAATGAAGTACTTTAATAGTGTACATCCTACATAAATTAAATTATAATAAATGATGAGTTTATATGGACGGGGATTTTAATATAGGAGGTAACATTTTGAGTTTAGTAAAGAAAAAAAATGATGATATTCGCATCATCCCACTCGGTGGTGTTGGCGAAATCGCTAAAAATATGTATATCGTTGAAGTAGACGATGAAATGTTCATGTTAGATGCTGGGTTAATGTTCCCAGAAGATGAAATGTTAGGTGTAGATATTGTGATTCCTGACATTCAATATGTAATTGAGAATAAAGAAAAATTAAAAGGTATCTTTTTAAGCCATGGTCATGAACATGCAATTGGTGCTGTCAGCTATATTTTAGAACAAATTGATGCGCCAGTTTACGGTTCTAAATTGACATTAGCGCTAGTTAAAGAAAACATGAAATCAAGAAATGTGAAGAAAAAAGTGCGCTATTATACAGTAAATCATGACTCAGTCATGCGTTTTAAAAATGTAAACATCACATTCTTTAATACAACGCATAGTATTCCAGATAGCTTAGGTATTTGTATCCATACTTCTTATGGTTCAATCGTTTACACTGGTGAGTTTAAATTTGACCAAAGTTTACGAGGTCATTATGCGCCAGATATTAAACGAATGGCTGAAATTGGTGAAGAAGGTGTATTTGCATTAATCAGTGATTCTACTGAAGCAGAGAAACCTGGTTACAATACACCGGAAAATGTTATCGAATCACATATTTATGATGCATTCGCTAAAGTGCGCGGACGTTTAATTGTGTCTTGTTACGCATCTAATTTCATTCGCATCCAACAAGTGCTTAATACGGCTAGTAAATTAAACCGTAAAGTCTCATTCTTAGGACGTTCATTAGAAAGTTCATTTAACATTGCACGTAAAATGGGATATTTTGATATTCCAAAAGACTTATTAATCCCTATTAATGAAGTTGAGAATTATCCTAAGAATGAAGTCGTGATTATTGCTACAGGTATGGAAGGCGAACCTATTGAAGCTTTAAGTCAAATGGCTCAACATAAACATAAAATTATGAATATTGAAGAAGGCGATTCAGTTTATTTAGCAATTACCGCTTCAGCTAACATGGAAGTAATCATTGCCGATACATTGAATGAACTTGTTCGTGCAGGTGCGCATATTATTCCTAATAATAAAAAAATTCATGCATCTAGTCATGGTTGCATGGAAGAATTAAAAATGATGATTAACATCATGAAGCCTGAATACTTCATTCCTGTACAAGGTGAATTTAAAATGCAAATCGCTCATGCTAAATTAGCTAATGAAGCGGGCGTTGCACCTGAAAAGATTTTCCTTGTAGAAAAAGGCGATGTCATTCACTATGATGGCAAAGATATGGTATTAAATGAAAAAGTACAATCAGGTAATGTTTTAATCGATGGTATTGGTGTTGGCGATGTAGGTAACATAGTATTAAGAGACCGTCATTTATTAGCAGAAGATGGTATCTTTATCGCAGTTGTTACTTTAGATCCTAAAAATAGACGTATTGCTGCAGGACCAGAAATTCAATCCAGAGGTTTTGTGTATGTACGTGAAAGCGAAGACTTAATGAAAGAAGCTGAAGAAAAAGTACGTGAAATCGTTGAAGCAGGACTTCAAGAAAAACGTATCGAATGGTCTGACATTAAACAAAATATGCGTGATCAAATTAGTAAGCTTTTATTTGAAAGTACGAAACGTCGTCCAATGATTATACCAGTCATTTCTGAGATATAAGATATATATAATAAAAAAGAGGTCGGGACAACACATCACAACAGTGTAATAATTAAACGTTAGAGTATCATAAACTCACGTATTTAGTTAGTCACTTTGTTGCAAGGCTATTTTAGTCTGAAGATGTATGACATTGTCTCAACCTCTTTCCTAATTTTTATGAAAAATGAAACCAATACATAGTCATAACTTGTTTTAAGCAATACATATAAAAATTTAACGCATGAAATAAAAGAAGGTGTACAAATTTGCCACAAACTAAGAAAAAAACAACTACTAGAAAAAAAGGAACTTCTACACGCGCACGTAATACTAAAAAGAAAAAGCAACAAAAAACGGAAAGTTCTTCTTTAAGATATATCGTAGCAATTGTAGTTGTCATTTTATCAGTATTAGGCATGTTTCAACTCGGCATTGTTGGACGAATGATTGATAGCTTCTTTAATTACTTATTTGGTATGAGTCGCTATCTTACATATATCTTAGTCAGTTTAATTACAATTTATGTTGCTATGCAAAAACGATTTCCTAAGTCACGCCGAACGATTGGCTTAATTCTATTACAATTCGTTTTATTAATCGTCGCACAAATTATATATCATATGACCAAAGGTGTTGTAGCGGAGCGAGAACCGGTGCTCTCTTATGTCTATAAATCTTATAACCACACACATTTCCCAAACTTTGGGGGAGGTTTAATTGGTTTTTATTTATTAAAAGTATTTGTGCCATTAATTTCTATTGCTGGAGTCGTAATTATTACTTTATTACTACTAGCTTCAAGTATTATTTTACTTATGAAATTACGTCATAGAGATGTTGCTAAATTATCTCTTGAAAAGATGAAATCATCGAGTTCAAGTGCTTCGTCTAATTTTAAAGAAAAAAGAGAGCAGAATAAGATTAAAAAAGAAGAGCGTGCTCGTGAAAAAGAAAAACGCGCACGAGAGCGACAATTACAAAAAGAGCAAGAAGAAGAGGAACGCTTACAACGCGAAAGAGAAATTACAGATGTTAGTGATTTCCCAGAAGTAGAAGCACCGCCTGAAGATATTCCAATTTATGGGCATAACGATAGTTCGGAAGAGAAACCGGCATCTAAAAAAAGAAAAAAACGTCGCTTCGACTTTGATGAGGACACACCTTCTGAACGAGTTCCAAAAGCAACTGGACCTAAGCCGTCAAAACCACAACAAGACACTTCATCAGAAGACAATAATCAAGCGGGTGGCTCTATTTCAGAAGCTGGAGAAGTCTCAAATGTTGCTTATCATATTCCACCTTTATCATTGTTAAAACAGCCAGTTAAACAGAAAGCGACATCAAGAGCTGAAGTACAAAGAAAAGGTCAAATTCTTGAATCTACAATGAAAAACTTCGGTGTTAATGCGAAGGTCACACAAATCAAAATTGGCCCAGCGGTTACTCAATATGAAATTCAACCAGCACAAGGCGTAAAAGTGAGTAAAATCGTTAATTTACATAATGATATTGCGCTTGCATTAGCTGCAAAAGACGTGCGAATTGAAGCGCCAATTCCTGGACGTTCAGCAGTAGGGATTGAAGTACCAAATGATAAAATTTCATTAGTTACTTTAAAAGAAGTATTAGAATCTAAATTCCCAGCACAAAATAAATTAGAAGTTGGGTTAGGTCGAGATATTTCTGGGGAACCGATGACTATCCAGCTAAATGAAATGCCTCATTTATTAGTCGCAGGTTCTACCGGTAGCGGTAAATCAGTATGTATTAACGGCATTATTACTAGTATTCTATTAAATGCTAAGCCGCACGAAGTCAAACTTATGTTAATCGATCCTAAAATGGTAGAATTAAATGTATATAATGGCGTGCCACATTTATTAATTCCAGTAGTTACAAATCCTCATAAGGCATCACAAGCATTAGAGAAAGTTGTAGCTGAAATGGAACGTCGCTATGATTTATTCCAACATTCTTCAACGCGAAATATTGAAGGGTATAATCAATTCTTACGTCGCCAAAATGAAGAGTTGGATGAAAAACAAGCCGAATTACCTTATATCGTAGTTATTGTTGATGAGTTAGCTGACTTAATGATGGTAGCAGGTAAAGAAGTGGAAAATGCTATTCAGCGTATTACGCAAATGGCACGTGCAGCAGGTATCCATTTGATTGTTGCTACACAAAGACCATCTGTAGACGTTATTACAGGTATTATCAAGAATAACATCCCATCACGAATTGCGTTTGCTGTAAGTTCTCAGACTGACTCTAGAACGATTATTGGTTCTGGAGGAGCTGAAAAGCTTCTCGGTAAAGGTGATATGTTATATGTTGGTAATGGAGAATCTTCTCAAACGCGTGTCCAAGGGGCATTTTTAAGCGATCAAGAAGTACAAGATGTTGTGAATTATGTAGTAGAACAACAAAAAGCTAATTATGTGAAAGAAATGGAACCCGATGCACCTGTAGATAAATCAGAAATGAAAAGTGAAGATTCATTATATGATGAAGCTTATTTATTTGTGATTGAACAACAAAAAGCAAGTACATCCTTATTACAAAGACAATTTAGAATTGGCTATAATAGGGCATCAAGATTAATGGATGATTTAGAACGCAATCAAGTTATCGGTCCTCAGAAAGGCAGTAAACCAAGACAAGTCTTAATAGATTTAGATGATGAAGAGGTGTAAAAATGACAGAAATAAACTCAGTTTTTAAAGTAAAAGAGTATATATTTAGACAGATTAAAAATCAATCTTTAAAACCTGGTGACAAACTTCCTAGCAATTTAGAAATTGCTAGAGAAGTGAATGTCAAAACAGATGATGTCTATGACGCAATTGGGGAACTCATTACAGAGCAAGTCTTAACAGATAACTTTGAAGAGGGACCAAGTGTTAAAACGTTACATCCTTTCTTTTATCCATTAAATAAATTATTTAGCATCAATGACATGATTGAGCAAGCGGGATATCAATCTAGAACAGAATACTTAAGTTTAGAACAACAACCAGCATCATTATGGGATGCTCAAATGCTAGGAATTGAGGACAAGCAGCCTATTACGATTATTGAACGCTTACGTACTGCTAACCATCAACCCGTTATATATTGCTTAGATAAAATTGCTAAAAGTAATTTAACTTGTGCAGAATATCAAATTAGTGATGGTTCAATGCTTAAAGCAATAGAGACTAATACAGGTCACAAAGTTGCCTCTGCTGAAACTGAAGTTGAAGCGATTAGTTATGAACCTCATATTTCTGAAATATTAAATGCTTCTCCGCATGAAGGTTTAATGTTATTAAAGGTTGTACATTATGATGAAACGGGTAAACCTATTTTATATTCATTAAATTATGTTAAAAGTAGCTTAGTTAAATTCAAACTGACGCGCACAAAGCTTTAAAACTTAATAAGGAGTGAGATGTTACATTGAAATCGCAAGTAAATAAGGATAAATATCAACATATCAATATATTGCCTACTGAAAAATTTAAAACAACGATGATTACTTTTAAATTTATGGCACCGCTTGATTATAATACAATCACAGCAAGGTCGTTATTAAGTAAAGTTTTAGTACGTGGTACCCAAAAATGGCCAACTGATAAAGCATTGAATAGAGAATTATCAGAATTATATGGGGCTTATATCAATAGCTTTGTATCTAAATTTAAAGATAAACACGTGATTACTATCTCACTAGAAATTGTTAATGAACGTTATCTTAGAGACAATACACCATTGTTTGAAAAAGGACTTAATTTACTACAAGAAGTGATTGCTAACCCACTTATTGAAGATAAAGCATTTAATCCTACTTTTGTATCGCAAGAAAAATCATTATTATCTAAAAAAATTGAGTCAATTATAGATAATAAAGCACAATATTCATTTTTAAATTTACTTAAATATATGTTTAAAGATGAACCATATCGTTATCTAGCAACAGGACAAATTGAAAACATAGCGCAAGTTACATCTGAAAGTTTATATGATACATATCAATCTATGATTAATAATGATGACTGTTCTGTATATGTAGTAGGAAATGTAGATGAAACTGAAGTAAGTCGATTGATTGAAGACAAATTTGATATTAAACCATTTGTACTTCAACAAATAGCTATGCCTGAGTTGGATTACAGCCAAACTGAACCTCAATTCATTATTGAAGAGGATGAAGTAGATCAAGCTAAGCTCAACCTTGGTTATCGTTTCCCTACGCGTTTTGGAGCTAAAGATTATTATGCTCTTGTTGTTTTAAACACTATGTTCGGAGGAGATCCTTCTTCTGTATTATTCAGTGAAGTGCGTGAAAAACAAAGTCTAGCTTATTCAATCCATTCACAATTAGATGGTAAAAATGGCTATTTATTTGTTTTAAGTGGCGTATCAGTTGATAAATATGAAATCGCTAAAGAAACTATTTTAAAAGAATTCGAGAAGTTTAAAAATGGAGAATTTGAGGACAATAAATTAGCACTCGCTAAAAAGATTATTGTTTCACAACGTCAAGAAATTGCAGATAGACCGAAAAGTATTATTGAGGTTATGCAGAACCAATTACTTCTTGAAGAAGCACAAACTGATGAAGAATATATTCAAGCTATCATGAATGTGACAAGAGAAGATGTCATTGATATGGCTAATAAAGCCTTACTAGATACTATTTATGTGCTTACAAAAGGAAAAGGAGGTCAAACTAATGAAAAATAAGTATTATGAACTCATTGATGAGCATGTGTTTGAACATGAACTAGAGAATGGTTTACGTTTATTTGTGATTCCAAAAAAAGGGTTTCAAAAAACATTTGTTACATATACGACTCAGTTTGGCTCATTAGATAGCACATTTAAACCTCATCATAGTGATGAATTTGTAACTGTGCCAGATGGTGTTGCTCACTTTTTAGAACATAAATTATTTGAAAAAGATGAAACTGAGGATTTATTTACTACGTTTGCAGAAGACAATGCTCAAGTAAATGCTTTTACTAGTTTTGATCGTACAAGTTATTTATTTAGTGCAACAGATAATGTTGATAGTAATATAAAACGTTTACTTGAAATGGTAGAGACGCCTTACTTTTCAAAAGAAACAGTAGATAAAGAAAAAGGAATTATAGCTGAAGAAATAAAGATGTACCAAGAACAACCAGGCTATAAGATTATGTTTAATACATTACGCGCTATGTATCAAAATCACCCGATTAGAGTGGATATTGCAGGTAGTGTGGAAAGTATTTATGACATTACGAAAGATGATTTATATTTATGTTACGAAACGTTCTATCACCCTTCAAATATGGTGTTATTCGTAGTAGGAGATGTAGATCCTGAGCATATATGCGAAGTAGTTGAAGCGCATGAAAATAAACGTCATAAAACGAATCAACCAAGCATTCAAAGAGGTCCAATTGATGAACCCGACAATGTGATAACACCTTATGTTACTGAAGAAATGAAACTACAATCGCCAAGATTAATGTTAGGTTTTAAAAATCAACCTCTAAATGAAACACCTGAAAAATACGTACAACGTGACTTAGAAATGACTTTATTCTTTGAATTAGTATTTGGTGAGGAGACTGAATTCTATCAAGTATTATTGAATAATGATTTAATTGATGACACCTTTGGCTATCAATTTGTTTTAGAATCTACATACAGTTTTTCAATTATTACAAGTGCGACTCAACATCCTGATAAGTTAAAAGAAGTGCTCTTAAATGAGTTAAAACAACGTAAAGGGGCGTTGACTGATACTGAAGCCTTTGAATTATTGAAAAAGCAATTTATTGGTGAATTTATTTCAAGTTTAAATTCTCCAGAATATATTGCGAATCAATACGCAAAATTATACTTCGAAGGTGTAAGTGTATTTGATATGTTAGATATTATTGAAAATATAACACTTGATAGTATTAATGAAACGGCAAATCAATATTTAAACTTAGACAATTTAGTCGACAGTCGCTTGGAGATTAAGCAATAATGAAAGCTTTAGTGATGGGTGGCTCTGGTAGTATAGGCACTGCAATTGTAGAACGATTATTGGAAGATAACTTTGAAGTTGTCGTGCAATATCATCATACGGATGTAACCATTTTAAAAGAAAAATATCAAAATGAAGCGGTGGAATTTATTCAAGCTGACTTGACGAAAGATATCGATTTAGAATATACCTTTGGTCATATTCAGCATTTAGACTGCTTAGTGTATAGTGCAGGTACAGCCTTATATGGCATGATTCAGGATATGACTGATGACGATATTGACCAAAGTTATCACATTCATGTAAAGCAATTTATAAGATGTTGTCGATACTTTGTAGATACGTTGCGTCAAAGCCCTAATGGAAGAATTATTGCGATTTCTTCTATTTGGGGAGAGGCGGGTGCAAGTATGGAAACAATTTATTCTGCAATGAAAAGTGCTCAAATTGGTTTTGTTAAGGCGTTGAGTCAAGAATTAGCAATGACCAATGTGACGGTAAATGCGGTAACGCCCGGATTTGTTTCTGGTAACATGTCTCAAACATTTAGTGATGCTGAAAAAGAAGTCATTTTAGCGGAACTTCCTCAACAACGAATGGTAACGCCTGAAGAGGTAGCGCATACGTGTGCTTATTTGTGGCATCCATTTTCTCAAAGTGTTACAGGTACCGTTCAAAAAGTGAATGGCGCTTGGTACTTATAGATACATACGAAGTTTAAAGTGTAAAGAGTTAAATTATTAATTAGTATTACGTAAATAAATGATATAATATGACTATCATTTTAAGAATGCATGCTAATGCTAAATTGATATTTAAACAAGGGGCGGATGTAGATGACGATTGCCGAAAAAAAAGAATGGTATCTTGAATATGAAATCACTGTGAATCGTGCTGGTCTGTTAGGGGATGTTTCAAGTTTACTTGGCATGTTAGGTATTAGCATTGTCACAATTAATGGTGTAGACCAAGGACGTCGGGGATTACTAATTAAAACGGATAATCTTGAAAAGGTTAAACGCTTTGAGCATATCATTAAAGAGCTTAATGAAATCGAAATTACTAAATTGCGCTTACCTGAATTACGTGATCGACTAGCAGTACGTCATGGTAGATATATCGAACAAGATGCAGATGATAAGAAGACATTTCGTTTTGAACGTGAAGATTTAGGATTACTGGTAGACTTTTTAGCTGAACTTTTCAAAGAGGAAGGTCATAAGCTCATTGGTATTAGAGGAATGCCTCGTGTTGGGAAAACTGAATCAATAGTAGCTGGTAGTGTGTGTGCCCATAAACGTTGGTTATTTATCAGTTCAACATTAATTAAACAAACTGTTCGTAGCTCACTTATTAAAGGTGAATATGAAGCAAATCATGTTTATATTATTGATGGTGCAGTTACGGCAAGAGAAACAAATCCTAAACACCAAGAATTAGTAAGAGAAGTAATGGCATTGCCATCCATTAAAGTAGTGGAACATCCCGATTTATTTGCGGAATCATGTAATTACAGTATAGATGATTTTGATTATATTATTGAATTACGTGAAGATGAACATCAAGAAATACAATATGAACATATGAAACAACAAACTGTTAAAAGTAAAAACACATTAGATTTTAGTGAAGATACATTTGGCGGAGGCTTTGGATTTTTTGAATAGTAAGTGTGGAGGCTTTTGAAAGTGAAAACAATTGGAGAAACTTTAAAAGGTAGAAGAGAAAGATTAGGAATGACACTAGCTGAACTCGAAGAACGTACGCAAATTAAGCGTGAGACATTAAAGCTTATTGAAGGCAATCGTTTCAATGAATTAGCTAAATTGGATTATGCTGAAGGCTTTATCAAACGTTATGCTAGTGTAGTCAATATAGATGCAAATCAACTTATCTCAGCGCATAAAAGTGAAATTCCAAGTAGCCAGAATCAATTAGATGAACTCCTTTATCGCTATCATAATGATGATGCGCCTACTTATCGCACTAAAAATAAAGAACCATTACAACTTGCAGTCATAATGGGTGGAATCGTTCTTATTACTTTTGTTCTTTGGGTTTTAGCAGTATTAATATTATAATTAAAAGAGATAATTTAGAAATGAGGCTTTAACATGAATATACCAAATCAAATTACAGTTTTTAGAGTAATACTCATTCCTGTTTTTATTTTATTTGCTCTAGTTAACTTTGGATTTGGCAGTGTATCAATTTTAGGCGGATATGAAATTCGTATTGAGCAACTTATTGCTGCTATCGTATTTATCGTAGCATCATTAAGTGACTTTTTAGATGGCTATTTAGCAAGAAAATGGCAATTAGTTACAAATATGGGGAAATTTTTAGATCCTTTAGCAGATAAGTTATTAGTTTCAAGTGCACTTATCGTAATGGTTCAAATGGACTTAACTAATTCAGTAGTAGCTATTATCATCATAGCTCGTGAATTTGCAGTGACAGGCTTACGTTTATTACAAATTGAACAAGGTTTTGTCAGTGCAGCAGGTCAATTAGGTAAAATTAAAACTGCAGTAACAATGGTCGCTATTATTTGGATTTTACTAGGTGATTTATTTGTACACTGGATTGGTTTCCCAATTGGTCAAGTCTTACTTTATATTGGCGTATTCTTTACGATTTTATCTGGTATTGAGTACTTCTATAAAGGTAGAGATGTTTTTAAACATTAAATTAGTGAAATTATTAACCGAGAATAGTAGTAAGAATCTTTTTCTTACACATATTCTTGGTTTTTTATTTTTATAAGCCTAAGTTTAGATTAAATAGATGAAGATGTTTATAATATGTATGTTGTGTATGACGATTATTACAAGGAGGAGTCATAGATGAATATTTCAATCATTGCAGTAGGTTCGGAATTATTACTAGGTCAAATTGCCAACACTAATGGTCAATATCTATCTAAACTATTTAATAGTATTGGAAAGAGCGTAGTAGAACATACAGTTATTGGAGATAATCCTCAAAGACTTGAATATATAATTAAAGAAGGTTTAAGACGTTTTGATACTTTAGTATTAACTGGTGGCTTAGGACCAACAAAAGATGATTTGACTAAGCACACAGTGGCTAAAGTTCTTGACAGAGAACTTGTCACAGATAATGATGCTTTAGAATATATTGAACAATATTTTAAAGAACAAGGACAAGAAATGACACCTAATAATAAGCAACAAGCTTTAGTCATAGAAGGTTCTAAAGTGTTAAAAAATAATTATGGTATGGCTCCAGGTATGTTAGTGGAAAAAGATGATAAGAAAGTAGTGTTATTGCCAGGGCCACCACGTGAAATGCAACCGATGGCTAAAAATGAATTACTTCCTTATTTAATGGACGATGATAAAGTTATCTTTTCAGAACAACTAAGGTTTGCGGGCATAGGTGAATCAAAAGTTGAAACAGTACTTATGGATTTAATAGATGAACAATCTAATCCTACTATCGCGCCGCTAGCTGGCACACATGAAGTGTATATTAGGTTGACAGCAAATGCCGATACAAAAGAGAAATGTCAACATCTTATAGCGCCAGTTAAAGAAGAAATATTAAATCGCATAGGCGAATACTATTATGGCTCAGATGATATCGTCATTGAACAATCAGTAATGAATGCAATGAAAGAGACATTTAGTATTTATGATGGAGTAACAAATGGAGCTATATATACTCGTCTAAAAAATTATGATGATGAAAATATTTTAAAAGGAGTATTACCAGATTCAAAAGTCTTCCTCAATAGAAATGATAAAATTGAAGATAAAGTAAAAGAAGCGGCCCAATATGTAAAAGATTTATATAAAACAAAAGTGGGTATAGCTTTACTACATGAAAATGAACATGTTGTCTTAGGAATGTATCGAAATGGTGAATTTAAAATAGATTCATTTAAAATGTCACAGAAAAGAAAGCTACTTCAAAACAGAAGTCAAAATTATGCATTAATAAGATTACTAAATTGGCTTAAGTAAGGAGCTATTTCAGCAAAAACTTAATTTTTAAGTACACTTGTTCGATATTTGAAGTTTTATATTTCTAAAATGCGAACAAATATTCGCAAAATGCTTGTAATTCATTCTGATAGAGAGTATAGTATTAGATAAGATATTAAATAGATAACTATCTCATTTAGGAGGTTTCGCTTTGGATAATGAACGTCAAAAAGCTTTAGATACAGTTATTAAAAATATGGAAAAATCATTCGGTAAAGGTGCCGTTATGAAATTGGGCGACAATAAAGGTCGTCGTGTTTCAAGCGTTTCAAGTGGTTCAGTCACTTTAGATAACGCATTAGGAGTCGGTGGATATCCTAAAGGAAGAATTATTGAAATTTATGGACCTGAGAGTTCAGGTAAAACAACAGTTGCTTTACACGCTATTGCAGAAGTACAAAAAAATGGCGGCGTAGCTGCATTTATCGATGCTGAGCATGCGCTTGATCCAGTGTACGCAGAAGCTTTAGGCGTAGATATTGATAACTTATATTTATCTCAACCAGACCATGGTGAACAAGGTTTAGAAATCGCTGAAGCATTTGTACGAAGTGGCGCAGTAGATATCGTTGTTGTCGACTCTGTAGCTGCTTTAACACCAAAAGCTGAGATTGAAGGGGAAATGGGCGACACTCATGTAGGTTTACAAGCTCGTTTAATGTCACAAGCATTACGTAAACTTTCAGGTGCCATCTCTAAATCCAATACTACAGCAATCTTTATTAACCAAATTCGTGAAAAAGTCGGTGTTATGTTTGGTAATCCAGAAACTACACCTGGTGGTAGAGCATTAAAATTCTATAGTTCTGTTCGTTTAGAAGTACGTCGTGCTGAACAATTAAAACAAGGACAAGACATTGTTGGTAACAGAACTAAAATTAAAGTTGTTAAAAACAAAGTAGCACCTCCATTTAGAGTAGCAGAAGTAGATATCATGTATGGTCAAGGTATTTCTAAAGAAGGCGAATTAATCGACCTTGGTGTTGAAAATGAAATCGTTGATAAATCAGGCGCTTGGTACTCATATAATGGTGAAAGAATGGGTCAAGGTAAAGAAAATGTTAAAACTTACCTTAAAGAAAACCCTCAAATTAAAGAAGAAATTGATCGTAAATTACGTGAAAAACTTGGTATTTTTGATGGTGACGTAGAAGAAAAAGAAGAAGAATCACCTCAGTCATTATTTGATGAAGAATAATATTTAGTATTTTAAATAATATATAACTAGAAGTAGGTGAAAGAAAGCTTTCACCTGCTTTGTTTTATACAAAATTTATTTGATATTGTATATGTAAACTGAATCTTATGTGCAATTTCATATCTTGACACTACCAACTTTATAAACGTACAATTAATATGTATAATTATTATACAACTTATAAAATCATATAGATTTTGATATACAAAGCAAATACCTAGATAAAGGAGGTGTTTATGTGAATTTATTAAACCTCCTACTCATTTTGCTGGGGATTATTCTAGGGGTTGTTGTAGGGTATATTGTAGCCCGAAATATATTGCATCAAAAGCAATTACAAGCTAGACAAACTGCTGAAGATATTATTAGGCATGGTCAAAAAGAAGCCGAAAATATCAAAAAAGAAAAATTATTAGAGGCAAAAGAAGAAAATCAATTTTTAAGAGAACAAACTGAATCTGAACTACGTGAAAGACGTGGTGAGCTTCAAAGACAAGAAGCCCGACTTCTTCAAAAAGAGGAAAACTTAGATCGAAAGTCTGATCTTTTAGATAAAAAAGATGAGATTTTAGAACAAAAAGAATCTAAACTTGAAGAAAGACAACAACAAGTAGATGCAAAAGAGAGTAGTGTTCAAACATTAATAATGAAGCATGAACAAGAATTAGAACGCATCTCCGGACTAACTCAAGAAGAAGCTGTTAATGAACAACTTCATAGAGTAGAAGAAGAACTGTCACAAGATATTGCAGTACTTGTTAAAGAAAAAGAAAAAGAAGCAAAAGAAAAAGTTGATAAAACAGCGAAAGAACTATTAGCTACTACCGTTCAAAGATTAGCTGCTGATCATACTACAGAATCAACTGTATCAGTAGTTAATTTACCAAATGATGAAATGAAAGGCCGAATCATTGGTAGAGAAGGTAGAAATATTCGAACTTTAGAAACATTAACAGGTATCGATTTAATCATCGATGATACACCCGAAGCGGTTATCTTATCTGGATTTGATCCAATAAGACGTGAAATCGCTAGGACTGCATTAGTCAACTTGGTGTCTGATGGACGTATCCATCCAGGACGTATTGAAGAAATGGTTGATAAAGCTAGAAAAGAAGTTGACGATATTATTAGAGATGCTGGAGAACAAGCTACATTTGAAATTAATGTTCATAATATGCATCCTGACTTAGTTAAAGTCTTAGGTCGTCTAAACTATCGTACTAGCTATGGCCAAAATGTTTTAAAACATTCTATTGAAGTTGCGCATTTATCAGGAATGTTAGCAGCGGAATTAGGAGAAGATGTCAATTTAGCTAAACGTGCTGGTTTACTTCACGACGTTGGTAAAGCCATTGATCATGAAGTTGAAGGTAGCCACGTAGAAATTGGCGTAGAATTAGCAAAAAAATATGCTGAGAATGACACTGTAATTAATGCTATTCATTCTCACCATGGTGATGTAGAACCAACATCAATCATTTCAATATTAGTAGCTGCAGCTGATGCACTTTCTGCAGCAAGACCAGGTGCCCGTAAAGAAACACTTGAGAACTATATCCGCAGACTAGAACGTTTAGAAACATTATCTGAAAGTTATGATGGTGTGGAAAAAGCATTTGCTATTCAAGCGGGTAGAGAAATCAGAGTTATTGTATCACCTGATGAAATTGATGACTTGAAGTCGTATCGATTGGCTCGAGACATTAAAAATCAAATCGAAGAAGAATTACAATATCCTGGTCACATCAAAGTGACAGTTGTAAGAGAAACAAGAGCAGTTGAGTATGCGAAATAATTTTTAACAGACCTAATTTATTGGGTCTGTTTTTTTCGTTTTTATAGTAAGTAACGGAGACTGCTGAAAAGAAACAATTAGTATAATTATTAATTTAAAAAAATAAGCTAGAAGTTGAGACGTTATTTTTTAACGTTAACTTCTAGCTTTTAAAATATCAGTCATTCATTATTTAAGTTGTAAATCAGCTTTTCTTACTTCAGAAATTATTTCAGCAGTATCATAGCAATTTGTAGCGATATTAGAATATCTTTCTGCTAAACGATAAGCATTGATATATAATTCTAAACTTTCTTTAGCAATATCTTCAGCATCCTCAGATTTTGATGGATTAGATGTAACTACTAATTCTGCAAATTTTTCAGGATCAATGTTAATTGACATATAATTATTACAACTCCTATTGTTTTTATAAATTTATATTATCATATGTTGATTACATGCTAAAGTAAAGTGAGGCATAAATTTAAATAGAGTCCAAATCATCTCTTTAAATCTATTCCTTTTTGAATTAAACTGTTTTTATGAGAGGATGAACATTTAATGAGAATATTATTTATCGGGGATATTGTTGGTAAAATTGGTAGAAATGCTATTAGTGAATATTTGCCTAAAATTAAACAAGCGTATAAACCAACAGTTAGTATCGTAAATGCGGAAAATGCCGCTCATGGTAAAGGTCTAACAGAAAAAATTTATAAACAACTATTAAGAGATGGCGTAGATTTTATGACAATGGGTAATCACACGTATGGTCAACGTGAAATTTACGATTTTATTGATGATGCTAAAAGAATGGTTCGCCCAGCGAATTTCCCAAGCGAAGCTCCTGGTGTTGGAATGCGCTTTATTCAAATTAATGATATTAAATTAGCGATTATAAACTTACAAGGTCGCTCATTTATGCAAGATATAGACGACCCATTTAAAAAAGCAGATCAATTAATTGAAGAAGCAAAAAAAGAAACGGATTATATCTTTGTGGATTTCCACGCTGAAACTACATCAGAAAAGAATGCTATGGGATGGTATTTAGATGGTCGAGCAAGCGCAGTAGTTGGCACACATACGCATATTCAAACATCTGACGACCGTATTTTACCCCAAGGCACTGGATATATTACCGACGTAGGAATGACAGGTTACTATGATGGTATCCTGGGAATTAATCGCGATGAAGTAATTGAACGCTTTATCACAAGTTTACCTCAAAGACATGTAGTTCCAAATGATGGAAGAAGTGTTCTTTCAGGTGTTATTATTGATTTAGATAAAAATGGTAGAACGAAGCACATTGAAAGAATTTTAATCAATGACGATCATCCTTTTAGTAAATAATATATTTTGCGTTTAATAATTTTTATTGAAAATGGATTTATTATAGTCCATTAGTATGAATTTAATCAAATGCCACTGTTGACATAGTAAGACGGTGGTTATTTTTGTTATTATTTAAGATGAATTATTTCCACAGGAGGCATATGATATGAAATCACAAATATCATGGAAAGTGGGCGGACAACAAGGTGAAGGAATTGAATCAACAGGTGAAATATTCGCCACAGCAATGAACCGCAAAGGTTACTATCTATATGGATATAGACATTTCTCTAGTCGTATCAAAGGCGGTCACACAAATAATAAAATTAGAGTATCTATCGAACCGGTTCACGCGATTAGCGATGATTTAGATATTCTAGTTGCATTTGACCAAGAAACGATTGAGCTAAATCATCATGAGATGAGAGAAGATAGCATTATCATTGCGGATGCTAAAGCAAAACCTAGTAAACCTGAAGATTGTCGTGCACAATTAATTGAATTACCTTTTACGAGCACCGCTAAAGAATTAGGTACAGCGCTTATGAAGAACATGGTAGCAGTAGGCGCAACATGTGCAATTATGGATTTAGAGACGAACACGTTTGAAGAACTTATTCATAACATGTTCAATAAAAAAGGCGATAAAGTCGTTGAAATGAATATTGAAGCTTTAAACCAAGGATATAATTTAATGAAAGAGCATTTATCTGAGGTTGAAGGTGACTTCACATTAGAAGCAAATAATGAAGATCCACATCTGTATATGATTGGTAATGATGCAATCGGATTAGGTGCTATCTCAGCAGGTTCAAGATTTATGGCTGCTTATCCAATTACACCCGCTTCAGAAATTATGGAATATATGATTGCGAATGTTCCTAAAGTTGGGGGCACAGTTGTTCAAACTGAAGACGAAATTGCAGCGGCTAACATGGCTATTGGAGCTAACTATGCTGGAGTAAGAGCATTTACAGCTAGTGCTGGACCAGGTTTATCATTAATGATGGAAGCTATTGGTTTATCAGGTATGACTGAAACGCCATTGGTTATTGTTAATACTCAGCGTGGAGGTCCTTCAACAGGATTACCTACGAAACAAGAACAATCAGATTTAATGCAAATGATATATGGTACACATGGCGATATTCCTAAAATTGTCGTAGCTCCAACTGATGCTGAAGATGCATTCTATTTAACAATGGAAGCTTTTAATTTAGCAGAAGAATATCAATGTCCAGTCATTGTATTAAGTGATTTACAATTGTCATTAGGTAAACAAACTGTTAAAAAACTTGATTATAATAAAATCCAAATTAAACGTGGAGAGTTATTACAATCTGATATAGAACGTGAAGAGGACGACAAACAATACTTTAGACGTTATGCATTAACAAGTAATGGTGTATCTCCTAGACCGATTCCTGGAGTTAAAGGTGGTATTCACCATGTGACTGGTGTTGAGCATAATGAAGAAGGTAAACCAAGTGAAGCAGCTGAGAACAGACGTCAACAAATGGAAAAACGTATGCGTAAAACAGCTGATATATTAATTGAAAATCCTGTAGAGTTAAATGAAGCACATGACGAAGCGGATATATTATATATCGGATTTATTTCAAGTAAAGGTGCCATACAAGAAGGTACTAAACGCTTAAATGAAAAAGGTATCAAAGTAAATACAATGCAAATTCGTCAATTGCATCCTCTACCAGTAGAAATGATTCAAAACGCTATAGATAAAGCTTCAAAAGTAGTTATCGCAGAACATAACTATCAAGGACAATTAGCAAATATTATTAAAATGAACACAAATGTTCAAAGTAAATTAATCAACCAAACTAAATATGATGGTACGCCATTCTTACCTCATGAAATTGAAGAAAAAGGATTAGAAATAGCTAAAGAAATTAAGGAGTTGGTTTAATTGGCTACATTTAAAGATTTCCGAAATAATGTTAAGCCAAATTGGTGCCCAGGTTGTGGAGATTTCTCTGTTCAAGCAGCTATCCAAAAAGCAGCAGCTAATGTTGGACTTGAACCAGAAGAAGTAGCAATCATTACAGGTATAGGTTGTTCAGGTCGTTTATCAGGTTACATTAATTCATATGGTGTTCACGGTATTCATGGACGTGCTTTACCACTCGCTCAAGGCGTTAAAATGGCTAACAAAGATTTAACAGTTATTGCTTCAGGCGGAGACGGAGACGGTTATGCCATTGGTATGGGACATACTATTCACGCTTTACGCCGTAATATGAATATGACTTATATTGTTATGGATAACCAAATTTATGGTTTAACAAAAGGTCAAACTTCTCCTTCTTCAGCAGTTGGGTTTGTAACTAAATCTACGCCTAAAGGTAATATTGAAAAAAATGTAGCACCATTAGAATTAGCATTGTCTTCAGGTGCGACGTTTGTGGCACAAGGATTCTCAAGTGATATTAAAGCATTAACAAAATTAATTGAAGATGCTATAAATCATGACGGTTTTTCTTTCGTAAATGTATTCTCACCATGCGTAACATATAATAAAATCAATACGTATGATTGGTTTAAAGAACATTTAACTAGTTTAGATGATATTGAAGGATACGACCCAACGGATAAACAATTAGCTATGAAAACTGTATTAGATCATGAATCTTTAATTAAAGGTATTGTTTATCAAGATACGGAAACACCTTCATATGAATCTCAAATAGAAGAATTAGAAGAAAGTGCACTATCTAAAAG